>CAIKLQ010000898.1 GCA_903828255.1 uncultured Verrucomicrobiota bacterium
CCGATGACCAAAGACCAGACTTCCGGCCTGCGCCATTTCATCAATTCCTTCACGGACATCCTCAAATGCCCGCAGGCGTTGTGGTTCATCATCGCCGTGTTTGTGGTGGATTCGGCGGCGTATTTCGGCGTGCTCACGTTGATGACGACGTATCTCTCGACGGATCTCGGCTGGGGCGACAAGTGGGCGGGCGTCTCGGTTTCCGTTTTCACCATGCTCATCACGCTGTTGATGCTCGGCCTCGGCAGCCTGGCCGAGGGGTTCGGGTTGCGCCGGGCGATCATCGCGGGCTTAGTGATGACGGTGATCGGAAGGTTGCTTTACTGCCTCGCGCCTGGCTTGGGCGGAACGTCCATGATCGCGCTCACGGTGATCGTTTCACTGTTCGTGGTCGCGTCGGGCGAGGCCATTCTGCAACCGGTCTGTTACTCCGGCATCAAGCAATACACTGACGCAAAGACTAGCTCCATGGGTTACGGCTTGATCTACGCCGTGATGAATCTCGGGATCGTGGGGATCGCGACGCTCTCATCGTGGATTCGGCCGGCGGTGCAAAACCTCCAAGACGGCAAGGTCGGGGAGAGCGGCGGCCCGGTCGTAACCTGGCTCGCCGCCTTCACGGACTCGGGCGTCCAGGCGGTGAACTGGCTGTGCTTCGGCGTCACGGTGCTCACGCTGGTGCTGTTTCTCGTATTCTTCACGCGGAAAGTGGAAGCGGCCAAGATGCGGCCTGACGCCGCTGAGGAAATGCGCAAAGCCAGCACCGCGCCGCTGGCCGCGCGGCTCAAGAGTTATTTCACGGAAGGCCCGTTCTCGAACCCGCGCTTCATTTTTTTCATCTTCATGCTGCTGCCGGTTCGCACGCTCTTCGCGCACCAATGGTTGACGATGCCGCAATACATCATGCGCGCCTACAACAAGGACGTGGCGGATCACATGGAATGGCTGGTGAACTGGATCAATCCCGGAATCATTTTCTTCGGCGTGCCGCTGGCGGTGGCGTTCACGCGGCACATCAACGTGTATAAAATGATGGTCCTTGGCACGCTGGTTTCGGCGTTGCCGACGTTCCTGCTCTGCGGCGGGCCGAACCTGACGATGCTCATCACGTACTTCGTGATTTTCTCCATTGGCGAAGCGCTGTGGTCCGCGCGCTTTCTCGAATACGCCTCCGAACTCGCGCCGCCGGGCCGCGTGGCGCAATACATGGGGCTGGCCAACATTCCGTGGCTGCTCGCCAAAGGGACTACGGGATTCTATTCCGGTTGGATGCTCGCCAACTATTGTCCGGACAAGACGCCCGCCGCCGAATTGCACACCGGGACCATGTGGCTGATCTACAGTTGCATTGCGTTGAGTTCGCCCCTCGGCCTGTGGCTCGCGCGCAAATGGGTGTTGGCTGGGATGCACCCCAAGCCGGCGCCGGTCAGCGGCAACTGAGGGCCGGTTTGGAAAGTAGCGGCCGGCAGCTTTGCCTGCCGTAGCGCCGGGCGCGACATCTGTCCGGCGATCAGCGTTTGAGCGGGTGGAAAACGAACCGCGCCGGTTCGCGCGCGGCGGCGTCGAGTTTCACGGTGAAGTAGCCGCCGTCTTTCAGCAGTTCGATGCCCGCGAGTGAGGGGCAGAGGCGGACGTGAAAGGGGCGCCAGTTTTTTGCTTCATGCAACGCGCCGCTCATGCGCTCGACCGCGGGGCCCAGGAATTTGATGGCCGGCATTCCCGCCAGGAGGTTGCTTTGCCAGAGATACAGCTTCGAGTGCAGGTGGCCGATGATGGTCTGCTCGATTTGCGGCAGCTTCGCGCGCACCGCTGCCTCGCGGCCCAGAATTGGCAGCGCCGTCGGGTCATGGCAAAACAGCAGCACGCGGCGGTCGGGCGCAAGGGCGGCGAAGGCGGCGCGAATTTCGGCGAGGTGTTGCGTGCGGAGTTTTTCCCACCCGGCCCGCTCCTCCGGCAGCATGTCGGCTTCGTACAACGGCAGGGCAATGAGCGTCGAAACCACACCCATCAATACGTAACGCCCGAGTTCAAGTTGCCAGAAAGGCTGAATGCCGAGCTCCTCGGTCGCCCGCTGGAAGCTCGCCAATCGCAGCCCGCCGCGCTTACCGTCGAGGCTGAACTTGCCCAGCTCGTGATCGCCAAAGTTGAGGCGGAGTCGCGGGCCGAATTTTGCGCGGAGCTTTCCAATGCACTCGGCGGCGCTCTCGAAAGCGGCGTCATCGCTCACGCCCAGATGCGCGATGTTGCACGGATAATCCCCGTTGGCGATGGCGTAATCTACGTCGCCAACCTCGGCGAGGAAGCGGTCGATCTGGCCGTTGTGCCGGAATGGATGGCGCATCCAGATGAAGTGCCGATAGGTGCGGTAGGCGTGGCGGAGCAGGGGATTAACGATGCCGCGATACTCATAATCCTCACCGCACGCTTGCTCGGCCGGGCCGGCGTAATGGACGTCGCTGAGGAGGGCGAGGGTGAAGGTGCGGGGCATGGAGTCAAACACCCAAACATCCAAGGACCAAGGGGCCAAAACACCCAAACACCGAAGTGCGGTCAGGCACTTGGGTCTTTGCGGGCTTCGGTATTTCACTCGTGAACGGGCCGCAGGATTTCGAAGCGAGGCCCGGACTGAGGGCGTCGTGGAGCACGGCGGCGAGGCTGGGAGCTTCGCCGGACGCGGTGGTTTGGGTTGGGCGCGGGCGCGACATATTTTGACGGGCAAATTCGATGGCGGTTCAAGCCGCCGGCTTCCGACCAATCCAGTCCGGCCCCAGCGGGCCGTGCAGTTCAGCGGATAGGTGGGCTAGAGACAACCGCGCTTGGGCGGCAGACGCAACAAGAATCGGCGAAACCAGACCAACGGCGGGATGCTCCAACGCGCATATTTCACACTCCGCACGAAACCGCGACCGCGGGGAGCGCCGATCTGTGACCGGCTTTGGGGTTGCGAGGGCGAAAAGCCGGCCCCCGACCGGCCCTCCGCCCAACCCCGAAATGGAATACCAACTGGGCTACGGCTCGCCGCGCACGGTGACGGGCAGCACGACGTCCTTGCAGCCCGCGAGCTTTTCGGGGCAGACCGCTGACGGCAAATATGATTTCATCAGCCAGGCATTGCAGGTGACGGTGGGGATGCATTTCTGAACCGTTCTGGGGCGCGGCGTTCCCGCCGGGCACTGGTTTCATGATCAAAGCGCAGGATCCATTGCCGGCACACGAAGCGGTGTTCCCTCTCTTCTTCGGAGGGGGGAGAGAGCAGGGTGAGAATTCGCCTGGAGTAACTTCGCGTTGCCTTTGAGGTCCAGTAACGCTTTGAGGAACCCCGGTTCCGCGCCGAAGACCGCGATGAACGGCACCGGCGGCGGGGAATTGCATTCGACCCTCACCCGCAGTTGCCCCCGCGGTGAGCCAGGGACGGCTCGCGCTCCACTCAATGTCGCCCAAAGTTTTTCGATTCACACTTCCGGGCGATCAAGGTTAGAGTGGCCACCGATGACTGACACCACCACGCGCAGGCAACTCTCTCCGGGCTGGATTCTGGCCATCCTCACCGGCCTCAACCTATTCAATTATCTCGACCGCTACGTGCTCTCGGCGGTGTTGACGCCGCTGCAAGAGGAACTCGCGATCAACGATGGCCAGGCCGGGCGGCTCGTGACGGCGTTCATGATCGGGTATTTCGTCACGTCACCAATTTTCGGCTGGCTGGGCGACCGGTTTCCCCGCAAGTGGCTCATCGCCGCCGGCATTTTCGTGTGGAGCCTCGGCACCATTCTCACCGGTTTTGCGCCGACTTATGTCTCCATGATTTGTTTCCGCGTGCTCGTCGGCCTGGGTGAAGCCAGCTATGCCACCATCAGTCCGAGTTTGATTTCCGACAGTTACCCGTCGCAGCGACGCAACAACGCGATCACAATTTTCTACGTCGCGATTCCCGTCGGCGCGGCGCTGGGGACAATCATCGGCGGCTACATCGCGGCGCATTGGGGCTGGCGCCACGCCTTCATCTGGGCGGGCGCGCCGGGCTTGCTGCTCGCGGCCGTGCTGCTGCCGTTTGCCGAGCCGCGCCGCGGTCAGGCCGAGGGCCGCACCAGCGAAGCCGCGCAGAAACCCACCGTGCGCGACATCGCAAAACTGTTTTCCATTCCCGATTTCATGCTCGTTGTGCTGGGCTATACGGCCTACACGTTCGCCCTCGGGGCTTTCGGGCTTTGGGGGCCGACGTTCCTGCATCGCGTGCATGGCGTGGCGGTGGATCACGCGGGCGCATTTTTCGGCGGGGTGTTGGTCGTCGCCGGACTGGTCGGAACTATGCTGGGCGGGTTCGCCGCCACCGCGTGGCAAAGGCGCAATCCCGCCGGCTACGCGTGGACGCTGGGCCTCTCGGTGCTCGTCGCCGTGCCGCTCGGGTTCGCGGCGTTTCTGATTCCTGACCGCTTAGGGGCCATGGTCTTCATGGCCGCGGCGATGTTCTTCCTTTTTCTCTCCACCGGTCCGGTCAACACGCTCATCCTCGAAAGCGTGCCGATCAATCTCCGCGCCAGCGCCATGGCAGTTTCGATTTTCATGATCCATTTGTTCGGCGACATGTGGTCACCGGAAATTGTGGGCCGCATCTCGACCGCCACGGGCAGTTTACAGAAGGCGGTTTTGATTTTGCCGGCGGCGTTGATCGTCAGCGCGGCCTTTTGGCTGGGGCTCGCCGTGAAAACAAAACGGGCTGCGGTTTGAATTCCAGCAACTCGGAAGCACGATGAATAAGTCTATGAATCCAGAGCCGCAGGGATCGCGGAGAGCCGCCGAGAGGGGTGCAAAAGGGTTCTCTCTCGCCGGCGCTGCGCGGCGCCTCTCCGCGCCCTCGGCGTCTCTGCGCTAAACCTCAATTGCCGACCATGACTACCGAAACCTCTACGTCCACCTACCAGCCCAGCCTCGCCGCCAGAATTTTGCGCGGCGTAGTGCGGTTCGTGACCCGCCTCGCCTATCGCGTTCACTCGCTCGGTAACGAGCGCGTTCCGGCCACGGGCGGCGCGTTGCTCGTCAGCAATCATGTTTCCTGGGTGGACGCGTTGCTCATCATGGCCGCCACGGAGCGGCACGTCCGGTTCATGATGATCGCGGATACTTACGAGCTTTGGTATCTGAATCCGTTCGCCCGCGCGCTCGGCGTGATCCCGATTTCCTCCGAGCAAAAGCCGCGCGAGATGATCAAGTCGTTGCAGGCCGCGAGCGAGGCGATCCGAGCCGGCGGGCTGGTGTGCATCTTCGCCGAGGGGCAGATCACGCGCATCGGGCAACTGCTCCCGTTCCGGCGCGGGTTCGAGCGGATCATGAAGGATGTGGACGCGCCCATCGTGCCGGTCGCGCTCGACGGCGTGTGGGGCAGCCTCTTCAGCTTCGAGAAAGGCCGCTTCCTGTGGAAGTTTCCGCGCCGCTTTCCCTACACGGTGACGGTGAGTTTCGGGAATCCACTGCCGCCAAGCGCCCAACCCGCGGAGGTGCGCCAGGTCGTGCAGGAATTGGTCGCCGACGCATGGGCGTTGCGGCGAAAGCGGATGCGGACCATCGCCCGCGCCTTCATCCACACGGCGCGCCGGTATCCGCGGCGGTTCGCGCTGGCGGATTCGCAAACGCCAAAACTTTCCTTCGGCAGCGCGCTGGTGCGCACGGTTTTGCTGGCGCGGCGCTTGAGAAAAATCTGGGCGGGGCAGGAGATGGTCGGATTGCTCCTGCCGCCGAGCGTGGGCGGGGCGCTGGCGAATTACGCCGCGCTGCTCAGCGGCAAAGTGCCGGTGAATTTGAATTACACCGTGTCCGCCGAAACGCTCGCTTCCTGCGCGCAACAATGCGGCCTCCAGACAGTGCTCACCTCGCGGGCGTTTCTGGAAAAGGTAAAACTCACCGTGCCGGGAAAGGTGATTTACCTGGAGGATGTTGTCGGGAAAGGACCGCCGAGCACCGCCTCGGCCACTAACGAAGGGGGCACGAAACAGGCCGAGACAGTGCGCGGTGCTCCAACCGCCTTGGAAAAACTTACCGCGCTACTCATGGCGTTCTGTATTCCCGACGGAATGTTGGAAGCGGCGCTTCAGGACCGCGGCCCATCGGCGCCGGCAGAAGGCAAAGCCCGGCGCGACCTTTTGCCATCGGCCATCGGCCAATTGCCATCCTTGGACTCCCTCGCCACGGTGATTTTCTCCAGCGGCAGCACCGGCGAACCCAAGGGCGTCATGCTCTCCCACTACAACATCGTTTCCAACATCGAGCAGATGGACCAGGTGTTCGGCATGACTGGCGAGGATCGGATTCTTGGCATCTTGCCGTTCTTCCATTCGTTCGGTTTCACGGCCACGCTCTGCCTGCCGGC
>CAIKLQ010000899.1 GCA_903828255.1 uncultured Verrucomicrobiota bacterium
ACGCAATCCTGTGCCCTGTTGGGAAATTCGGGGGGGAACGTTGCTGCCGTGGCAGTGAACCTGGTGTTTGATGACGCCGCCATTGCTGGTGTGCCGACCCCTTTGCTCTCCGGCACCTACCTCCCCACTGACTTCGCCCCTGCTAATTCGCCGCCACCGGGAGGCACGGATCGTGGCACTAGTCTGGACGCGTTACTGCAACCGTTGGCGACGAATCCCGGGGCCGCCCCCACGGTGGTCGCCAATCCCGGCACCGGCCCCACGGTGGTCGCCAATCCTGGCGCGGCCCCCACGGTGGTGGCCAACCCCGGCGGCGCTCCCACGGTAGTGGCCAACCCCGGCAGCGCTCCCACGGTAGTCGCCAATCCTGGTGCGGCTCCCACCCTGGTTTCCGAGCCGATTCCTCCCTTCTGGGTGGATTTGCCAACCGAACCAGTCGCGCTCGCCCCGCCGGATCAATCGCTCTGGTCAGATGTCTTCAGCGCGCCCCGGTTGGTGGAACAGACCGTGAACGTCGGCGAGCGGATTCGCCCCCCCACCGGCGAGCCGGGCAGCGGCGACGCCTACCTCGCCGGTTATATCAATCAGAGCCAGGGCAATCTTTTCAACCCGGGCGCTTATGTGAATCCTTTCGGGAGCGGTTTTGCCGCCGCCAACCGCGGCGCAATCATCCCGGTGAATGCCGTTCCAGGCACGAATTTGCTGGAAGTCTGGTGGTTCCGCCCCAACAACCGCCAGGCCGGCTTAAACGCCGGCAACGGCGCGTTGGGATTCTCCACCATTCACTGGCCGGCTTACATCGGACGCTACACGATTCAGTGGCCCGAAAGCCCGCGGGAGATTGTGCTGGCCAGCAAGCTCGGCAGCGGCACGCTTGATCCGTACGAGGTCCAGTCCACGATTTACGCGCAGAACCAAAAGAGGCTTCCAGGATACAATCCCAATGAGGAGCATGCCCTCATGTCCGGTGGCACGGCGTTCGCCACGCGCGACGACTTGAACATTACCAGCGGGGTCAACTACTCCTCCGAACCGTTTGTGCTGCTGAACTACACCGCCGAGGATGGCCGACCCGCGATGGCCGTCTTCCGGGTGCTGCGCGAAAAGCCGGAGGCGGGTTATGTATTCGACTACATCGTGCCAGCCGGCCAGATGATCGAGCCACCACCACCGTTGGGCTTCCTGCAAAAGCCCGTGGACGGTTCGGGCATGTATGCCACGCGCTTCAACGTAGAAGTCCACCACACTGGCGCCGATTATCCGGGCCATTGGACGTCTTCCGACACCAACGGGATCTATGGCCACTACGATTCGTTCACCTGGGTGGATCGCAAACACAATGCCTGGGTTTATCGGGGGCCGCACGCGGGCATTCCGAGCCTGCAAGCCGGGGCCTACAATGCGGAAACGAAAACGTTTCAAGCCCTCAGCAGCGCTGAGGCGATTGCGGGGGAGGATTTTTCCTTCACGGTCCACGCCTCGCGCCAGGATGAGAACCTGTCCTTGGTGCTCACCGGCGACGCACCTTCGTGGCTGCGCACCTCTGGCCTGACGCTGTTGGGCAAGCCCGACAGCTCGGACATCGGGACCAGCCCACTGGCATTGGTGGTGGTGGACCTATACGACGGCACGCGAGTGACCAACAACCTGCAACTGACCGTGGTCGCCAGCGGGGCGGTATTAACGCAGCTCCCGATGGTCCTGGTTTCGTCCAACGCGTACACGCGGTCCGTGGTATCCTTCACCACGCGGCCCCCGTTCTTAGCCGCCGCCCCGACGCCGACGAACAGTTTCACCATGCGGTATTACTACAAGACGGAGGCCAGCTTTGATTGGCCGGGCATCACGAATCCGCCCGCCGCCGGCAGCATCGTGCCGTATCTGCGGCCGGTGGACCCGGCAACCGGCGAGTTCGTGGGCCGCTCGGATTGGAAGCACACCCAGTCGCTGGAGATCGTTTACCGGCCCGTCTGGCCCGTGCGCGATCCGAAAGATTCCAGCCTGCCGCTGCCCACCCTGCCGTTTGGCGCCACGCTCACGATGCCGGCTTTCAATCTGCCCGGGATCCGCGATATGAGGACGGCGCGCGTGCTGTATCAGCAGTCCGTTGCCCAGGATATTACGAACGTGGCGGTGTCGGTGGTACTGCACGATGCCACGCGGGAGAAGTATTCCGCGCTGAATGACCAAGCCTTGACCGTCATTCCGTCCAGCGTGAAATCCGAATACTACCAAGGCAAATACTACTTCCCCAACCTGCCGCCACATCTGGGCAAGCGGGTGTTCTTTGATCCGAACCGGGGAACGTATGGCAGCCTGGTGTTGAAAGGTGAGTTTGTGCAGGCCGCGCTGGGCGAGAACTACACCCTGCTCAACGTCCTGACCGGTTTGGACTTACAGGCCGCGAAGGCCCTCTGCCCCACCAGTGACACCACTTACAAGGCCAAATGGGACGCCTTGGTGGCAGCGCTGGCCACCGACTTGGAAACCTTTGTGGAGAGCACCACCACCCCTGGCACCTACGTGCCCGATCCCTCCCAAACCGTCGCGGTGGGAGTGGAGGAACTGGCCGAGGTGAACAGCGACGAAACCGCCGTGGATTCTTATGCCCTCAGCGCGACCGGCCCGGGCAGCGGCTATGTCACCGTCATTGAAGCCAATGGCTGGTCATTCACCCAGCCGGGCGATCCGGTTTCCCTGCACATCTTCAAAATAGGCGGGAGCCTCTACACGGGCGAACTGAAGGTGCTGACGGCGGAGAATCCGCTCAGCGAGTTGGTCACTTTCCAGCACACGGCGGACCTGGCCGGACGCTATGGCGATTTCGAGTACCAATGGAAGATCGCCGCTCCCGTGGATGGCCTCCCGCCGCTGGCGGACGCCACCATGTCCCGATACCTCGCGCTTGATTCGGGGCTGAACCATCCGCGCAAGACGCTCGGCGGCGCGGGCATCCAGGCCCTCACGGATAACTATGTCGTGATGCGCTACCGCCCAATGAGTCCGCAGCACCCGCTCTACAGTGCGGCGCCGGCCGCGACCGCGACCAATTGGTCAGACTGGACCGAGCCCAAACTCGCCGAGGGCTGGATCAAGCGCGTCCTTGCCGGCATCAACCCCTTCAACCAGCGCGTGACTGACTTTTTCAACAACGCCGTCAGCACCGACGCCAGTCTGCTTACCCAGGCGGGGCGGCGGTGGGAAGGCGACGTGGCCTTGAACCTGAGTACGATCAACAACTACGGGCTTATTGAAATCTACGAAACGGTGCTCCGTCGCGGCCGCATGTTGAGCATCGAGGCGGGTTACAATTACGGCCCGGCCAACGACGCACTGCTGCTGGCCGCCGGCTACCTTAACGACCTTTACATGATGTTGGGCAACGAAGCCTGGGCGGATGCTGCCAACCCGACCATTGGCATCGGTACGAAGAACAGCACCTACGGCGATGTGGCCACGGCGCTGTTCGCCTTCAAGGGTCAAGTGTCCTCGCTACTGAACGAGGAACTGGCGCTGCTCGAAGGGCGGGACGACTTTCTGCTGCCCGGGGCGCGGGTGTCACCGGTTTACAATCGCTTGGTGTGGAATTACACCCGCGGCATTGACTCCGGCGAGGTCATCTATGCCCTCAACTACAACATCCAAGAGGACCCGAACCGAAT
>CAIKLQ010000900.1 GCA_903828255.1 uncultured Verrucomicrobiota bacterium
AGCGCGCCCATGGAGATTGACGTCGTATCGGGCAACGGCACCCGTGCGGTGGCGCTCTCTTTCAATCCGACGAACAGCAACATCATGGCCTGGAATGGTGCCACGCTGCAAAGCGTCAAAGCCTACGCGACCAACCGTTGGATCAGCGTCGAGTTGGCTGTGGATGCGGACAGGCAGTCCTACTCGATGATCGTGGACGGAAGCTTGGCGCTCAACAACGCGGCATTTCTTGAGACTCCTGGCAGTGTTGAGCGCATGGTATTCCGCACCGGCGAGTTCCGCCTGCGCGATTTCACCCGGCGTCCCCAGGTGGACGGAACCTGGCTCACAAACCGCATTCCGAATGCCGATGTCGAGCAGCCGACCAGCCGCTATGACCTGGACAACCTCAGGCTTTCGACTGGCAGCAGGGCCACACGGCGACCCTAGATTATGAAACAGGAGCAAGAGTTGAATTCCACAACTGTCTCGATCTTCTCTGCCGCCAAGACCTCGCTGAGGCTTCATTGCAGCTTCTTGCTCTTGAGCGGGGTAGCGTTCACAAGTTTTGATTCCAGGTTGCCCGCTGCGGATTCCACCAATGTAGTTGCTGATTACAGCGACACCTCCTCAAACCCCGCCCTGCGCCCCATCCAAGATGTTCCCGGTTTGCCGCGAGTCCTGCTGATCGGAGATTCAATCTCGATTGGCTACACCTTGCCCGTGCGGGAACAGTTGGCGGGCAAAGCCAATGTGCATCGCATCCCCGAGAATGGCGGTCCTACCACCAATGGGCTGGCCAAGTTGGATGCTTGGCTGGGAAATCAGCGTTGGGATGTCATTCATTTCAATTGGGGCTTACACGATCTGAAGATCATGGGCAACGGCCAACAACTGGTATCCTTGCCAGAGTACGAGCGCAACCTCGACCAGTTGGTAGAACGCCTCAAACAGACCGGCGCCCAACTGATGTGGGCCTCCACCACGCCCGTGCCGGAAGGAAAACTCGTCACGCCGCGCCGTTCTCAGGATGTGCCGGTCTTTAACGAGGCGGCCCAAAAGGTCATGGAGAAGCGCGGCGTTGCCATCAATGATCTGTATGCCTTCGCGCTGCCTCAACTCTCCGGAATCCAGATTCCAACCAACGTGCATTTCACCAAGGAGGGCTCCGCCGTTCTGGCCCAACCGGTCGCGGCAGCCATTCTGACTTGTCTGAAAAAGGTCGCCTCCACGGATCACAAGCGTCCGGGTTTGGTTGGGCCATGGTATGGCAACGCGGATTTTACACGAGCTAAGGGCGGTGATTTGATCCGGACGATGGCCCCGGAATTTGATTCCGAGACCGGCTTTGGTTCATCTTGGTCGGCCATGTGGGAGGGAGAGCTAATTGCACCCGCATCCACCAACATCACGTTCCGCGTGAAAACAAACTGGCGGGTAACTTTGAAAATCGCCAACACCAGAGTTTTGGAGACGAAGGATGGATTGGGAACTGGAACGATGGAAATGGTTCGGGACCGCGCGTATCACATCCAAGTTTACTATTCACACCAGCACGAGGGGAAAGGAAGATTTCGCATTGAATGGAGTTGGCCCGGGCACGAACCGGAAGTGATTCCCGAAAACCGGATCCGCCACACCACCGCACAGGAGGAATATTGGAACTGCCGTCCAGAACCTGATCCGAGCACGATTGATCGCAGTGCCTTCGCCTGGGTTGCCGGCAAACATGTGCTGGTTTACGGAGCGCCGGGCCGCTTCACGGGCTGGCCGGCCAACAACGGTCTGTGGAGTTGGGGCAATGAAATCTTGGTCGGGTTCAGCCTCGGGTATCACAAAAGCAATTCGGGCGGCGGACATGCGATTGATTCCACCAAGCCCCAAGCCGCCGCGCTTGCCCGGAGTCTTGATGGCGGTGAGACCTGGCACCTTGAGCAACCCGAACTTCCCATGAATCGGCGGGTACCTGAGGTCCAGCTCAAACAGCCGATGAACTTTGCGCACCCGGACTTTGCCATGCGGTGCTTTGATTCCAGCTACATCATCTCGTATGACCGGGGCAAGAGTTGGGAAGGACGCTACAGCTTTCCGGACTTTCCGACGGGACAACTCACGAGCCGGACGGACTACCTAATCAGCGGCTCAAACACCTGCACGGTCTTTTTGTCGGCGGAGGAGAAAGGTGTTCAGGTGGACGAGTATTCTGATCGTGCCTTCTGCGCGCGCACCACGGACGGCGGTTTGAGCTGGCGCTTTCTGGGTTGGATGACCGGTGAGCCATTCAGCGTGCGCTCAGTGATGCCGGCGACGGCGCGCATCTCGAACACGCACCTGGTTTCCGCGTTGCGCCGCCGCATTGATCGGGGCCTCGGTGGAGAACGGCCACCGGTAACTGAGAACTGGATTGACGCTTATGAATCCAGAGATAACGGGACGACTTGGAACTTTCTGAGCAAGGTTGGCGACACGGACCGCGGCAAGCGCAACGGCAATCCGCCCTCGCTGGTGCGGTTGCGCGATGGTCGGCTCGTCGCGGCGTACGGCTACCGGGGCGTCCCTTATGGAATTCGTGCGCGTATCAGCACAGACAACGGCGCGACGTGGGGCAAGGTCATCTATTTGCGCGATGACGCAGCGACGTGGGACATGGGGTATTGCCGCATGGTCGAGCGACCCGATGGCAGGCTCGTGACCATTTACTACTACAACACGCCTGAACGCATCGAGCAGCACATCGCCGCCACGATTTGGAACCCGGATGAACTGTAGGGGACAACAATCCGAAGCACAACCGGCATGCCGACAGCGAAACGGCCTTGATGCGGCGCCACATTGCCCCGCCATCGCCTCGCCAGCCAAATGCAATTGCCTGTCATCCGGCTCAGCAAACCATGAAAGCCAAGGTTCTTTTCACAAGATTGGCGACCGCTCTGGTCGCAGGGTCAACCGCCCAAATATGAGTCTCCCACTTGAAAACCGCTCGCACGGCGTCGCCGTATTGGCCGAACACCGCGAAACAATCGGAGCAACAAAAGGCAAATTGAAAATGAAGAACCCATGGATTTTCCTGCTGGTTGGTCTGCTAACTTGCAAGCCGCTGTGGATGACCGCAGCGGGCGTCGAAGCAGAGCAACAAAGCCTCGACATCGCGCCGTTCGCGTTGCCCGGCACGCCGGCGAATGAGGTGCGCTTTGAAGAGCCGCGCGAAATCCGCGAAGTGGTCGTCAAACTCAAGTCCGCTGTGCCGAACGACGTCGGTTTGTCTTACCTGCACAAGACCTGGCGGCGCAAACGGCAGGAATTGCTCGATCCCACGATCGGCAGTTTCCAATTGGGCTGGAAGGTGGTGGATGATTGGTTCGACGTCTCGTGGGACAAGGGCGCGGTGCGCGTGGAGAAAACCGGACAACATACAGCCGTCCTGCGCTTCGATCCGTTGAGCCAGGAAAGAGTCTCCTTCAATGGGGGCGACGTCAATTACCGCTACACCCTGGGCATTCGTGTGGAAGGCGTGACGCCCGACGCAATTGAGCGCATCGAGGTTTACACGGCATCGAAGCCGACCCGGACCAGGATTCGCGTCCTGCTGGATGCGGGCAAGCCGGTGAGTGTGAAAGAGGTCAAGCTTTCGGGGCACAATTGCGAGATCGTCAATCTGGAGGCCGGGCGAGGGACAAAACATCTGGAGCGGAATCGCGTGGGTCTGCTCGAAGGAGCCCCAGCTCACCGGGATTTTCTCGTGGACGTCCGGCATTTGGTTTCCCCTCATCGGTTTGCTCATGACGAGGGGCTGGTCACCTTTGGCATGGAAGACAAGACCTTCACCATCTCGATGGATGCGTTACTGGCTCAAGGTCCGATCTGGTATGAGGGCGAAGGCGTTTTCGTGACCCTTGCCTCCGATCTCGCCTCCTTCGAAGCCTATCAGCGTGAAGTGAAGCGGCGCGGTGGCCCCGGAAGAACCAGCGAGGCTTCCGGGATGCCTGCCGCCGAGGGCAGCATCGCGAGCATGGTGAGCCAGATGTCCGAGCAAAGCCTCAGCGGCGCCCGCCTCGGCCAGCCGGAGCGGCATCCGGTGGCGATGATGCTCGGATGCAAATACAATCAGAACCGGTTTCGCATCGAGACCGACGGCGACATCACCATGGAGAACGGATATGGCAGCGAGCAGGCGCATCGGTTCTTCTTCGGCCTGGGGCGCTGGAGCCGCGTGGCCAATTACACCGATCCGGCGCCGGCGCTGATTTATCACGTGGAGCGACGAAACGGCGACCTGCGAGTTCATCAGGAAAGTTTCGCGGTGACCTTGCTCAAGCCCGTCAGCGAGGACTTGACCGCCGATGAACCCACTGTCTGCCTGGTGCGGTTCACGCTCCGGAACGAAGGACACCTGCCGGTCTCAGCCTCCTTGCCCATTGAATTCTCTTCCCGCTCCCAGCACACCCGGCATCCCTATCAGGACGGCGCGCGAAGTGGAGTCCCCGCCGGCCCGCGCGACGCGCTGACCTTGACGAACTATCCCGGCGCAGATGGCGATGCGAATGGTGAACAGTTGTTGGTTTCGACCACAGACGGGAAGCTCGAAGTGCGCGGCGCGATCCGGACCAGCATGTCCGTCACCGCCAGGAGTGAAGGCCTCGTCCTGCGTCGCGAACTAGCCCCGGGTGAGAGTTGCGAAGTGTTGCTGAAAGTCGCCCGCAAATCCATTTCCACCGAGCCGGAGCGGGCCTCCCTCGCACGACTGCAATTTGAGCCGCTGCGCGACCAGACCGGCCGTTTCTGGAACGATGAAGTCTCGCCGTGGGCCGAACTCAAGACTCCGGAGCCGGAACTCAATGCGTTTCACAAGGCCCACCTGGCCCACCAAATGATCTCGGATCACCGCATGCCGGGGGAGGATGGCTTCATCAGCACGTCGGTGGGAGCTGACGCCTACGGGAATTTCGGCAATGAGTCCACGATGGTCATCCAAGAACTGGAAGAACGCGGTTTGCATGAGGACGCCCGCAAACGGCTGGCTCTCTGGCTCAAATATCAGGGCACGGCCAAACTCGCGGGTCGTTTCAGCGAACAGGAAGGAGTGTTTTACGGCTCGGGCGGCACCGAGGCCGGCGAATCCTACGTCCAGAGCCACGGCTGGATCATGTGGGCACTCGCCGAACATTACTTCATGACGCGCGACAAGGCGTGGTTGGAAGGGGCCGCGCCAAATTTGATTCGCGGTGCCGAATGGGTCATACGCCAGCGTCGGCTTACCATGGGCAACCAACCCCTCTCGCGCGGTTGGGAGAGCGGACTTCTGCCAGCGGGCGGACTGGAAGACGTCAACAGCTTCTTCTATTGGGTCCCGAGCAATACCTGGAACTGGCGCGGAATGGATCACGTGGCCGCTGCGCTTGAGGCAATCGGTCATCCGGAGGCGGGCCGTCTGCGTGCCGAGGCCGATGCCTACCGGACGGACATCTTGCGGAGCCTCACCATCGCCCGGCAGCACAATCCATTGGTTCGCTTGCGCGATGGCCGTTGGGTGCCGCATTACCCGACGCATGTTTACCGGCGCGGTCGCGATCTCGGGTGGATTCGCGAAACCCTCGAAGGCTCGGTGAACCTGCTTCTCTGTGGCATCCTCGATCCCAATGGCCCGGAGGCGCGAGGCATCCTCGATGATTTTCAGGACAACCTCTATACGGGCGGCGAATTCGGCTACCCGATCCCGGATTTTCACGAGACCTGGTATGACTGGGCGGGCTTCTCCTGCCAGCCCAACCTCCTCGCCGGGCTGATGCCTTACCTCGATCGCGACGAAATCGAGGTCTATATTTGGATGTTCTTCAATGCCTTCACCGCCGCCTACAGCCCCAACATTCAAGGGGTGGTGGAACATCCTCGCCCGGGGCTGGGCTTTTCCAACGCCGAGCCTTTCAAGACGTCCGACGAATCCAATTCCATCAAGTGGCTGCGCTACATGTTCGTCTATGGCAAAGGCGATACGTTGCATCTCGGGCGGGCGCTGCCGCGTGAGTGGTTGAGCGGCAGAGAATCCATCTACCTCAAACGCGTCCACAGCGGCTTCGGCGTCGTCTCGGTGGAATATGAACCGGACCTCGCGCAAAACCGGATTACCTGCAAAGCCGACTTGGCACTCAAGACCGCTCCGGCGCGGACTTTGGTCCGCTTCCGCCACCCGGAGAAGAAGCCCATCCAGTCTGTCCGCGTCAACGGCGTGGAGCACAAGCAGTTTGATCCACTCAAGGGTGATGTGGACGTTTCGGGCAAGAGCGGGGCTTTGAAGATTGAGGCATTCTATGCGCCACCCTCGCCCGTCAAAAAACCGCAACAGTCCTCCGACAACAAGTGAGATGAAGGCTCTCTTTCGTAATCTGTTTGTTCTTGCTGTGTCATGCCCGGTTTGGGTGGCTCGCCCGGCTGAGACCATGGCACAGTCTTCGGAGGCTGCCCCCTCCGACTTTGTCCGGCTCGTACGACTGCCGAGTCCGACGATCACCGATAGCGCAACGCCTTATCGGGGCGGAGGGAATGAGGCCACCAACATGCTCGACGGCGTGTTGCGCAGTGAATATGCCTCGCACGCCAAAGGAACCAACACCTTCATCCAGTTCGATTTCGGCCGACCGACGCTCATTGCCGGTCTCCGGCACGTGGACCGCAACGACCCCGCGACGATCGTTTCTTCCGAATTGATCTTCATGGATGAGAGCGACCGCGTCATCGCCAAAACCCCGGTGGCGCATGTCCACCAGCGCTCGGGTGTGACCTTCGTCGCATTGCCGACCTCGGTCACGGCCCAACGCGTGCGGTGGCATGTGACCGAATTGGGGCCGGAGCGTCACGACTGCGTGGGCGGCGCTGAGATCGCCTTCTACACCGCCGCTGAACCGGAGAAGGTTCCTTTGGGCATCAAGATTGAAGCCGTGGCCTTTCCGGTGTTGGAGAGGAGGGCTGTCGGGCTAGTGCAGCCAGTGCGCGTGACCTTGGATTACAGCTACGGGCACGAAGTCGAAGGCGTGATTCGTGTGGAGGGTTTGCAGCCGAGAAGTCTTCGCCTGGCGCTGGGCAACCCTTCCTTCGATGCGGTCCTTCCCGCGGTTCAGTCCGAGAAGCAACTTGGGATTTCGGTCGAGGTGGCCGGACAGACGGTAGCCCGGAGCGAGTTGCGGCTCAGACCCGTGCGGCCGATGACCATTTACATCCTG
The DNA here is from genome assembly GCA_903828255.1 of uncultured Verrucomicrobiota bacterium. Taxonomy (GTDB): domain Bacteria; phylum Verrucomicrobiota; class Verrucomicrobiia; order Limisphaerales; family JADLHS01; genus CAIKLQ01. The sequence continues at coordinate 7,194 of CAIKLQ010000900.1, forward strand.
CCGCACTCGCACGTGGATATTGGCTACACGGAGCTGCAGGCTGATGTGGAGAAGAAGCAGATGCGGAACATCGCGCGCGGCATTGAACTGGCCCGCGCGACCGCGAACTACCCCGAAGGCGCCCGCTTCAAATGGAACGTGGAGGTGCTTTGGGCGGTGGATAGCTATCTGCGCCAATCGTCGCCGGAGAAACAACGGGAATTCATCGAGGCGGTCCGCCAGGGGTGGGTGGGTCTCGATGCGATGTATGGCAACGAGTTAACCGGATTATGTCGTCCGGAGGAACTGTTGCGGCTCTTTCGTTACGCGACCGAATTTGGCCAGCGCTGCGGCGTGCCTGTGGAGTCAGCCATGATCAGCGACGTGCCGGGCTACACCTGGGGAACGGTGTCGGCCATGGCGCATGCCGGGGTAAAGTACTTTTCGTTCGCGCCGAATTACTTCGACCGCATCGGCACCTCGCTGCAGGAATGGGAAAACAAGGTGTTTTACTGGGTCTCGGCCAGCGGCGAGGAGAAAGTCCTCTGCTGGATGCCTTATTACGGTTACGCGCTCTCCCATGTCATCCGCGAATTGAC
>CAIKLQ010000901.1 GCA_903828255.1 uncultured Verrucomicrobiota bacterium
GCGAGCGGCGTGGCAGTGGGAAAAATCTGGATGTTGTTGTAAAGCTCCTCGTTGATCGTGGTCCAGTCGCCAAGACCCTGCGTAAGCGCGTGATTCTTGGCCGTGAATTTTATGGCAATGGGCAACTGCGGCCCGTGGCCGCTGGATTGGAGGCCAAGGTAATCAAACCACAGCGCGCGTTCGGAACCGGCGGTAGCTGGCTCGCTGGGATTACCGATGCGATAGCAGTGCATGCCGCAATGGAGATTCACCCCAGGCGTGCCGGCACCGTGCGGTGCCAGGACCGCCTTGATGGTGACCGGATCGCTGATGTCCGCCGCACATTCATCGTGAATGACGACGTCATAGCCCTTCGCGTAATCCGCATTGCGGTAGATCGCGAGCGGCGGTTTGGTGCTGCCGGAATCACTGTGAATCTGATCCACCATGACGTTTGCGCGGGCTTCGAGGCCTGTCTTGATAATGCCTTTCTGCGTGGCGTAGGCGTGACAACAACCGCCCGTGATCAACAGGGCGCGCAGCGGCTTCGGCTCTGCGGCATGAGTGAGGTTCAACAACAGCGCCCAGCCGGACAAACCAGCGGCGAAACAGGAAATAGATTTACGCATGGCTGTTTTCTACACGAGCCGCCCCGGTTCGGAAAGCCCGGAATTCTCAAGCTGCTTCAAAACTGCGTAGCCGCCGTGACTCGGCGCAAATCAAACAAAAGTTGGCGCGGACTCACGTCCGCAGCTACGGCTGAAGGGCCAACTCCCCAGCCCCGGCAATTCACCGGGGCGCGATTCGCAATTCCACCCAGACGATTTTCTGTTCCGGCTCGCCGGGCAGTTGCTTGATCTGGATTTCATTGTAGCCAGCGCAGAGTGAATCGGACGGACATTGGTGTTGCACCGCCCGGGCGACGCCGGAAAACAGGGAGAGATCGGTGAGGTCCGCTGCCGGATTGCATTTCCGGCCGTTGATCGTGAGGTCGAACTTGCCCTGCGCCATGCCGTCAGCTTGCACCAAACCGGCAACGACAAACGCCGAAGCCTTTTTCGGTTTTGAACCAACGTAGATTCGAAAGGTGCCGCCTTTGAAACCAGTCACCGGCAGCATCACATCACTCGACATTCCGGAGGCAACGGTGTCGCGGTACGTGACCACATGCCGGCGCGGTTTTTGGGTGGTGATTTTGCGGCTCAACCCCTCTCGCAGGAGCGTCCGGTAAGCGTCCTGGCCACCGGTCATCGGGCCGGGATCCATATAGTTGAAAAGGTAGATGCTGTCCGCGCCGCGATGCCACGAGGCGGCGGCGAAACCCCGACTGGACAGGAGATCCGCTTCAACCGGTTTTGCCGCCGGATAGGCGCGCACGAGAATCTCCGCGCCCGGCGCGAGAATGACCTTTTTCGCGGCCCCACCGATTCGTTCCCGCCAGAGTTCGATCGGAATGTCGAAGTCCGTCGTCGCCCAGAATGGCGTCGGCACAAGCAAATCCACGAGTCCCTCGCGCACCCACGTAACCCCATCCATACCCAAGCCGCGCGCCGCATCCGGCAGCGTCGGCACCCGGGCGCCGAGCTTGATCGGGTGGCCACGTTTCGCCGACCACTGTTTCGTCAAGGAGCGAACTTCGCGCATGAACTGGTTCAAGATCATCACGCCCTCCGCTTCCTTGCCAGGCCGGAAGTGATAGCCGAACCGCATCCAGTCCAGTTCGAGGCCATCGGGATCGTAGCGTTCCAGCAACTCGCGGACGTAGGCCATCGCGTGCTCGCGGACTTCGGGGATGCCGTAATCCAGCGCGCGATCCGTCCACCCTTTGCCGCCGGGGACGCGCCAGTAATCGGGATGCTTTCGCCAGAACGAGCTGTGGATGTAACTGTCCACGTCATCCACGTTATGGACATCGTTCATCCGCATGGAGAGCCACGGCGAAATCTTTTTTTCCCGGCAGCGGGCGATCCACACCGCGTAGGGGTCGAGGCCGCGTTCCTCCAGCAACCGGGCGTTCTCACACCATTTCTTCGCGACCTCATCCTGCGGCGGCTGCTGGCCTGCGCCCATTTCCCAGATCGCATCCCGCACCTGGCTGCGATGGCTGGCCTTCATCGCGTTGGGACAAAGAAACAGATGCGACACGGCCGTGTTCGCGTATTGATCAACGAACGCGTGGAGTCCGGCGAGGTTCATCTGCACCGCCGAACGTGAGCCAAAGAAATGGCTGTCGTCTTCGTTGAGAATGAGCGTGGGCGTTGTGCCGCGTGGCTCAGCACAAAGGCCATTGGCGAACAAAAGCATCGCAGTCAGCACTGCGATAGCCTTGGGGTTTCTCAAGCTGTCATTCATAGCCATTCTCTAACGATTGCCCAAAGCAAAGCCTATTGGTTGGTCACCACCGGGTTTTCAAACCGCCGCGAAGTCGCATACACATGCACGTCGCGCCCTTTGATCCCATCGCCGAATTGGCGGCCAAAGACCTGACGCGCTTCGGGCGAGTAAAGCCGGTAGAGGGTTCGGCTATTGAGTTTCTCCGGCAAGTCGGCGAGCGAAAAGGTCAGCCCGTTGTCGGTTTCGTTCACGACCAACACCACGAAATCCTCTCCCGCGCGCCGCACCGAGCAGCGGATTCCCCGGCCATCGATCGAGCCGAAAGTTTCCGCCTGCCGCACGATGGGAGCTTTGAGGGAGGGAGCGACGAGCGCCGGCTCCAACGCCCGGAGTTCGCGCGCGACACGGAGCAGGTCATGCCAGAGGCGAGGGCGTCCGCTTACCGGCGAGCCGTCGTCCTCCATAGGTTTCATGTAGGCCGTGCCCCAATAGAGGATCGCGTTCGCGCCGTGGATGATCGCCTCGTAAGCCATGAAGCGCGATTCAGCCCAACTTGGCCGCCGCCCGATCCCGACCGCCGTTTCGTTATCTTTGGGTTTCTCCTTCAAGTCCCGCCAGCCGAAGCCTTGCAGCACCATCGCACAGGCTTTGCCGGGCGCGGCTTGTTGCATCCGCCGCGTGTAAGCGCCGACAGAGGTCAGGCTCATGTCGAGCAAGTCGCTGTGACCGACGGTCAAGTTGGCCGGGGCCGGATAAATATCGCAGCCCACCATGTCCGCCGCACGATTGTAAAGATACAGGTCCTCGAGCGAATTACGCGGCGCGTGGTTCAGCCAGATGGCGTGGCGGGAATCCAACTTCCGCAACTCGCGAATGCCGGCGGTGATCCCCTCGCCGCTCTGGCACACGCGCGCCACGGCATCGTCCATCCGCACGCCCGGATTCGGCGAGGGCTGACCCGCTTGGCGCCAGAACTCGGCGCGCACGATTTCGAAATCCAAGTAAAGCCCGCGCTCGAACATGTCCCGCGCCAGCCGCGCCAGCGATTGCAATTCCGCCTTTCCTTCCCCTGCGGTCCGCATGGTTTCCAGTTCCGGGCGAATCCGTTCCATCGTCCCCCACCAGTTGTTCCAAAGGATTTCGTCCGGCCCTTCCCACACGAGCAACGCGGGATGCTTGCCCACCCGCCGCACCGTGTCGGCAAGTTGTTTGTGATTGCTGGTGGCGTTTTGACTCAAATCCAACGCGCCGCCTACGTTCACCCACGCCATGCCGCCGAACCGTTGCACGCGATCCAGCGCGGCGACCTCGGCGCTGCACTGAATCAAATTGAAACCCGCTTCAATCGCTTCCTTGAGCACCGCATCGTCCTTGGGATTCTCATACAGGCCGAGGAGGAAACGCGGCTGACCGTTGACCAGGAGCATTCGCTCCTTGCTCAACAACGACGACGGAGCGGCGCTGGCGAAGTTGAGGGCGTGGATTGCGACCGCCAGAGTCCCGGTCAGCAAAACGGTCCAGGCTTTGCGCCAGACAGGGTGCCCGTTTGAAGTTCCGCGTTGCCGCGGTCCGGACCGCCTGAAGGCGGAACTCGGAGCCGGCTCCGCAGATGTACACAGTTGATGGTTCTGATACGCGATTGGTTTTTTCATGGCTGCTTTCGCCGAGCAAAGTCGGCTTGGTTCAATGTTTGGGTTGCGGGGCTGCTTTCAGATAGCGCACTTCATAAGCGCACTTCGCCGTCTGGCCCTTTTCGAGAGACACCAGCTTCGACGACAGTTCCAGATTGATCTGCTGCCGCGACGGATCCCAGAACAATCCCAGCGTGCTGAATTCATTCGGATCAAATCGCTGTTCCACGCCGAATTTCGTTTGGCGATTAAAATACGCGTAACCGCCGCCGCTGACCGCGTCTCGCACCAGCGCCCGCTGCTCGTCCGTGGACATCGCGGCGGCGCCTTCTCGGTTGGCTTGAATCCAGTCGGGTTGCTTGACGAAGACACTCAGCACGGAGGCATCCATGGACATCGAAGCGGTGTCATATTCCGGATGAACGTGCAGGCTGAAGACCCGCGGCGCTTCGGCAGTCAACGAGGTTTCAAAGCGAACCGCCTCGCCCACCAACGCAATCGTGCGTTCGAGCCGCGCGCCGTCCTTCGTAGTCAAACTCAGGCGAACCTTCTGCGGCTCTGCTTGCGCTTCGAACGCCAGAATGTTTTCGGGCGTCGGACCGTCGCCCTGCCGAAGCCATTCCTCGTGGCGGAAGCGATTGAACCCGCGCGGCGCCCGCGCCACGTTGCGACCGGTGGGTTTGTAAGTCATCTCGACCACCTTCCCGTTGCTCTCCGGCAGCACCACCACGCGCCAGAAATCATTTTCCAAACGCACCGCCTTCAACCCGGCGTAAAGGCGGCGCATGTTTTCGATGTAACGCTCGGTCGGCAGCGTTTCGTCATCCATCGTCACGCCGAAGCGGGCGCACAACGCGGCATAGCGATCCAGCAAAGTTGGGTCGAGTCCCTCAAGGTCCGGGCGGCATCCGCCGTCGCGATAAACCAACTTCATGCTCGACGCGCTTACCGCAGCGCGATAGGCGCAGAGGGACGCCTTCTCGACCCGGGCGCGCACCGCATCAGTGCGCGCCAGGGACAAGGCTTTCTGAAAATAGGCCATGATGCGCCGCGCGGATTCCGGGCCGATGCACAGCGACGACTCCGTCGGGAAACAGGTCGGATGCGCTCCCGACTTGTCCACCATCTCGTGGTAGTACTTCAAGTAGGCGATGATCGGCTCAGCGGACTCGGCGTAATGCAGGCGGCAAAATTCCTCCGCCTCCTTCCAACTGTCGCGCCCCGGTTTCCAGAGACAACGGGCCATGACGTAATTGCGCAGATCGCTGAGTTCGGTGGAAAAGCCATTGCCCGCCGCCTGCATAAAAACGCCCTTGCCGTTGTTCTTCGCGAAGTAGGAAACACTTTTCCCGATGCTCCGCAAGTTTGGGAACGGCAGCACGTAGTCTTTGAAGTTGGTGTTGTAGTGCCAGATGAAAACGTTTTGCGCGATCTGCTTCCAGCCCGCCATGTCCGCGCAGAACGCGCGGTTCAACGGACACGTCGCATCGTCAATCGCGTGGAAGTCGCAGCACTCGATGCTGCACAATTGGATCATCACGTTGCGGCGCGGTTTGATCGTCTTGGGCGGCTTGCGCGTGTAGAGATAGGCATACGTGCTGACCAGGATGTCGGGATTGGTTTTCTCGACCCGCTCGGCGACCGCGTTGACAAAGGCCAGCGTCGCGCCGGCATGTGACTCCTCCCGAGCGTCAATCGCCGCGCAGTTGGCGCAGGTGCAATAACCCTCGTTGTCCATCTGCGCGATGTTGATGTTGCGCGCGGCCGGGTTCTTTTCGATCTCGTCCAGCACCGCATCCACGACCACGCCAACTAACTCCGGATTGCTCATGCACAACTGCGGCCCGCCGCCGCCATCCTCCAGCTTTCGCTGACCGCCAATCAGCGCGTAATACTCCGGGTGCTCCTTGCCAAATTTCGCCGGCGGCACGAGGTAGGCGACGTTGTGGCTCACCAACCGGAAGCCCGTGCGCCCGCCGAGCTTCGGATCATCGCTCACCGTGTTGACGCGCAGTCGGGCTGCGAACTCCGGGTAGCGACTACTCTCGCCGTAATACGACCAGCGAAAGGCGAACGTCGGATTCACGAACCGGGTTCCATGAGGAATCCTTCGCGTGCTGGCGTTCGCCGGGAAATACGTGTCGTCAAAGGTCAGGAATCGCACCCCACACAGCCCTTCGAAAAATTCGTAAACGCCGTAAAGCGTGCCCCGGGGCCGGCCGCCGTCAATACACACGGCGCTCGGCGACACCTGAACCCGTAATGCCTCTTCCGCCAACGCGCGCTGATCGGTCGGTTGCCCGGAGCGCGCGACCGCATCTGGTCCGATGAACACCGTGCCCGAACCCGCGCTCGCGGTTTCCGCCAGCGGCAGCAGCGCCCCCGTCATCTCCTTGAACAGTCGCTGGAATTCCGTGGCGGCATAGCGCTCCGATTCCGTCGCCGCGGAGTCACAGACAATTTTCCAGCCGGCCATCGCCCTCGGCGTGATTGTCTCCTGACCCACTGCGGTGGTGGCCGCCAATACCATCGCTAATAGAAAGACGCTGCTTTGCATAAGTTTTATCCGCATGGTTCTGAAACCGGGCGGAGGTTTGAATCCGCGCAACCACCCGGCAAGACTTGTTTTGGCAGACACGCCGCCGCTGTCAACAACGGAATCGAGCGTCGAACCGGAATCTTCTCGCGTTTAGGTTTCGGGATTGCCCGTCCGAGCCAATCCGGTAGCTTGGTTAAGTCTGCCGCGCGACCAGTGGGTTCGCGGCCTGGGTATTGAAGCATTCATCACCGTCACCAACCAACTCAACGTATGAAAACTCGTTTGCTGTTCTGCCTGCTGTTATTGCCGCTGCTCGCATCGCCGCTGCTCGGTGCCGATCGGTTGGAGAATTACACCAACAAAACCGTCCTCGTCTTCACACCGCATCCGGACGACGACACGTTTGCCGTCGGCGGCACACTCGCTTTGCTGGCGAAAAACAAGAACCGCGTCTTCATCGTCATCTACACGAACGACAACAAAGGCAGCTACGATCAAGACATGACCTCCGAACGCCTGGCGCGCATCCGCAAGACCGAGGAGGAAGCCTCGTGCGCCGTGCTCGGCATTCCCAAGGAGAACCTCATCTGGCTCGGCCATGACGACGGCGAACTCGAATATGTCCCGCCGAAAATTCTCTGCGGTCAGGTGACGAAAATCATCCGCCAATACCGGCCCGACGCGCTGCTCTCCGTTGATCCCGGCGAGTGGCACGAGCGCTGGCACAAGACCGATCATCGCATGGCGGCGTTCAACACCATTGACGCCGTGCGCGCCGCCGAGTTCCACCTTTACTATCCCGAACATCTGCTTGTGGACAAACTCCAGCCCTACATCGTGCCGAATCTCTACTTTTTCTACACCACCACCAACGAAGCGAATTATTTTGTGAACATTGATCCCACCTTCGACCTGAAGCTGGCGGCCATCGGCAAACAGGTCAGCCAGTTCGAGCCCGCCGTCACGAAATACCGGCCGGATTGGGAGCCGAAAGAACTCGAGGCTCTCAAGGATTCCTACCGCAAGGACCACCAGCGAAAGGACGGGCATTACGTCGAGGCGTATCGTTATGCGACGGGTTTCAATCAAGAGTGAGGTCGCCGAGCAAATCGCTTGACTCTGAAACGCTCCCACTCCACTACATGCCCATGCTACAAACCATGAATCGCCGCCAGTTCATCACCAGCGCCACCGCCGCCAGTCTGCTCACCGTTCTGACCGGCTTGCCGGCACGAGCCGCCAACTTCCACGGCCAGATCCGCAAGGCCATGATCGTCGGCGAGGTTACCGAGAAAGCCCTACAGCCGCTGAAGGCCGCTGGCTTTCACGGCGTCGAGACGACTCACATCTGTCCGGAGGCGGAAGCCGCCGCCGGCCGTGCGGTCGCCGAGAAGCTCGGCATGAAAGTCCATTCGGTGTTGCGCGGTTGGATGGAGTTCAACAGCGAGGACCCGAAAAAGGTCGAGGACTCGCTCGAAAACGTGCGCAAAGCCCTGCGCGCCGCGAAGGCTTACGGGGCGGACGCCATTCTCGTCGTGCCCTGCCGCACTGACGGAATGCCGATGCCGGAGCCGTGGGAGTTTGACATCACCCTTGACGAAAAAACCGGCCGCGTCACCCGCGTGGCCGCCGGAGACAACGCCAAGTTCGAGGCCTATATCAAAGCCCAGAATCGCGCCACCGACACCTCGCGCGCCGCGGTGGAAAAGCTCATTCCGCTCGCAGAAGAACTGAAAGTGGTCATCGCGCTGGAAAACGTCTGGAACAACCTCTGGGTAAAGCCGGCGCTCTACAAACATTTCGTTGCTTCGTTCGCCAGCCCGTGGGTGAAATCGTATTTTGACATCGGCAACCACATGAAATACGCGCCGCCGCAGGATTGGATCAAGGCGCTCGGTCCGCTCATCGCCAAACTGCACATCAAGGATTTCAAACTCAACGCGGATGGTCACGGCGGCAAATTCGTGCATCCCCGCGACGGCAGCATTGACTGGCCAGTGGTGCGCCAAGCGTTGAGCGACACCGGCTACGACGGCTGGGCCTCCATCGAAGACGGCGGCTTGGAACTGGCAGAGTTCAGCCGGCGGTTTGATTTGATCATCGAAGGGAAGTGAGGTGCTAAAGCTCTCTGGCGCGCAATTGGGTTCCCTCTCCCCTTCAGAAGGGGAGAGGGTCAGGGTGAGGGGACAATCCTGTGTGATGCGTGCGCTCTTCCCCACTCCTGCCCCCTCACCCCGGCCCTCTCCCCCTCGGCGGGGGAGAGGGAGAGCGTCCCGCGCGCCGCTGCTTTCTCTTGTCCGCCCCGCCATCGTGGCCGCAATTTGCCTGCTCGCTGTGGCCGCACAAGCCGCCGGCTCCTTCCCCAACTACCGCTCCCTCACCAACAGCCCGCACCAACTGCGCCTCCTGCCCGGCCAGCGCGAGTTTGTTTTCACGCTGTATGGCGCGCCGGGCGAATTGGATTCTTTGAAGCGTGTCGTCAGCGTGATGCGCGAGCGCGGTTTGGGAAACGGCTTTGATCCCGGCCCGACGCCGCGCCCCAGCACCAAGCCGATCTTCGACTACCTCGCCACGGTCGGCTGGCCGGTCATGTGTTATCCCGGTTGCGCCGACATGCAGATCAAGGGCGGGAATTGCGTGCTGAAGCGCGAAGACGAAGCCGCGCTCGCCGCGATGGACCAAGCCGGCGTGTTCACGGCAGTGCA
>CAIKLQ010000902.1 GCA_903828255.1 uncultured Verrucomicrobiota bacterium
CGCATCTACGGCGGCGTGCGCAGCCTGTTCTTCTGGTGGGCGTTGTTCGTCGGCTTGATGGCGGCGCTCTACGCCTATATGTTCTGGTTTCAATTTTCCGGCCCAGCCAAGGGACTTTGATTTAATCATGAAAATCACCGCCATCGAAACTCATGTCTGCCACGCGCGGATGCGCAACTGGGTCTTTGTCAAAGTACTCACCGATCAACCCGGCCTCTGGGGCTGGGGCGAAGCCACCCTGGAGTGGCACACACGCGCGGTCGTCGGTGCGGTGGAGGATATCTCCCAACTGCTGATCGGTGAAAACCCGCGGCGGATCGAGCATCTCTGGCAGATGATGTATCGCCAGCACTTCTGGCATGGGAACGGCATCGTGCGCGGCACGGCCATCAGCGGCATTGACGTGGCGCTCTGGGACATCCTGGGCAAAGTGCATGGCGTGCCGGTGCATCAACTCTGGGGCGGTCCCGTGCGCGACTACATCCGGCTCTACTGCCATCTCGGCGGCGGCAAGATGGAGGATTTCTACGAAACCGACGTGAGCGATGCGAAGCGCTTTGGCGAACTGGCGCAACAGGCCGTGGCCGATGGCTTCACCGCGTTCAAGTCCATGGCCGTGCCTTCAACGATGCCGCTGGAGGGCAATGCGCCCGTGCGCTACGCCGAACGCTGTGTCGCCGCGATGCGCGAGGCGGTGGGGCCGGACATTGACATCATGGTGGATTGTCACGCGCGTCCCTCGCCGCGCATGGGCATGTTGTTCGCGAAGGCGCTGGAACCGTTCAACCTCTACTGGTTTGAAGAACCCTGCTGGCCGGAGACGATGGACGACATCGCGCTCATCCAGCGCGCCGTGAAGACACCCATCGCCACCGGTGAGCGGCTCGTCTCCCAACACGCCTTCCGCGAGCTGCTCGAAAAGCGCGCCTGTTCCGTGCTGCAACCCGACATCACCCACTGCGGCGGACTCTCCGAAGCGCGGCGGATCGCGGCGATGGCGGAGGCGTATCGCGTCGCGCTCGCGCCGCACAACCCGCAAGGCCCCGTGAGCACCGCTGCGTCACTGGAGTTTGGCTTTGCCACGCCGAGCTACATCATCTGCGAGAGTGTTCACAGCGATGTGCCGTGGCGTCAGGATGTGGTGAGCGAAGGCTTCAAGGTGGAAAAGAAAGGCCGCATCGTGCGCCCCAACACGCGGCCCGGTCTGGGCATCGAGATCAACGAAGCCGAGGTGAAGAAGCATCCGTTCCAGCAGGAGGCATTGCAACGGGTGTTCAACCGCGACGGATCCGTCGGCGATTGGTAACCAAAACCCAGACAAATGAAACCAGGATTCAAACCTAAACGCAGAGACGCGGAGAACGCGGAGAGGCGCGGAGAAGAGTTCGCGCAAACTGACGAAAGGGTGCAGGCGGATTGCGAGGATTTTGGACTGCGGTGGCAGAGCGCAGCGGCGACACCGCTTTTCGGCTGTGGCCGGAGTTTCCAAAGCGGCGTGGCGCTTCGCTTCCCGCCGCAGTCCAAAAGAGTCTGGCCGTTGCCACTCCACTCAGCGTTCCTCCGCGCCGTCCGCGTCTCTGCGTTAAAGTTCGTCCCGTTTCAACCGCCCGGCTGCGGATCATCCAATCTATGACTACCATCTCCGGCGTCCTTCCTGTTCTGCAACTGCCCTACCACGAAGATGATTCTATTGACTGGCCCACACTCGACCGCGAGGTGGACTGGGCCTTTGCCAACGGCGCGCACGGGGTGGTCGCCGCGATGGTGACTGAAATCCTGCGGCTCACCGATGCCGAGCGCGATGAACTCGCCGCGCGCCTGGTCGCGAGCGTGAACGGGCGCGGCCCCGTGGTGATGAGCGTGGGCGCGGAGAGCGCTTGGCAGGCGGTGCGTCACGCACGCGCGGCGGAGCAAGCGGGCGTCACCGCGCTCATGGCCATTCCGCCGACCAACACCCGCGCGTCCGCCGCCGAAGTCATCGCCTATTACGAAAGCATCCTCGCCGCAACCACGCTGCCGCTCGTGGTGCAGGACGCGAGCGGTTATGTCGGGTCGCCGCTGCCGATCGCCGCGCAGGCGGACCTGTTTCGTCGGCATCCTGTGCGGGTGCTGTTCAAGCCGGAGGCGCAGCCGTTGGGGCAAAACCTTTCATTGCTGCGCGAAGCCACCGGCGGCGAGGCGGCGATCTTTGAAGGCAGCGGTGGTATCGCATTGCTGGACGCGCATCGTCGCGGTATTTCGGGAACAATGCCCGGCACGGAAATCGTGTGGGCCATTCGTGCCGAGTGGGACGTTTTGCAATCCGGCGACCTCGCCCGTGCAACCGCGCTTCAAGGCCTCATCGCTCCGCTCATCGCGCTCCAACACGGCTTGGATGGTTTCATCGCTGTGGAAAAGCTTCTTCTCCAGCACCAAGGCGTGCTGAAGAACCGCCGGGTGCGCGGGCCGGTTGGGTTCAAGCTCGATGCCGCCACGGAAGCCGAGGCGTTGCGGCTCTTCACCGCACTCCAACAACTCTGTTCGCGCTCATGAATAAAATCTTTCCCGCACAACCCGTGGCCGTCATCAGCGGCGGCTTGGGCGACATCGGCTTCGCCACGGCGCACGCTTTGAAACACACTGGCTGCCGGGTGGCGCTCGGGGATTTGCGCAACGACGGACGCAATCCCGACGGCTTTCATGTGCATCAAGTGGACGTGGCGAGCGAGGCTTCCGTGCAGGCTTGGTTTGACGCGGTGGAAGCGGCCTTTGGCGAGCCGGCCTCCATCATCGTGGTGAACGCCGGCATCGTTTCCCTCGGCAGCGCGATGGCGGCCACGGTGGACGACTGGAATCGCACGATGGCCGTGAACCTTACCGGCGCCTGGCTCACCGCTCGCACCGGCGCGCGCCGCTTGATCGAAAAGAAAATGCCTGGACGCATCGTCTTCGTCGGCAGTTGGGCGGGCCATGCGCCGCATGTGGAACTCGCCGCCTACTCGTCGGCGAAGGCCGGCTTGCGGATGCTAACCCAGTGCCTCGCGCTGGAACTCGCCGACAAAGGAATTCTCGTGAATGAAGTCGCGCCCGGCTATGTGAACGCCGGCTTGAGCGGACAGTTTTTCAAGAAAGACCCGGCGCTCGCGGCCCGCTCGACCGCCGCCGTGCCGGTTGGCGAGTTGATCGAGGCGGACGAAGTCGCCGCCGCCATCGCCTATTTGTGTTCGCCCG
>CAIKLQ010000903.1 GCA_903828255.1 uncultured Verrucomicrobiota bacterium
GCCAACGCGCAGGCCGGCAAGCCCGAAAATTTTGGAGAACGTCCGCATCAACAACAGATTCGGCTTCGCGCCCGAGCGAATCAGCGTGACGAGGTCTGCCGCGCCGTCCAGAAATTCGATGTAAGCTTCGTCCATCACCAGCAGCACATCGGCCGGAACTTGCGCGACGAAACGCAGCAACTCCTCGTTCGACACGACTGTGCCGGTCGGATTGTTCGGGTTCGCGACGAACACCACGCGCGTCTGCGGCGTGATGGCCTTGAGCATGGCTGTCAAATCGTGGCCGAGATTCTTCGCGGGCACGGAGACAAGTTTCGCGCCGAACAATTTCGCGACCAAGGGATACACCGCGAAGCAGTACTGCGACACGACCACTTCGACACCCGACGCCATGTAGGCATGGCCGACGAACTCGATGATTTCATTCGAGCCATTGCCGAGCATGAGATTCGCCGGTTGCACACCAAGTTCGGCCGCCAGCTTCTGCTTCAAGTAAAACGCATTGCCGTCGGGGTAAAGATTCAGGTTGGCAAGCTCGCGCTGCATGGCCGCCAGCGCGGCGGGTGACGGGCCGAGCGGATTTTCGTTGGACGCGACCTTGATGATGTCGGCGGCGGGCAGGCCGAGTTCGCGGGCGACTTCTTCAATGGGCCGGCCGGGTTGATAGCTCGGCAGGTCGAGCAATTCACGGTTGACGAGCGGGGGGATGGGCATCTTAGAGCGACTCCAGGATTTTTTTCACGTTCACGCTCTTCGCGACAATGTCGCGAATGAGCGCAATTTTCTGGGCGTCCGCCGGGCGGGTCTTCACGTTCTGGTCGTGGACGCGGGAAGCGACTTGATAGCTGTCTTCCTGCGCCAGCAAGACCGGAATCGGCATGGCGCGGATGACTTGGAGCACGGCGTCGCTGGGCCGCAAACCGCCGGTCAACACAATGCCGGCCATCGGCTCGGTAAGGTTCGCGCTCAGGCTGTTGCCGGCGGCGAGCACAATGTCTTCGCGATCGCCCGGCGTGATGAGCAATACGCCGCGCTTGAAATGCTTCGTCGCGTTCGGCGCGCTCATCGCGCCCACGATCACGCTGCCCACCAAGGTTTGGAGGCTGCCGGGCGCGTTGAGCAATTCGGCCTGTAGTTCTTCCCGAATCGAATCCACGGTGGGACTCGAAAGCATCGGCTGATGCGGAATGACGCCGAGCAAATCCAGGCCCTTGCGCTTGAGGCCGCGCCGCGCGAAGTCGGTGACCTGGTCCACCTTGTCGCCGAGCACCCGATTGAGAATCACGCCGATGATCTCGACACCTTCCTTTTCAAACAACGCCTGGTTGAGCGCGACTTCATCAATCGGTTTGCCGATGCCGCCGCGCGTGACGAGGATGACTTTGCAGCCTAGGGTTTTCGCGACCTGCGCGTTGGACAGATCGAACACCGAGCCGACGCCTGCGTGACCTGAGCCTTCGCAAAGCACAAAATCTTTTTCCCAAGATACGCGGTCGAAGGCTTTCTTGATTTTGCGAACCAAGGCGTCGTTGTTCGCGGCTTGCAGATACTTGCGGGTGAAATCCGGCTCGACGGCAATCGGGCTCATGTCCACGAGCGGGCAGTTAAGCTGATAGACCGCGTCCATGAGCACCGTGTCTTCGTCAATCTTTTGTTCCTCAATCTGCACGAAGCGCTGGCCGACGGGCTTGATGTAGCCGACGCGCGGAAAGCGATTTTGCAGTGCCGCGATGAGGCCGAGCGAAGTCGTAGTCTTGCCGTCGTTTTGGCGGGTGGCGGCGATGAAGACGCGGGGGGTCGAGGTGTTCATACGAAGGCAGACTGAGGAATGAAGACTGAAGAATGAGCGGCGGCGGGGCCAGAATGCTTCATTCTACATTTTTCCTGCTTCATTTCCTAATCCCCCGGCAGCGCGGCGTCGGCTTGCGGGTAAAGGGTTTGGAAGGCATTTGCCTGCAAGCCCACGATGGCCGCCACGCCCAAGACATCGTGGGCGGTCGAACCGCGCGAAACGTCGGCGGCAGGCCGGTTGAGGCCGAGCAGAATCTGGCCGTAAGCATTGGCTCGCGTGACGTGCCGCACGAGCTTGCTGGCAATGTTGCCGGAGTTGAGATCGGGAAAAATCAGCACGTTGGCATGGCCGGCGACCTTGGGATCGTGGGTCTTGCGCTCGGCGATTTCCGGGACCAGCGCGGCGTCCACCTGGAGTTCTCCGTCGAAATCCGCTTCCAGAAATTTCTCCTTCGCCTTCCGTTCCGCGATCGCGGTGGCAGCCTGGACTTTTCCGATGGAGGGGTGACTGGCGCTGCCCTTGGTGGAATAGGAGAGCAGGGCCACGCGCGGGCGCACGTTAAGCAAGTGCCGCGCAAGTTGCGCCGTCGCCACGGCGATTTCGGCGAGTTGTTCGGCCGTGGGATCGGGCACCACACCGCAATCCGCCATGAACAGCACGCCGTTCTCGCCCAGGCGCGTGTCCGCAACTTCCATGATCATGCAACTCGAAGCCACGGTGTCATGCGGCGCGACCTTGACGATTTGAAACAACGGGCGCAGGACGCTGCCCGTGGTGTGGCTGGCGCCGGACACCAACCCGTCGGCCTGGCGCATGGCGAGCATCATGGCGCCGAAATGATTCGGTTGCACGAGCGCATCGCGTGCTTCCGCGGCTTGAACCCCCTTGTCGCGGCGCAACGAAATGAAGCGGCGCACAAAATTTTCCAACTCCTCGCTGCGCGCGGGGTCAATGATCCGGATGCCTTCCAGTGAAAGGTCCAAGTCGGCGGCAATGGTTTTGATACGGACCGCGTCGCCGAGCAGGATGGGCGCCCCGAGTTGCAACGCGTGAAACTGGCGCGCGGCCTGAAGCACGCGCGGCTCCTCGCCCTCGGGGAATACGACCCGCTTGGGATGTCGCTGCAACTTCTCAATGATGTTACCGATGAAACGCATGGGCGTAAGGTAGCGGGCGAGGACCAAACTGCAACCTTGGCGTGGCGCGCGATGCGGGATGCGGGACTCGCCGCGCCAGAGCGCTGGCGGATGTAAATATGGCAACAGAGCCGCGCCGGTTACCCCTGAAACGGGCCCAATTTTGCGAACTTGGGCGGAACCTAATGCCGAGACGCAGAACGCGGTGGGACGGAGTAATTGGCGAACAAGTGAGTGCTTACTCTTGGGCGTTTTCCGCCTGTTTCCCCGCGGCGCAACTTTGCGGCCTCTGAGCCTCCGCGTAATCCTCGATTCCGCTTTCCAATTGCCAGTCTCCAACTACGGTCGCGATACGAACGGACTGCTTTTGAGGTAAAATCGCAGATGCCGTTTCGCCCAAACCCCGGCGTAATCCACGCCGATGCGTGGGCGCTTGACGATGACGAGGCGTTCCCTTTGCGGCGGCGCGGCGATGAAGAAATCGTCGCTGAGCAAATCGTGTGCATTCAGGTGTTTGTCTATTCCCATCGCGCGGCAGAGCAAGCCGGGACCGCAAGTTCGGCTGGCCACGTTCTGCAACGGCTCCACCGCTCGCAGCAACACGGCGGAAGCGTGACCTTCGCGCTCCGTCACCACGTTCATGCAGTAGTACATCCCGTAGATGAAATAGACGTAAGCGTGACCCGGCGGTCCGAACATCACTTGGTTGCGTGGCGTCAGGCCGCGAGCGGAATGTGACGCTCGATCATGCGGGCCGAGATACGCCTCCACTTCCACAATCCGCCCGATTCGCTCCACGCCGTCCGCGATCCGCACCAAAAACTTCCCCAGCAACTCCTGCGCGACCACGCGGGTGTCCCGGTCATAAAATTCGCGCATCAATTTCCGCATGGCAGGACTATAGCAAAGGCCGGCCGGGGGCAGTCGGATTTCGTTTCCAGCGCACCGGACGATTCGTGACCCGAAATCATGAAGTTGCCCTTGGGCCGACTTTAACGCAGAGACGCAGAGCACGCGGAGGAACGCCGAGTTTGGAGGACCAATCAACCCAAACCGCCTTTCTTCATGTGGTTCTGCTCTGCGCATCTCTGCGGCCTCGGCGTCTCAGCGTTGAGTTGGAATTCCCCTTTCCAGATGCGCGGATACGGCTAGACTCGTGGCCGAGAATTCAAATGAGCAGTCGCAAACGCATTTCCACCGATGGGGGACCGAGTTTCGGTCACAACCCCTTTGCCGCCCTGTCCAGCGAGGGTTTGCCACCCGCGCCGGAAAATTCGCCAGCGGATGCCGCGCCGCAGAATCTAGCGAAACCCGTGAAGAAAAACCGCGGGCGCGTGGACATCATCCGGCAAACGGCCGGGCGCGGCGGCAAGACGGTGACCGTGGTGAAGAATTTTGTCGGCATCGGGCTGCCGGAAAAGGAACAACTGGCCAAGGCGATGCAGAAAGTCTGCGGCACCGGCGGCACGGTCAAGGACGGCCAGATCGAAATTCAGGGAGACAAACGCGCGGAAGTCGCCCGCATTCTCACCGAAGCGAACTTCCGTCCGGTGTTCGCGGGCGGGTAAAAGCGCGGTTGCGCCACGGTCCAAACCAGCCCACCAGAATCTCCGGTGGCGGCGGCGGGTGGACCGCGTGAGGGCACTCGGCCTAGGGGCTTCGCGTACTCGAGTGGGTGATCTCGCGGTGTTTTCAGGCTTTGTCGCGAATTCGACTAGCAGGGAGGCGAGCTTCGAGCCTTTGCTCGCGCCTCCCTGCGGTCGAAGGTTCGTTGCGCTGCCGTTCTGTTGTCCC
>CAIKLQ010000904.1 GCA_903828255.1 uncultured Verrucomicrobiota bacterium
ACTGGCTTTTCGCGGCCTCGCGCGGGCGGCGAACGGTGTCTTGGATTACATCCACATCGACCTCTGAACGCCGCAACCTTCGCCCCCCGGGGGCGGGGGGGACGCCTGCCAGCGTCCTGCCGTTTCTCCCCGCCCGCCTGAAACTGCCAGCCCCCCGAACCGGGGCCGCGCGGTTGCCCCCCCAAGCCCCAAGTTGACCGCGACCGGCGGCAGCATGGCACGGTGGGAATGCCTCGACCGCACCGACCTACCACCACCCGCAAGCACCGCTTCGACGTCGCCGCGGCGATGGCTTCCGCTCGGCCCCGCGCCCCTCCAACTTCCACGAACCGCCGCGATACCCTGCCATTTTGTCCCACCAAGCGCGCCCCAATTCGCGCCGCAAACTTGCGCCATTCTGCCACAGTCCAAGCCGCCAGAAGTCGGCTGCTTTCGATCAAAATCCGCCCCGACCGGGACCCCATTCTGCACCCGTCACCCAGCTTCGCCAGCACCCCGCCGCCGCCAAAAAGGGGGTGCATTTTCGTACCACACCGGATGCACCTGCGGTGCAAACAAATCCAAACCCGAAGCGGGTCAAACCCCTGTGGTTGCTTCTGTCTATATGTTTACAGTTTGTAAACAATGAAGGGTTCAACCTCACACAAACCCAAGCCAGTCTGTGTCGAAACGTGGTTTATACCCACGCACGATGCCTCATTACGCCGTGGGTCATGCCGGCTCCGATGATGTGCTCAAAGACGTGACTGCGGTGTGGGTCCCGTTTGCGAAGGATATTCAACCTTGAGAAAACCATCCAAGACAGCGTGCCTCGCTAGAGATTTGGGAATAAGGTTTGTAGCCCTGTTGCTTTCCTCTAGCGCATGCGCCGCCGAACTCGAAATTGCCATTCGTCCCGGCAGTGAGGCGGGTGGATTGAATGTGCGCTCGCCCCATTGCCCGGGCGATGTCTTCGATTTCCGCACTTGCGAAGGCGTTGTGGTTGGCTCAAAAGACTTCGGACTGTTCCAGGTGATACTCCCGGCGACTTTTGGCGATGACAACCAATCCTGGCGACGCGATGCCAAGTTCTGGCGCTACTCCTGGCTCTAGGCGCAGGGCTTTTTCGTTTACATCGAAGTCGAGCTGGATGGCGACAGTCTGAAGCTCAAATACACGTTGCATAACACCAGCACTGGTGAGCAAGAAGCCCTGGGACGACGCTTCACAAAAAACTCTTGGCCATTCGGGGGGGCGCGGAATGTGCCGGATCGACTGCACTTTGCGTCTCCCGGTAAACCCACGACAGCCCGATCGTTGAGAGAATCAAGAAAGGCAGGTGGTCTGCTCCATGCGGCGAACTTGATTTGCAGGGATTACTTTTCCACGCGCTTCACCAGGGGTGTTGGCCTCTCACGGTTGGGCATCTGGGTTTTCACGCGCCCGTAATCTCTTGGCGAGACTCCCATGAACGAGCGGAAAGTGACATTGAAATGGCTCAAGCTATCGAAACCGACTGTCATGGCGGCTTCGGTCACGTTGTGACCGCCCTCATTCAGCAGTGCCGCCGCCCGG
>CAIKLQ010000905.1 GCA_903828255.1 uncultured Verrucomicrobiota bacterium
GTGGACAACGGTTACGACCAGAACGACATCGTCCTGCTCTCGCGCGCCTGGACCGGTTGGTCGGTGCAGTTGGTGGACGCAGTCAACGCCAACAACCCGTTCGCGCCGGTGTCGCTCACCTATTACCCGAACACGAACAGCAGCTCGACCGCGAACAAAGTCGGCGTCCTGGCGTTCAATTACATCTCCGGCAACCACGGCACGAATCGCGGCGCCCTCTTTGCCGGCAAAACCGTTCCCGCTCGCTTCGGCCCACCGTGGACGACGAAGGTTTATTCCTCGAACGCGCCACCCGGCTCGTACCAATTGACCATTCCCGCCCGCCTCACCAGTGCCACGAACAGCATCCAGGACGGCTATGATGTCCTCAACCACTTTGCCAACCTGCCGTTCACGGAGGAATACCTCAGCGTCAAGCTCTGCCGGCTCTTTGTGCATGACGATTTTCCGAACCCGGTTACCACCACCAATCTGCCGCCGGGCGAATATGACTTTTACGATTACACAAATCCGGATCGCTCCGCCGAGGCCGAGTTGGTCCACCAGTGCATGTTGGCGTGGGAAAACAGTTCGCCCAAAGGAAACATCCGGGCCGTGCTCGCCACGATTTTCAATTCCGACTTGTTCCGCAGCCAAGCCGCGGTGGCCCAGAAAGTGAAGACGCCGTTCGAGTTTGTCGCGTCCAGCTTGCGCGCGTTGCGCAGCACCAACACTGCCGGCACACTCACCGCGACCACCGATGGCTACTCCTTCGCCACGCCGCTTAACAACATGGGCCAGATGCTACTCTTCGACCGCGCCGCGCCCGACGGGTATCCGGAAGTCGGCACGCCGTGGATCAGTGGCGGGACCCTGGTCGAACGCATCCGCTTTGCGCAGGCTTTGTGCATGACCAACGGCGCGAGCTTGCGCACCGATGCGGGGGCGCAGTTCGTTGACCCCGTCGGCCTGTTAAAGAAAAAGGTCGCCGGTGGAAACTGGAACAATGCCGGCGCGGTGGCGGATTATTTCCTGGGCCTCATCTATCCAAGCGAAGGCGCGGGCAATCTAAGCCTCTACCGCAGCGCCACCCTCAAGTACCTGGACACCGCCGACGATGGCGTTACCACGTCCTTGTTCAGCGGTCTCGGCAACACTTCGGGCACCTATGAAAACCGCGTGCGGGGCATGGTGGCTTTGCTGATGGCTTTCCAACGATTTCAGGAACAATAGACATGAAAAACTTCAACGTGTATTCCCGCCGGTCATTTCTGGACCGTTCGGTTAAGACCAGCCTGGGCGTGGCGCTGGCCACACTCACGGACATTCCCTTCGCGATGAAGCGCGCCCTCGCCGAAGGCAGCATCGGCAAGAATGGCAAGAAAGTAATGTTTATCTGGCTGCGCTTCGGCAATGACGGCCTGAACAACATCCTGCCGATCGAGGATAGCACTTACGCATCAATCCGACCGACCATTGGCATTGGCAAAGACCCAGTGGTAGGAACGGATCCCACTTATTACTCCACCCCGGGCAACTGCTTCGACCCGACGACTTACTCTGACAGCGGCGGCACCTTGCGCGCTCCGGCGGACGACCCCTATAGCTACTCGCGGGCTATTAAGCTCGGCAACGGCTTCGCGGCGCTGCATCCGGCCCTGAAATTCCTCGCGCCGATCTACAACGCCGGGGATCTCGCCCTGCTGCATCGCGTCGCCTACCCGAAACAATCCCGCTCGCACTTTGACTCCCAGAACTACTGGGAAAACGGCAACCCGAACAACAACCTATCCAAGGATGGCATTTTCTATCGCACGATCATGGAGTCGGGCCTCGCGAACAGCGCGCCGCTCACGGGCGTTTCGATCCAGTCCGCCCTGCCGCTGATCCTGCGCGGCTCAAAGGCGGCCATGACGAACCTCACCAGTCCGACCCGCTACGATTTGCTCGGCGTCCCCACGCCCGGTGGCGACAACAAAGCCTTCAACGCCATTGCCGGCGCGAACTACTTCCCGTTCCCAGAAAAACGCAATCGCGAGTTGCTCGATCTGCAGTACCAGAACATGTCGAACACCCTGCGCATTTTCTCGGCGATGGATTTCACCGATGCCGGCAACGTGTTCGTTGACAACGTGAACACAGACGGCGACACCGCACCCTACTACCTATTCCCCACCACCAACGCCAAGAACGGCGGATATGCCTTGCACGCCAATAACCCCACCAAGTATGTCGTCCCGACCGGCCAATACGGTTTCTTCGGCAATCTCAAAGCCGCCGCCATGATTTTGAACAAGACCGATGCGGTCATCGCGGGCACGGAACTCGGCGGCTTCGACACGCACCAGACGCAGGGCGGGGCCAGCGGCGGGCACGCCAACTTGCTCCGTTCCATTGGCTGGGCAATGTACGCGCTTCGAAAATATTTTATGCTCTATGCGGACAAGGCCACCTGGGACAACTTGGTCGTGGTGACGCTCTCGGAATTCGGGCGCACGTCTGTGGAGAATTCGGACAAGGGCACCGACCATGCCGAAGCCGGGGTGATGTATGTTGCTGGCGGAGCCGTCAAAGGCTATGGCCAAGGCAACGCCAGTGGCGTGTTTGGTTGCAGCCCCAGCGAACCGGTACCGTGGAAGCCCGGACCGCGCACGACCAACGCCGTCACTTGCGGGACCATGTTCGCCGCGGGCTTCTCCGAAAGCGCCGTGACGGTCAACCCGGTCACCGCAGGCTACCTGCGCCGCGCGATTGACTACCGCTCGGTCCTCGGCGAAGTGATCCGCAAACATCTGGGCGCGACGCAAAATCAGTTGAACAACATCATTCCAGGTTACGCCAACGTCGGCGAAGGATTGCTGAATGGCGGCACCTCCACCGTGGATGGCACGGCCATCCGGGGTGAACTTGGAATCCTCTGACACCACTGGCAGCGAAGCGCAACTCATGCAGAACTCAACGGGGCGGGAAATGGCTTGTCGCGGTTTGATCCTGCTGGCCGCACTCGGCCTTGGACTCCGGGTGGCGGCGCTCTCCGTGACCAACAACCCGGTGACCGACACGAGCCTGATGGAGGTCGCGCCCGATCACAACAACGGCGGCCAAGCGTGGGTGCTCGCCGGCCGCACCCAGAACGGCCCGCACAATCACGCGCTCTATCGGTTCGGCTTCGCCAACGTCCCCAGCAACGCCATCATCCAATCCGCCGTCCTGCAACTTGAAGTCACCCACCAACCCGGCGATGCCAGCGCGGTTGATTCGCCTTTTGGTCTGCACCGCATGTTGCGCCCGTGGGGCGAAGGCACCAACGTCGCCATCGCCAACCCCGGTCAGGGCACTCCCGCCACCCCCGGCGAAGCCACCTGGACCCACAGCTTTTATCCGACCAATGCGTGGGCGGCGCCCGGCGGCGCGGCGGGGGTTGATTACGCCACCGGCGAAAGCTCCTACCAATTCATCTACAGTCCCGACCTGTCGCCCTACCGCTTTGAGAGCACGCCCGAGATGGTGGACGACGTGCAGGAGTGGGTAAGTCGCCCGCAGAACAACTTCGGCTGGATGCTCATCGGCGACGACGACACCATCTACACGGCCCGCCGCTTCAACTCGCGCGAAGACCCCAACGCCCAACCTTTGCTTGAAGTCTCTTTCATCCTCCCGACGCAAATTGAGCAGGCGGTGAAAATCGGAAACCAATTCAACCTCTCCTTCGTGGCGCTGCCCGGCCAGAGTTACGCCGTCGAGTTCCGCGATTCCTTCTTGACCGGCAACTGGCAAACGCTGGCCAACGTGGGCTATTTCACGGAAACCAATCGCGTGCTGGTGGTGGACACCGCGACCCCAACGCAACGCTTCTACCGCGTGGCGACGCATTGATCCGCAGGGCTGGATTGCAAGCGGAACCTTAACCCGGTACGTTTGCGGCCATGAACCCAAGAGTTTCCCGGAGCAAGTGGTTGTCGTTACTGATTTCAGGATTTGCCTTGGTGGCCAGCGATCTCACGGCAGACCCGGCTCCGCCCGCAGCACACTACGAAACCCGCGCCGAACATGATCCAAACGGCA
>CAIKLQ010000906.1 GCA_903828255.1 uncultured Verrucomicrobiota bacterium
CTACGCCGAGAAGATCGAGGAAGGACTGGAGCGCTCGCGCGTGCTGGTGCTCTGCATGTCGGCCAATGCGTTCGGCTCGGACTGGACGCAGTTGGAGGCGGGCACGTTCCGGTTTCGCGACCCGCTGAACAAGGAGCGCCGCTTCATTCCCCTGCGGCTCGACGACGCCCCCATCAAAGGCTCCCTGGCGCAATTCCTTTACATCAACTGGCAACCGGCGGAACGCAAGCAGCAAACAACTCACCGATCCCAAAGGCCACCACGACGTGAAGCTCGACGCCGACGCGTTGAACTGTTTTGCGACGTGGATGGACACCTACGCCCAACGCACAGGGCATTACAGCGACGAACAGGAGAAAGAACTGGTGAGGTTCCGCAAGCGGCTCTCGGCGCTGGTTAGGTAAATGAACTTGAGCAGCGACGCCACGTAGGTTTACTTTGCCTCGCATGACAGTGATTGAAGTAACAAAACCAGTCTTCTGCCAGACGCAAGATGACCGACATGCCGAACACTCCTTCCACAGGGCGGGCGGAAGCGTGACCAGCGCGGCAGTTGCGAGCTTCAGGATTTGGCCAGCCTCTTCACCGCTTGTTGGAAGTGTCGATCGTGGGCCTGGCCCCTATACGGTCCAGAATTGCCTGTAGAAAGCCATCCTACCAATATGCAATCCATCCTCTGCACTCTCGGTATGCATAATTGGCAATCCTGTTCATGCACCAGGTGCGGCAAACTCAACCATTCATGGAGGGGCTGCACCTGCGAGGTTTGTAATGCTACTCGCAACCAGGACCATGCATTCCTGTCGACGGCAACCTGTAACTGTTTTAGATGCCTTCAGACGCATCATGACTGGAACGGCTGTAAATGCAGCAGGTGCTCCGCAAGTCGGGACCAAGACCACGAATGGAACGGCTGCAAATGCAGCAACTGCTCCCACACTCGGGACCAAGACCATGACTGGAACGGCTGCAAATGCGGTAAGTGCTCAAAAACCCGCAACCAAGACCACGACTGGAGCGGCTGTAAATGCAGCAGGTGCTTTGCAACGAACCACCTCTGGAAGAACTGCACTTGCAGGAACTGCGGAGAAGTTCAGGATTATAACCACGCCGATTTGTTTTCGTGCAAATGTGAGTTGTGTGGCAAACCCGCCAACGAGTCCAACCGGCATCACAAATGGGTCAACTGCAAGTGCACTGAATGCGGGCTTGAAGGCCATCATGATTGGCGCATGGGCGTCTGTTCCAGTTGTGGGGCCTATCAAGTCATCGTTTGTCGCGGTTGCCACGCAAGATACAGAGCTTTCGACCTCTACCGTCAAGCAAAGGGTGCCATTCCGGGTTTCCTCCGCGGCGCAACCATTTTAGGCGGCGTTGTGATTCACTGTAGTCGGTGCGAAATGGAACTTGATCTGGGCAGTCCCGAAATAGCGAAGTAACCCACCCCGCCGCAGCCCCATGTGGATCCAGAGCAGCGCAAGAGAGAGGAGGAAGCCCAGTGGACGGAATGGACAGCCAAGCGCCAGGGAGAAAAGAAATGCAGGTCGAGGCTGAATAGGCCCAAAGAAAGGCATCCCAGCGCTGGCAGCCTCAAGCCGAACAAGTTCTTCCCCTCGAAGCAACTTCGCGTGAAGCCGAGGGTAGCTTGCGGTTGGAGGTCTATTTTGAACCGGACGTGGACGGAAACTCCCGGGTGCTGTTCTTGCGTTATGTCCATGATCACCTCATTCAGTACGCGCAAAACGTGGCGCGGCTGAGGCGCTATTTCTGCGGGGACAAGAAGTGCGACGCCTTCGGGCAGGCTTTTGGCGACCAGGCGAAGATCGCCAAGGCGCTGGCTGCCGGCGGCAAGGGGAAGGTGTTCTGTCCCGATTGCGGCAAACCGATCCTGCTGCGCGACGTGATCGAGGAGAAGTTCGAGTCGCCGGCGGTGAAGGAGCAGGTGCGCGAGATGCAGAGCGAAGGGCAGGCGGTGATTGACAACGAGAGCCGCGAGTTGCTGGCGGTGCATCACACGGGATTCATCGTGGCCGAAGCCGGGCAAATCTATCGCGGCTACACGAACAGCGACCACGGGATTGATGGCGAGATCGAGTTCAAGCACGACCAGGGCCGCGCTTCCGGGAAGCGGCTGTACGTGCAACTCAAGTCCGGCGATTCCTACCTCAAGAAACGCCAGCGCGATGGCGCGGAGGTGTTCCAGATCAAGAACCCGCGCTGGGCCGATTACTGGCAGCAGCAGGCTTACGCCGTCATGCTGGTCATCCGCACATCAGATGGCGAAATCCGCTGGATGGACGTGAGCGCCTACCTCAAACGCGAAAGCACCGGCGGGAAGACGGTGAGGCAAGTCGTCTTCCAGGGCGAGCGGTTCGATGCGGTGGGTGTGCAGAATTGGCGGAAGAAGGTGCTAGGTGGGATGTCGGTGGCGTAGCCGCCGGGCAGAGCGGCCGTGTTTTTTTCTGAGGAACATTCAACATTCGAGATTCAACTCCCAACATCGAACGACCAGCGGGCCCGGTGTTCCTGGTTGAATGGTGAATGTTGAGCGTTGAATGTTTTGGTCACGGCGTCACCCCCCGAAACGCCCCGCGGTACTGCATTTTGCGCGTGGTGATATCGGCGGCGAAGGTGGCGGATTGCTGAAGATCCAGGCCGCGTCCGCGGGCGGCGAGGAAGGAGGCGGTGCAGGTATCGCCGCGACCGGTGCGGCCTTCGAGCGCGTAGCTCCCGAAGGCGGCACTGTAGTTTTCCCGACCGTCGAACACGCAGACTCCGCCTTGGTGGGTGAGCAGGACCAGCTTGGGGCCTCGCCCCGTGGGATAAAGCCGCCCGCCCCCGGCTGAGTCTGAGTGCTGGGTATCCCACGGGGCGAGGGCGTGGACGGCTTGCGCGGCGCGGGCGGGGTCTTCTTCGCCGGTGAGCAGGTGGGCTTCCTTGGAATCAACTTTGAAGAGGTCCAGCAGTGGCAGGGTGGCGTGTTTGTCGGCGAAATCGCGATGCACCATTTGGCCGTCTGGTTCGGCCACGCGCAAAAAGCCCTGAGCATCGGCGGCCAGAAAAGTCGCGCGCGGGCGCAGGAGCGGGAGCAGGGCAGGGGGGAATTCGCCGAACCAAAGGGGATTGACGTGGACGACGTCGGCGCGAAACCCGGCGATGCAATCGAGGTCCGCTCCCGTGAACGGCGCGGCGCGGGAGATGAGCGAGCTCTGCCGGTCGTCGGGATTTTCGCTAGGATAGACGTTGCGAATCGAGGTGCTCGTGGGGCTGGGCAGGAACACGCATTCCACGCCCGCTTCGCTCAAGTGCTTGAAGCCGCCGCGGTCGGCCTCGGCGCATTTGGTGATCACGATGGCTTGCGCGCCCAGCCGCTGCGACGTGATCGCACCATGCACGACTCCGCCGCCGTAGAGGGTTTCCGTTTGCCCGCGCACGACGTTTTTGTCCACGCAGACGTGACCGACGAAGAGAATTTTCATGTCATTGATCCGGTTTCCGCTTTCCAAAAATCCACAGCGATGCCGCCAGCGCAGTTGACAACGCCAGGGCGCTAATCCACACCGCAAACACCAAGCGGAAGGAATACGTCGTGGTGCCGTTGACGACCACCTTCGATGCGTCGAGCAGGTAGCCGCTCAACTTGTCCTGCACGGCCGCGAGCACATAGCTGAACAGCCCCACGAAACCCATCGCCGCACCCGCGGCCCGGCGCGAGACCAGATCCACGGCCATCAGTCCCCCCAGATAAACCAGCAGGCCGCCCATCCCCAAACCGAACGCTGCCAACGCCACGGTGTCGAGCACCGGATGACCGGGCGGAATCCAGTACAACGCCAGCAATGAAGCCACTTCTAACATGCCGTAGAGCAGCGCGGGCACATTGCGCCGGTGGCCGAACAGAGTATCGGACACCCAACCCGAACTGACCGAGCCGATCAAATTGGCGATGTAGCAAACGAACATCGCGGTGCCGGCGTCGGTTAAGGTGAACCCCTTGGCCGTTTGCAGATAGAGCGGTCCCCAGTTGTCAATTCCGTAGCGCCCCACCGAGAGACACCCGGCGGCCAGCGCGAGAATCCACACGCCCGGATGCCGGATCACTTCCAGTTGCAATTGGCCCACCGAGGCGGTTTCCTTCGTCACGGGTTCGGGCGGTTCGTTTTTGTATTGGTGAACCGGAGGCAGGCCGTAGGTCTGCGGGCGATCCGCCAGCGTGCGGTAGAGAATCAGCGACGCCACGACGCACACCAAGCCCGGCCCCCAGAATCCCCACTGCCAACCGAAGTGAGTGATCAGAAAAGCCGTGCCGACGGAATTCAACGCTAGCCCGATGCTGTGGCTGGCGCTCCAGATTCCGTAGCGCGTGCCGCGTTCTTTCCTGGCGAACCAATGCGACAGCGCCACCACGCTGGGCGCGGAGCCGACGGATTGGAACCAACCGTTCAGCCCCCAGAGCACCAGA
>CAIKLQ010000907.1 GCA_903828255.1 uncultured Verrucomicrobiota bacterium
ATCGTTCGCCCGCACATCGCCGAAATCCACCAGCCGCACATGATCGCCCGCGATGCTGCCATCGCGACGGGGATACTCCACCGGCACGCCATCACGCAACATCCGGTGAACGGCGCGGTTCGTCTGTGTGAGCGAAGGCGTTCCCACGCGAAGCACCTTGCGCAATGCCTCTTCCCGCGCCTCCTCTGGAATGGCGGGGTTCAGCCGCCGGATGGCCGCGCGCAACCGCCCTACCAGCACCACGTCACCAAACGAACCCCGCTCCGACGCCGGTTCCCCGGGCCCGAGATGAGGCCCGTGTCCGACCGCATAGCCCAGCTCCCCGAACCATTCGAGCGCGGCGTCTTCGACGATGGATTCGTTGAGGGACATCAGCGATCAATTGGCTGGGATGACCGCCACAAATTCCTGCGTGAATCTCTCGGCTTCCGTGCACCGTTGCCGAACCTGATCCCAAGTAGTGGCGATGTCCGTCGAGCGTTCGCGATACTTCGTGATGTCCTTTTTGCCGCTGCGAATCAGTCGTTGAGCAAGTGGCCGCGCTTGAAGTTGAGCTTCGGGATTTATGCGACATTCCACATTGGCCGACGCTGCAAATTGGTTCTGCGGAAAGAGCGCGACCAAAACCCAAGTCTCTAGACTTTTCGAGGGTGTGCAAAAAATCATCTGCGGCGGCAGTGAGCCTTCGTTGAGCCAGCCAAGCATAATCTCTCGCAAGCGGTCCGTAGTATCTCGGGCAGGTGGGCAGGCGCGGGTAAACGGGAGGTCGTTCGGTGGATTTTGAATCCGGTCATCATCCGTATAGTTTTTGCCCGCAACATATGCATCGATCTGAATCACCAGCAAATCATGAAATCCGAACAGCGGATTTGTGCGCGCCGCGCCACCAGCTTGATCGACCATTTGGCGGCACCAGAGATAGATCGAAGTCCAGCCACCGCCGGTCGTCGCTGCGAATGCATCAGACAATAACGGTTGCACAGCAACCGGCTCATACTCCCGCCCATCGAGCAATTTTGCGACGACTGATTCCAGAACCACAAAGTCCGTCGGCCCCTCGACAACAAAACCGATGCGCAGTGGGTTAGACATTCGGGACTCCTCCCAGATGGCCCATTACCCAGAGACGTGAGAGCGTCCAGCCCTCCTTGGCCATCGAGAGCAGCTTTTCGTTCACTTCCACTCGTCTAACCACCGTGCGTCCGGTGTTCGTGCGGGAGACAGTGAAGAGTCGGACTTTGTCATCCTGTAATGGTAGCCCGTCGAGCACTTGCGGGTTGTGTGTCGTGAGCAACATCTGCCGAGGCGTTTTCGATTCGATCACTGCGGCGCAAATCTGGCGCACCAGTTCGCGCGCCAAACGTGGATTCAGGCCGTGGTCCGCATTATCGATTGAAAGCAGCTTCGGCGCTCGATCATCCAGGGTCATGACGGCGGCAAAAAGAATGTAGAGTGCCCCTTCACTCGCGTCAGCGCCGGATAACGTGTTCCGCGCCTCGGTCATGAATCGGTCCACAAAGCGAACGACCTGCTTTGAAGTCGCAGCTGATGGTGACAAGGGCAGCTTGTGCGCAGGACAAGAGCCGACAGATTTGGCCCAATCAATCAGGGCGCGAAAATCCCGATAGTGTTCCGCTTTGAACTCGTCCTCGCGGATGACCCGTAGCAGTGCCAACACCGCCTGAGCCAAACCGCCGCCCGAAAGTCCCACAGGCTCCCGAGGTTGCAGTTCCTGAGAAATACCACGCAACGTCGGCGTGTTCGGTTCGAAGATCGCGTAGTTGCGGAGGAGATCCAGGAGCGCGAGGGCCAGATCACCTTCCGGCCGATCCACCGCTTTGAGGGCAGCGTATCCCGCCTCGGGATTCGGCTTCGTCCGCATTCGATGCGATCTGCCAGCGAGTTCCTCGTCACCCAGCTTCCACGACTCCGTATGGTAGCGCCATGCCGGCTTCGGGTCGTCCAGAGGATTGAAGAGACCCACCTTGTAGGACGCCTGCTCGTTCTGCGCCTCAAAGACAATGTGCGGCGTGCGATGCGCACCTTTCAAAGCGCACTTGTAGAGTTGCGGCAATCCGGGGCGCACGCCGCGTCGCATCAACGCCTCATCATCTACGCGCCCACTGGCAGCGGCGGAGAGCACCCCGATAGCTTCAAGTAAATTGCTTTTACCGCTCCCGTTCGCGCCGACGAAGACGTTCACGAGGCCAAGTTCAACCTCGACCCGTTCCAGCGATTTGAATGACTCGATGATGATCTTTGTAAGCATAACAATTGTAAGTGAGATTAGTGCTTTCGCGCCGCCAGCGCGACGGCTTTTTCAGGGTTAGCCAACGCTCAACTCCCCGCTCAGCCGCTTCGGCAGCAGCGTGTCGCGCAGGGTGGCGAGGGTGCGGGATGGAATGGCGGGGTTCAGCCGCCGGATGGCCGCGCGCAACCGGCCTACCAGCACCACCTCGCCAAACGAAAGTCGCTCTGCGGCTGGCTCACCGGGCGCAATGTGCGGTCCGTGCCCAACGGCATAGCCCAGTTCCCCGAACCATGCGAGGGCGGCCTCTTCGACGATGGATTCGTTGAGGCTCATGGCTTGGGTTTCTTCGGTTTCGGGAGCTTCTTCACCTCGGCGTCAAGCAGCCCGAGCAGATCAGCCTCCCCTTGCGCTTCCAGTGCGGCGCGACGGCGGCCGGCGAAGCGCTCGTATTCCTCCTCGGCCAATCGGTGAGCCTCCTCGCGGCTAACTTTCCCGGCATCGGGCAAAATCGTGCGTTCGTTCAGATTCAGAAAATCATGAAGCCGCGTCACCCAGTTCTGGAGGAAAATTTGCTTCTTCCGCCGCGCCTGATCCTCTGCGAAATCCAGAAACATCACGACGATCCGGTTGAGTTCCTCAATCTCGTCCTCGTGCAGATAGTTCTTGGCGATGGTCACATCCCACTTCCTCACCACGCCGGTGCGCCACGCCATCAGGCCCATGTTGGGCTGGGAGGAATCCGCCCGTTCCGCAATCAACTCCGCCGCCGTCTTCCCCGTGGCCGCGAAGTGCAGCTTGTTCTGGATGGTCTGGAAGAACACCTGCGTCTCCGGCTCCGTGGGCTCGTAGTCCGCCGCCAGCGCGAGAATCTCCCGCACCCGTAGATACACCCGCCGTTCGCTCGAGCGGATGTCCCGGATGCGCTCCAGTAATTCAGCGAAGTAATCGATGTGCCCCTTGCCGGGCGGGTTTTTGAGCCGCTCATCGTCCATCGTGAAACCCTTCACGATGTATTCCCTCAGCCGCTGCGTAGCCCAGATGCGGAATTGAGTGCCCCGCTTCGATTTCACCCGGTAGCCCACGGAAATGATGACGTCCAGATTGTAAAATTCGATCTCCCGCGTGACCTGCTTTCCGCCCTCGATTTGAACTGTTGCAGATTTTGCAACAGTTGCCTCGGCGCTCAATTCCCCTTCCTCGAACACGTTCTTGATGTGGCGGGAAATGACCGACTTGTCCCGCTGGAACAGGTCCGCCATCTGATTGAGCGAAAGCCACACCGTCTCGCCGTCCAGCCGCACTTGCAGGCGCGTCCGGCCATCCTCGGTCAGGTAGAGGACCAAGTCTGAATCGGGCTCCGGTTTGTTCTTCATGAGTTAGTCCTCCTTCGGACTGGAAATTGAACAATCCGGAAATTCCGGATCGTTGCACGCGCTTTCTCGGGAATGGACGGTCCCGCGACTGCGGGACGCCGGATGGCATCACGCAAGCGCGCCACCAGCAGCACCTCAGAAAACGAATCCCTCCCGCCATCGCGGGAAGCCAGTTCACCGGGCGCGAAATGCGGCCCGTGCCCGACCGCATAGCCCAGCTCCCCGAACCATTCGAGGGCGGCGTCTTCGACGATGGATTCGTTGAGGCTCATGGCTTGTCCCCATTCTCCGGCAGCTTCTTGATCGCACGGTCGAAATCCGACTCAAAC
>CAIKLQ010000908.1 GCA_903828255.1 uncultured Verrucomicrobiota bacterium
ACCCGGATAAACGCCGCCCGTCCCCCGGCCCAGATGCTCCGCGGGATCCAGAATCAACAAACCATCCGTTGCCAGCACCGAAGCCAGGCGCTCCAGCATCACGGAACGGCGATTCGCTTCCAAATACATCAGCACGTTGCGGCATAAGATCACGTCAAATTGTCCCTCAATCGGCCAGACCGGGTCAATCAGGTTCAGCGATTGGAAATCCACCAAGCGGCGCAGCGACTCGGCAATCCGCCAGCGCCGGGAGCCGACGGCTGGGGTGAAGCAGCGCTCGTGCGGGTGCAAATCATGTTCGGTGGTCAAACCGCAGTCGTTGCTCGAGTTCAGTTGCCGAAGGGTTGGATGTTTTCATGTTGCTGGGTAGTAATGGATCGGTTCTTCAGGTAGTGGTTTGGTTTTGAAAGGCCTCCACTGCATCGGCCACGGAAGTGACCCGGCTGATCCCGCCGAGTTTCTCCTCCACGCCTTCGTTGCGTAACCGGTCGCGCACTGCGGACCGGGCTTCGACCGCTTGGACGCGGATGCCGGCGGTGGTGAGATCGCCCGCGAGTTCGGCGAGCATGTGCGCGGCGTGCATGTCCACGTAGGCCGCGGCGGAGAGGTCTAGGACGACGAGCTTCGGAGGCGTCGCCTCGGCGCGCACGCGCTCCGCAATCGTGTCCCGCACATGATCCATGTTGAAGTAGAGCAGGCTCGCCTCCGGGCGGAAGACCAGCACGCCGGGAATGAGGTCGTTGTCCGGATGCCGCTCGCGATCGGAGAATCGCCGCGTGCCGGCGATGCGACCAAGAAAAGCAACATGCGGTAGCGACGCGCGGCGAATCAATAGCAGCAACGAGATGATCGCCCCGATCAACACGCCTTTCAGCAAGCCGAAACTCAAAACCCCCACCAATGCAGTCACTGCCACGATATACTCGGTGCGGTTAGTGTGGCGAAGTTGCCGCAGCGTGGAAACCTTGAACAACCCGGTGACCGCCACCAACACAATCGCCGCCAGGACAGGTTGAGGCAACGCGGCCAGCAAGTGCGAGAAGAACAGCACCACCACCAGAATCAGCCCGGCGGAGATGGCCCCAGAGAGCGGCGTGCGCGCGCCGCCACCTTCGTTGACGAGCGATTGCGACATGCCCCCGCTCACCGGGAAACCGCTGCCCAGTCCGGCGGCGAGATTGGCAGCGGCTAGGGCGAGAAATTCCTGGTTCGCATCCAGTCGGCCGCCGTACTTGGTGGCGAAGGTGCGGCCAATGGCCGCCGTTTCCACCGCGGCGAGCAAAAAACACGCGAACGCCAGCGGCAATAGGTCGTTCAAGTCGGCCCATTGGATCGCGGGGAGGACGTGGGGCAGCCCTTGCGGCACGGTGCCGAGCAGCTTTACCTCGTGCTCCTTCAGGCCGAGCCACTCCGAAGCTACAATGCCGCCCACGACCACAAACAAGGCTACGGGTTTGTTCTTGAGAAAAATTTTCCCGAGCCCGAGCACCGCCAGGGCGATTAGGCCCACCGTCAGCGAGGTGGGATTGGTTTCGCCTAAGTTCTTTAGGAAGGTGCCGCTGTTCTTCCAGAAATTCCCGTGGTCGCCGTGGACGCCGAACAACTTGGGCAACTGCGTGCTGGCGAGGAACAGCGCCACGCCGAACTTAAACCCGACCATCACGCTCTCGGAGATGAAGTTGACGATCGAACCCGCCTTAACCAGCCAGGCGATAAAGGCGATGAGTGCCACCAGTAAAGCCGTGCCCGCGGCGAGCGCGCCAAAGCGCATCGGGCTGCCCTTCGCAATCTCGCCCAGCGTTACGCCGACCAGCAGGGAAATAGCGGAGGTGACGGTAATGGACGTGTGGCGTGAGCTACAGAAGAGCCAAAAGACCAGCCCGCCAAACAGGCACGCGTAAAGTCCCGCCTCGGGTGGCAGCCGGGCGAGTGAGGCATCGCCCAAACCAGCGGGTAGCAGGTAGGCCGCGAGGGTGATGCCAGCGACCACATCGCCCCGCAACCAACTCTGGTCATAGGAGCGCAGCCATTGCAGCGCGGTCATTGCCGAGCGGAGCCGGGCCGAGAACCCAAGGGAGCTTTGCGCGCTGGCCGGATTTGAGGTCATGGGGATTTCAAGGTTTTGGTACGGGTCGCGTTGCGGACTCCTGCATTGGCGCCGCCCCCGCCTCCTGGGAAACCACCTGCACCGCGATCGGGTAGGCGGTCGTCAGATGCACGTCGCGCTGCGGGAAGGCGATGCCGATGCTATTTTCCTGCAAGACTCCCGCCAGCATGTGGCGGAGGTCGCTGGCCACCTGCGCGGCATTGTGTTGCAGCACGTCTATCCAGAATCGCAGCTCGAAGGTCAGCGCGTTGTCGCCAAAGTCTGTGAACAGCACCTGCGGTTTGGGCTCCTTCTGCACCAAGCCATGTCGTTCGGCCACTTCGGCCAGCAAGGTAGCCACGCGCCGGGTGTCGGCGCCGTAGGCCACGCCGACCGTGAGGGCGAAGCGCACCTTGCAGTTTGAATAGGTCCAGTTCGTCAGGTTGTTTTCTAGTAACGTGCTGTTGGGGATGAGAATTTCCGTGTTGTCGAAAAGCTCGAGCACGGACGAACGGAGGCCAATGCCAGTGACCTTGCCGCGGTTGCCGGCCACATCCAGCACGTCGCCGACCCGGAAGGGGCGCTCGAACAGGATAATGATTCCGCTGATGAAATTCTTGAGCAGGGTCTGAGTGCCGAAGCCTACCCCGATAGCCAGCGCGCCGCCGGCAAAGGCGAAGACCGTCAAGGGTATCTTCACCGACAACAAGGCGAACATGACTAACCCCAGCACCAGCACCATCCTTACCCAGCGGCGAATCAGATTGGCCTGGTGGGGCTCCACCTTCAGCCGTTTCACTGTGAGCCGTTCGAGCCAGCGGGCGACGAAGTTCGATAGCCAGTAGCCCAACACCAGGATGAGAAGGGCCTTGACGATCTTGCCGACCGTCACCCCGCGCCGTCCCTTGATCACTTGGTTGTCCACCGTGATAGAGTCCTCGACCACCACCAACTCGAAGTTCCACAGCCCCGCGACGAAGCCGGACGCCCCGGTGAACACATCGCGCACCCGTTCGGTGAAAGGCAGCGTCCGGCGGCTGAGGTCGAAGCCCTCCTGCCAGTGCACTCTGGCCCGCTGGCTCTTCTCCAGGCTTTGGAGGCCGCGATAGTATAACGCTTCCTGCTGCTGGTAAGACCGGATGCGCTCGCGCGCCAGGCTGGAATCACCGACCGCGGCCCCCTGGTTAAGCAACCGTTCCTGATCCTGGTTGATCTGTCGGGCGGCATTTTCGATCTGCTGCCGGTAATAGGATTCGACCGCCTGGATGAGCGCGCCCACCCGGGTCAACCGCTTTTGGGTCGCCTGCAATTCGGCGAGGTCACGAGTCTCGGCCACCGCAAACCGCGCTTGCCACATCTGGCGCTGCGTGCCCAGCATCTCCAGCAGATTCCGCAGTACGCTCAGGCCCTGAACGCTCGTCTGCTCCTGAACATTCCGCACGTCCAGCACTTCTTGGAGCCGGCGGATCGAGTCCGGATTGTTACCGCTGGGTTGCTCTTGGAACCCCTTCCGCAGATTTTCGCGCGCCTCCGCGAGAGCCTTCTGGCAGGCATCGAGATCGGACTCCATACTCTGAATCTCCTGCTCGAGACCGCGTTGCTCCGTGGTTAGGTTGCCGAGCACCGTGTCCAAGTCGGCCTGCGAAAAGCGCACCTGGGGGGCGGCTAGGGCCAGTCGCCGTTTGGCGAAGGCCAAGCGTTGGCGGCTTTCGGACAATTCTTCATTCGCCAACTGCCACTTGGTTTCATAAGACGCCGCCAGCGCCGCCCCGCCCCGGCTGCGCACCTGTAGGAGCTCCCGCTGCCAGGTCAGGCGGGCCACGGTAACCGGGTCTTGCGCGCTTTCCAACTGCTCCGTCACGCGGCGCAGGCTCTCATCTGTATCTTTGATAATAGCCTGCACCTCGGTGACGAAATTCCGGGCGACGTCCCGGCTGACCTCGGCCGCTTTGATCTGCGCGTTGGGGAACTGAACGGCTTGCCGCAATTCATCCACCAGCAACACCGAGTAGGGGGGGGGCTCCGCAAAGCCGGTCCACGATTGGATGGTCTGGTTAAGCTCCTTCTGCCGCTGGCGGGAAGCCTCCAGCGCGGACAGGTCGCCCAAATGCGCCTGGTAGGTGCGGACCAACCGGCGGAGGGCCGAGCGATGCTCGATAAGCTCGGTCGCGGTCGCTCCAGTCGGGAGATTGGTTGAGCCGTTAATGGAGCTTAGCATCCGATTCAGATCGGCCTGGGCATCGGCGAGTTTGATCTGAAGCTGGGTGACCAGCGCGGTGTCGTTGGTTCTCGGCGGGGCGGCCTCACCGGTCAACAACGCCGAACCTGGAAGCTGCGGGTCCGATTGAGTCAGCGCAGCGTGAGTCAATAGTAACCCGCAAAGAATAAGGCCCCGCCAAATCCACCCTGGACCGTAAGTTAATGTGCGTTCTAATCTCTGCGTTCGCATAAAGTGTGTCGGGTGGCCAGCCAGGCCCCGCCCCACCCAACCGGTAGCTGGGACGCCTCGCGCGTGAGGCCGGCGACCACCTGTCTCCGCAACCAACTCTGGGCAGAGGAGCGCCGCCAAGAGCGGGCCGGAAGCGGGAGGCTCATTGGCTCCTCCTTAGAGCCGGTTTGATAAGTGGCAGGCGGCTTAAGAAGGCTCTGACTTTCGAGCGTGCCGGTTCCCAAAAACCAAAAGCTTTTAGCCTCCTTACAGCGGCTGCTACGACCAAGGTTGGAGTTTGCAAACCGGCTCTTAGCTCGACTTTGTCCCGTTTGAGATCGACAGAAACTCCAATAAACTCAAGGTGGTTTGGCAGTTGGCCCGAGGGTTTTTGATCCTCTTCCCATCCGAAGGAGCCCCGGAAGCGACTGCCGCTAAGGAGTCTATCCCGCGAATCTGGCAGTAAGTATTTCAAGTGTTGTTGGAGTTAGAAAAACACCCTTACCCCGACCAGATAGGTCCAACCATTGAAAGCTCCGCCATCCTGGACGGAATCATGCATCACGGAATACTCGGCGCCGGTCATCAGCTTGAGCCGATCCCCGAAGATGAGATAGTTGATGCCGCCATACACGGCCTGATAGTGGTCGCCGAATCCCCCGGGCACAACTTTCTGCTCGTAGCGCGCGGGCAATTGCAGTCCGTTGTCCCCATTGCTGACTGCGAATTGATAGCGCAACACCGCCTGCAACGCGTCGCCCTTGCGGACCACATTCTTCGCAAACACGTAGGTCGGCAACACCGTCACGCCGAAGACCGCCGGGCGGGCGTCCAGTCCGTGGCCGAAGGTCAGGTCCACCCCCAGGCCGAAGGGTCCGGATTGCCCCTGATGCCACAGCGAGAGAACGTGATCGTAGGGTTTGAGGGCGTTGTTCGATGGATTGCCGTTGTTATAGAGGTAGTCCAGGTGGAGGCTGCCTTCTTTGCAAAACAGGGGTAACTGGTAACCCACACCGGCTAGTGCGCCAACCCCACCAGCAAAGGCCGTGAACTCCTGTTCAATGCTCCCGCTGAACGCCCCGCCGCGATAGGAGAATTTTCCGACCTTGCCTTGGGCCACCGCGCCGACGACTTCGCCGGGCAACACCTGATTCACGAGCAGACCGCGCTCAAGCGTCGCAATCTTGGTGGAAGAAATCGTTCGTTCGAGGCCGGTGAAGAGATAATCCACCCGCCCGGCATTTAGGGAGAACGCTTCGCCCGGCGACCATTTCACGAACGCTTGGAAGAGGCCTTCATAGAAAGGATCGAAGTCCTCGCTGACCTTGATCTGTGCCTGGACAGTGAAGTCGCGGAATAGGACCGCTTCCGCGCCGAGGTAAAGGCGGCGATTCTCCCAGCCGTCGGCATTTCCCTGGTCGGCGTTCACGGACCAATACTGCCCGTTATAGCGGCCGATAAGGGAGAAGGCCTGAATGACCGAGTGGTCTTCGTTCTCATACAGCCGGGATGCTTCCCAGAGCCGCTCGTAAAGGCCCTTCTCCTGAATGCGTTTCCAAAACGTGGTGGGTTCGACGTCCTGGGCAACCGCTTGAAACACGACGAGCGACAACAGCCAGCCGGCAACGAGACCCCGCGTGAGCTTCATCAGCATAGACGTCGGCAATGCGCCGGGGACGTCGGGTCTGGAGTCCGAAGCAGCAAGTGTTTCACTGCTGGCTGGTGCGCTGCCATCGTCGGCGGAGCGCGGGTCTGTGGCCCGCAGCGCGTTGCCGCACCGGAACCGCCCAGGAACATTCTCCGCCATAGTGCCGATGACGCGCTGCGGGTCACAGACCCGCGCTCCGTGACCGCTTCGCCGACCGTTCGCGGATTCCACTTGGGAATTCGGGTTGAGGGTTGAGGTGGTCATGACTCTCAATGGCAACTCGCTGTATAGAGCCACGACACCTTGCGCCCACGCTTCTCGCCGCGCGCGGGGGCCGGGTCCGCCGCGCCGCAGGTCGGAGGGTGGAGCTTCATGCTGTGCGTTTGCGCCGGGCGGTACGGCCGGTCAGTATTTCTCCGGCACAAATTTCCGGTCCTTCAGCGTGGCTTGATCGTCATAGGCCCCCTTCATCGAGCGTTTGGGCAACTTCACATGCTCGTGCGGCACTTTCTTGTAGGGAATAAGGTCCAGGATGTGGCGAATGCAGTTCAACCGGGCGCGCTTCTTATCGTCTGAGCGCAGGATATACCAAGGTGCTTGTTTAATGTCCGTGGCCTTGAGCATCAGGTCCCGCGCCCGCGAATACTCGAACCACTTGCTGCGCGAGGGCAGGTCCATCGGACTAAGTTTCCACTGGCGCACCGGGTCCTCCATGCGCGCCTCGAACCGGCGCTTCTGTTCCTCGGCGCCGACCTCGAGCCAGACCTTGATGAGTTGGATGCCGCCCTCGATAATGTATTTCTCCAGCTCGGGGCAAACTTCCAGGAACCGCTGGTGTTGTTCCGGGGTGCAAAAGCCCATGACGTGCTCGACCCCGAGGCGGTTATACCAACTCCGGTCGAAGATCACGACCTCGCCCTTGGCCGGGAAGTGCTGCATGTAGCGCTGCATATACAACTGCGACTTCTCGCGGTCGGACGGCGCGGGCAGCGCGACGACTCGGAACACGCGGGGACTGACCCGCTCGGTCAGGGCGCGAATGGTGCCGCCCTTGCCGGCGGCGTCGCGGCCCTCGAACACGATGATTACGCGCAGGCCCTTGTATTTGACCCACTCTTGGAGCCGGCACAACTCGCCCTGGAGCTTGCGGAGCTCCTTCTCGTATTGCTTGGCTTTCATTTTCTTGGCGCCGTCAGGGTTTGATTCTTGGCTCATAATTGCTTCCTTAGTCTTGTTGTGGGGTTGGTTAGTGTTGGTTTGCTTCAGTGTGGATCGGTTAAGTTACGGAAACGGGCCGTCCGCCAGGGTCGGTCCGCTTCCGTTCCTTCAAGACGCCTTTCCGCGGCGCCGGTCGGGGTTTGGCAAGCGCGACCGGCGTTTCCCAGTCCCGAGGCACCGTAATGGGGGACTGCGATCTTCCGGCCATCGGCTTGACCGGGGATCCAGATTCTGTCGGGCCCAGCGCGGGCGGCTTTGGTTTCCCGGATTTGGGCACCGGAGCGGCGGTGGACCGGGGCGTCTTATTCGGTGGGACGCTGGCGGTCTTCTTAACCGGCGGATGCCGGGGCTTGGCTGTGACTAGGCGGGTGCTGGACTCAGCGAGTTTCGCCTCGGCCTCGGTCAAAGCCTCCCGGGCGTCCGCCAAATCCGCCTTGGCTTGTTTGGCCTGCTTCCGGGCGCGACGGGCAATGAGTTTCACCTCTTTGCGACGGCGCTTAGCTATCCGCGCCTGTTCTTTGGCTGCCAGCCATCGGTTCTCGGCGGTGGCCACTTGGAGCCGGGCCATCTGAACCGCATCGGCCTGTTTTGGTGAAGCTATTTTCGAGTTTGATGTTTTCATAGAAACTGGTCGGCCATGACCTTCATAACCTCTGGATCGTAGCCTTCCTGAGTAACTCTGTAAAGGCCGTCGGCGTTGGGTGGAATAATTTCATTCGCTTGCCACCAGGACGCCAGACTAACGAGGCGGACATCCTGGAGACGATTGGGGAGGTTGCGTCGGCTGAGGTGGCTCATGGGTTCGTTAGGAGAGAGCTTTGGTTTGGGTTTGTTTCAAAAAGTGAGGGCAACAGCGATGACGAAGGTTGGTTTGGCTGCGTCCGGATCAAACCAGTAACCGCTCAAACCCACCATTTTATAGGTGAATCCCACCATTACTCCGCGCTGAATGTTACGGTCAGAGGTGGAGGTCCGCGTGCGCTGCGTCACCAGACCGAACCGGAACCAATCCAGCGGCGCGAGGGTCAGCTCCGACCAGTTATAGAGGTAGCTGTCGGCAGAGTTGCCGGTGTCGCACACGTATTCCCCTTCGCTGTAAAGCTCCAGCTTCCACCAACTCAGCGAGCCTTTGTAGCCCGGCGCAATCCCCGTGGTAGCGCCGAACACGCCTCCCAACATGGGCGTGAATTCCCACGCCAGTTTTTCGCCGCCGCTGAAGTTGTAGCCGACCCAGGCCGAGCCGGTGTCGAGAGCCTCGTAGTTGTAGCGCGCTTCCAAATGCAGCCAGCCGTGGTCCGCGGCGATGGTGGGTTGCGCGTAAGCAGGGCTATCCGGCAGAAGGTAGGTATAGGCGGAGACGGAGCCGGACCAAGCTTTATCCTCCGCTGGGTTCGGGAGCGGAAGCGGCGGGTCCGCCGCAGTGGAGCCGGACGCGTTCGTCGTGGCCTGGGCCAGCAGGTGGTCACCAGCAAGTGCGAGGCAAATCGCGATGGAGACAAGGAGTCGCATTGGCTTCAACCCCCTAACGCCATGGTGATCCCCACCAGCACGCTCCCGAGCGCGACCATGGCGAGACCGGTCAGCCACGGGCGGTACTCCGCTACGCGTCCAAACGCATAGCCGCTCATAAACAGCAGCCCAATGGCGATGCCGTTGGAGCAACGCATGGCCCGCCCCACCTCGTCCATGAAGAGGAACGGAATCGCCACCGGGAACGTGATGAGGAACACCCATAGGAACACCGCGAGCGCCCCTAGCCACTCGGGCTTGCGCAGCCGTGGGCGGGTCGGCGGCTCGGGCAGTTGAACCAGCTTCTGCCGCACGGATTCATATTCCACCGGGCCCAGCGTGGCCGCCACCATCGGCGGCAACGCGGCGGCAATGACGCGGTGCGCGGCTTCCGGGTTAGGCGCGTGGCGCAAGGCTCGCAACGAGCGAATGCTGCGCCCCTGTTCGCTCAGGCAGCCCATGAGATAAAAGACCGCGTCAATAATCCCCCAAGCCAGATTGCAGCCGAGGGCGCCGATGAGCATGGTGCGCACATCATCGCGCCCCGCTTCCGCGACCCTGAGCGAGCCGGTGAAGGTAAGCACCATGATCAGGCCGAAGAGGACTTCCGCGATGCGCTCGTTTGGTTCGAGCAGGCGCTTGGAGGTTTTAAGGGCTGCGCCAGACATAGGCGGCGCCCGGTTGGTTCTTAGCGGCAACTCGCCCGCCCTCATTGCTGCACCAGTGGGCTTCCCGTCTGCCAGCCGCCGCCCAGGGCGCGGTAGAGTTGGACTACGGAAAGGAGTTCGTTGAGCCGGGCTTGGGCCAGGTTTAACTCGGCGGTGAACAGTTCCTGCTCGTTGTAGAGGACCTCCAGATAGCTGGTGACGCCGCCCTCATAGCGGACATTGGCGAGATTGGCCGCGTTGCGATTGGCTTGGGTCCGCTCCTCCATGTGTCCGCGAAACTCGCGGGTCCGCTGGTAGGCGATAAGGCTGTCCGAAACTTCGCGGAAGGAGTTCTGCACGGTCTTGCGATATTGTGCCACCGCTTCCTCGAAGCGGGCTTGTGCGAGTTTCAAGTTCCCGCGCAATGCGCCGCCGGTGAAGAGCGGGAGCGAAACCGCCGGGCCAAACTGCCAGGTTTGCGACCCACCTTTGAAGAGGTCGGAAAGCGCCACCGACTGGACGCCGTACATGCCGGTGAGTGTCACCTTCGGAAAGAACGCGGCCTTAGCCTGGCCGATGTCGGCGTTGGCCGCGACCAGTTGTTGTTCCGTCGCTCGGATGTCCGGCCGGCGATCAATCAGTTCGGCCGGCAAACCGGGCGGCACCGTGACCTCGCGCTTTTGCCGCAAGAAGCTCTCGCCG
>CAIKLQ010000909.1 GCA_903828255.1 uncultured Verrucomicrobiota bacterium
GTGGCCGTGCTCGAAGCTCCAGTCGCGGTGGCCGAACCGCTCTTGCTGCGCGTGCCAGAGCCGGAGGTGGACCGGCGCGTGGAGATCATTGACCCAAGCTCGGGCGGGCGCGTGGTTACGGCCATTGAAGTCCTCAGCCCGTCAAACAAGCTCTCCGGTGCGGCACGCGTTGCCTACAAGTCCAAGCAACGCGACTTCCTCGCCGCCGGCGTGAACCTCGCGGAGATTGATCTGGTGCGCAAAGGCCAATGGGTTTTCTCCGTGGACGAGACGGCGCTCCCGGAGTGTCACCGAACGCCCTACATGGCTTGCGTGTTTCGGGCCACGCAACCCGGGTTGCGGGCGATCTATCGGCTGCCGCTGCGTGAACCGCTGCCGCGCCTCGCAATTCCGCTGCGCCCGCAGGATCGGGACGTGGTGCTCGATCTTCAGGCCGTGGTGAATGAAGCCTACGAAAAGGGGCGCTACGACCGGACCAATTATTCGCGCCCGCTCGATCCGCCGCTCTCGCCGGACGAAGCCGCGTGGACCGTGGAGGTTCTCACGCAGGCGCGACGTGGTGGAAAGGAATGATGCCGCCGGGGCCCCGCCAACGCGGAAAGCTTGGTTCAACTCCCTGATTACCGCTGACCATCACCGATGAATGACGCCGCCCCAGAACGCCTGGCCCAAATCGAGGCGAACCTCGCCCACTTGGAACGGCAGGTGGAGCAACTCAACGAGGTCGTTATCGAGCAGGGCAAGCTCGTGGCGCGATTAAAGAAGGAAGTGCAACGCCAGTCCCTCGCGATGGAAACCCTGGAACTGGAGCGCATAAAGGCGAACAATCCCCGACCGCCGCATCATGGATAAGACCCGATCTTCGCTCTTCTCCCCAAATCAAACTGCGGAGCTGGGCGCGGATTGACGGCTTGCGGAAATGGCCTCCCTCGACTTCGTTTGCTGCTCTGTTAAATTTCCAGCGTGA
The DNA here is from genome assembly GCA_903828255.1 of uncultured Verrucomicrobiota bacterium. Taxonomy (GTDB): domain Bacteria; phylum Verrucomicrobiota; class Verrucomicrobiia; order Limisphaerales; family JADLHS01; genus CAIKLQ01. The sequence continues at coordinate 968 of CAIKLQ010000909.1, forward strand.
GCTTTGTTGCTGAATTTAATTCACTCCCGCTGTCCACGCTCGTGAATCGTTCGCTGGGCGCCGCCCCGAGTGCGGTGCGCGAGGCGCTGGCGAAATCGTCGCTGGCGCTGGCGGACTTCGCGCAGTTGATTTCGCCGGCGGCAGGCAGGTTCTTGGAGGAGATGGCCCGGCGCTCGCAGGCGATAACGCAGCGCCGTTTCGGCAAAACCATCCGGTTGTTCGCGCCGCTTTACCTTTCCAACGAGTGCATCAACAACTGCAAATACTGCGGCTTCTCGCGCGACAATCCCATCCTGCGCGTGACGCTCTCGGTGGATGAAGTGCGGCGCGAGGCGACCGCGTTGGCGGCGGAAGGCTTCCGCAACGTGCTGCTCGTCGCGGGCGAGCATCCGAAATTTGTCTCCAACGGTTATCTCGCAGAGTGCGTCGCGGCGTTGCACACGGAAACCCCCAGCGTGTCGCTCGAAGTCGGGCCGATGGAGGCGGCGGAGTATCGTCCGCTCGTCGTGGCGGGCGCCGATGGCTTGGTCGTGTATCAGGAGACTTACGACCGCGCGCTTTACGACGACCTGCACACCGCCGGACCGAAAAAGAACTTCGACTGGCGGCTCGAAACGGCGGAGCGCGGTTACGCCGCTGGATTTCGCCGGCTCGGCATCGGCGCGTTATTCGGTTTGGCGGACTGGCGTTACGAGGCATTGTGCGTGGCGGCGCACGCGGAGTATTTGTTGCGCAATTGCTGGAAAGCCCAGATCACGATTTCTTTGCCGCGGCTGCGTCCCTGCGCCGGCGCGTTCCAACCGCTCACCACCCTGACCGACCGCGAACTGGCCCAACTTATCTGCGCGTTTCGGTTAATGTTTCCCGACCTGGGGCTGGTGCTCTCGACGCGCGAACCGGCAAAGCTGCGCGACGGTCTGATTCCGCTCGGCATCACGTTGATCAGCGCTGGCAGCCACACTGAACCCGGCGGCTACACCGGCGCGGGCAAAGAGAAAATTCATCACACCGAACGCGGGCGAATTGTGGAACTGGCCGCCGGCGCCAGCGAATGGGCCGCGACGAATGGCCACGCGACGAATGCGACCGGCCAATTCGAAATCGCGGACGCTCGCACCTCGCACGAAGTGGCGGACGTGATCCGGCGGCTGGGTTACGAGCCGGTGTGGAAGGATTGGGATGCGGCGCTGACGGTGTGAAAGGCCAAGCCATGAATAGATTGGTCGGCGCTCCCTTACTCATGTTCGGTTTGTTTGTCGTGGTGGTGATGGTATTGTCTGCTAAAGCAAACAAGGCAAAAACTCCGCCGCAGTTGACGGATACGCCTCCTCAAAAGTGACTTCTTGTATTGTCACCGCCAACGGCCACTCCCTCGTGGCCAAACTGCCCTGCACGCTAGAGGAATTTCTCGTGGCGCAGGGACTCCTGCCGCGCAGCGTGGTGGTGGAGCATAACGGGGAGGCGGTCGCACCGTCGGAATTCTCCCAGCGCCAACTCCAGGCGGGAGACCGGCTGGAAATCGTGAAGATCGTGGCGGGAGGGTAAGCTGTGCGCAGGATCCTTGGGGCGGAGTCGGACAGCGTCGGCGGCGCGGGACGGCACCGCACTTGTCAAAGCAAGCGTTCACCGGTTCAATGCTGGCAATGAAATGGCGATTCGAATCGTGTTACCGGCTGGGGCTGGCGGTGCTGGGGCTGGCGGCGTTTTGGGCCGTGTGGGCGTCCGCCGAAACAGCGAGCACCAACCCCGCGGCGGCCCCCCCAACCAATTCGCCCGCGGCGATTCAAAACAAGTTGGGCGACCTCCAAAAGGAACTGGCGGAGCACGACTTCATCTTTCACCTGGACCAGGTGGACGTGCTGCGAACCCAAACCATTTTTGGCCAGCCACTCTGGAAATTCCTCTCGTCGTTGATCTACATCTTCCTCGCGTTCTATGTCTCCAAGTTCCTCGATTATCTCACCGGCGTCTGGCTCAAGCGGTGGGCGGAAAAGACCGAGAGCAAGTTCGACGATCTGGTGCTCGACACCTTGCGCGGCCCGGTGAAGGTGATTGCGTTCGTGATTTTCCTGCACGTCGGCTTAACGGTTTTCCAATGGCCGGTGCAAGTGCAGGGCTTCCTGTCCAAGGGCCTGATCGTCATCGTGGCCTGCTCGCTCACCTACGTCGCCTTGAAGATCGTGGACTTGGTGATGGGCCTGTGGCGCGAACGCACGGCGGTGGGCACGGACAAGGCCTTCGATGAACAGCTTTATCCGATCATCCGCAAGAGTGTGAAGTTGTTCGTGCTGGTGCTGGCCGTCCTCGTCACGGCACAAAATCTCCAGATCAACATCACGGGCGCGATTGCGTCGCTCTCCATCGGTGGCCTGGCCATCGGCCTCGCCGCGCAGGACACGCTGGCGAATTTGTTCGGCGCGGTCGCGGTTTACATGGACAAGCCCTTCCGCATCGGCGATCGCGTGAGAGTCGAAAGCGTCGAGGGCACGGTGGAAACCATCGGCCTGCGGAGCACGCGCGTTTGCAACGCCGACGGCCACCACATCGCCATCCCGAACAAGATCATGGGCAACGCCATCATCACCAACATCACGCGCCGCCCCTCGATCCGCACGGAGATGAACCTCAGCCTCACCTACGACACCCCGCCGGAAAAGGTGAAACGTGCCACCGGAATTCTCGATGAAGTGTTCAAGGCGCATCCGTTGACTGCGGACCTGATCATCAGCTTCAACAAATTCACGGATTCGGCGCTGAACATCCTCATCGTCCACGTCTGGAATGGGACGGACCAGAAAGCCCATTTCGCCGCGCTCCAGGAATTGAACTTGAAGGTGAAAGAGCGGTTTGACGCGGAGCGGATCGAGTTCGCGTTCCCGACGCAGACGGTCCATGTGAAGCAAACGTGAGGGGCGCAACCGTGGCGGATTGGCCGAACACGACTATTTGAAGAACAACAGCCTCACGCCCACGAGGATGATGAAACCGCCGAACGCGCGTTTGAGTTGGTCCGGGGCCAAGTGCGCCGTCAGCCACGCGCCCAAATAACTTCCCGCGATGGCCAGCGGCGCGAGCGCGAGCGCGGTACGCCACTCGACATTGCCTTGCTGGAAATGTTTGAACGACCCCATCAGCGCCGTGGGAATGATCACCACGAGGGAGGTGCCGATCGCCTGCTTGATGTCGCGAATCGGCGGACTGAGCAGGAGAACCATCGCTGGCACCATGACGATGCCGCCGCCCACGCCAAACAACCCGCTGGCGAGGCCACTGACGAGTCCGATGATTCCGGCGATGAAATAATGCATGCCCGTTTAATGCCCGCCGCCGCCGGTCGGCGCAAATTCATTCTTCAAGTTTGCGACCGATCCTCTAAACTGCGGCCATTATGGACTGGCTGACGAACATCAACTGGCACGACGGCTTCACCAACGGCAAGTTTCTCTGGATTGACTGGCATTTCTGGAAAGTAATCGGCTGGCTGGGAAATCTGGTGTTCTTCTCGCGCATCTACGTGCAATGGTACGCTACTGAGAAACGCAAACAGGTCGTGGTCCCGGTCGGGTTCTGGTGGCTGAGTTTGATGGGAACGCTGCTGTTGCTGAGCTACGGCTTATTCTACACCCACGACTCCGTTTACATTTTCTCCTATGCGTTTGCGTGGATTCCCTATGTCCGCAATCTGATCATCCATCAGCGCCACGAAGACGCGCATCTGGATTGTCCCGGCTGTGGCAAATCCTGCCCGCCACTGGCCAACTTCTGCGGCGCCTGCGGAGTACGCGTGGCCCCGGCAAAAACTTAGTTCGACCAGGCTTATTTCTTCGGTGGCGCGGCCGGCTTGGCGGCCGCGGGCACGGCGGGTTTGCCTACCGTGGGAGCAACCGCGACATTCGTCGGCACCGTGATATTGTAGCGCAGCATGATCGGAGCAAAGGCGGTGTGCGTGCGGCCATATTCGACGATCTTGGCCAGGAGCGGGTCCACCGCCTGCTTGTCCCGGTCGTAACTCTGGAAGAAGGGTTGGAGATTCGCGCGCTCGATACCGAGATAATGCACCTGCAGCCACACGCAAAAGGTGAACAGGGCGCTTAACAGGATCAACCCGGCCTGCAACCAGTTGAGCTGGTACTGCACGCCAACGGAAGCCCGGTTGACCTCCTGACCCTGAGAGGTGGTTTTGGATTCAAAATCGTTCATGAGCTTATTTCGTGGCGGATTTGGCGGGCGCGGCGGGTTTGTTGCCGGTCCAACCAACGGTATCCAGAATCGGGATGATGTCCGGGTTCTGCTTGCTGTAGGCGACGCAATCCGATGCGAACCCCCGCAAAACCGCCTGCCACTCCCGGACGCCCGCGGCCCTGGCACTGTCGGCCCGGTAGCCGCGCGTTTGGAAAACAAACTGGACACTAACCACCATCGCGGCCAAGAGGCACAAAGCCAGGACGACGTTCAAAATCTTGGTGATGCCATTGTTATTCATAAATAAAGTGCGGCGCACTCTAGCGATTCCGTGATTGAAGTCCACCCGTTTTTGGAAGTGATGGCCGTGTGACACGAGGGGGCGCTCGGAAGTGGCGGTCACGCCCTGAAGTCTTAATCTTAGCTTGTTCTTAATCCACAGGCGGCACAAATCAAGACTGCAAAACAGATTAAGCTTAAGCCGCCCGATTGACCGCCACTCCCATTGCACCCAAGAGCAAGTTGGCATCGCGCTCCGGAACTGGTATGAGTTGCCCCATGAAATGTCCGGCTTGTGACTACGAGTTGACCGAGATGGAGCATGGCGGCGTCAAGGTGGACGTCTGCCACGGCGGATGCGGCGGCATCTGGTTTGATGCCTTTGAACTTCAGCGGGTGGACGAACAACACGAAGTGCCCACCGAACATCTCCTGCGCATCCAACGCGATCCCAACCGGCGCGTGGACTCCACGCGCAAACGCGCCTGCCCACGCTGCGACGGCGTCAAGCTCAAGCGCCATTTCTTCAGCGCCCGGCGGCGCGTCGAGGTGGACCATTGCCCGAACTGCGCCGGCTATTGGCTCGACGCGGGCGAGCTCGAAGAGATTCGCGCGGAGAAGGCCAGTGAGGAAACGGTCGTTAAGCTGAAGGTCACGTCGGTTTCCATGGAAACCATCCGCTTTCTCTACCGCCAGAAGATCGAACGCGAGGCTGAGTGACGCCTGCCTGCGGTCGCCTGCGTAAACCCGGGACGAAAGGAGGCTCGGAGGGTTGTCAGGCAAGGCCCGCGATTCCTCTTGGCACCCCCCCGGTTGCCGGCGGGGAATCAAGTGCCTTGCCGAAAAATAGTTGAAACAAACCGCCGCCTTCGCGGGTGAATACTTCAGCCGGGCCGTTGGCTCGGACTGCTTTGCCGGCGGCGCTGAATTGGCACCGCCCAACTCGAACCAAAACCATGAAACCAAACCTGCTAAATTCGCCAATCGCCATCGCCCTCACGCTCGCTTTGTTGACCTTCGCCGCCCCGGCGCGAGCCGCAGTGGAAGACAAGATCACCAAGTCCTGCGCGATCGCACCCGGAGGCCAGCTTTCTGTCGTGGTGGACCGCGGGTCCATCGAGATCAAGACCACGGATCGCGCCGCGGTGGACATCGAGGTCACCCGCAAAGCTAGCGGCAGCGATTCCAAGGCGGCCCAAATTCTTAAAGATCATGTCCTCACCATCACCCAGGACGGCAACAAGATCGAAGTCCGCGCCGCGTACCAGGGGCCGAAGTCGGTCGGCTGGTTTGGCGGTTCGCCAGCGCTCAATGTCCGTTACCAGATCAGCGTTCCGCGCCAGTTTGCCGTGAACCTCAAGACGGCGGGCGGCAACCTCAAAGTCACGGAACTCACCGGCCAGACGCAGGTCCATACTTCGGGCGGAAATGTCATGCTCGAAAAAATCCACGGCCCCATCACCGGTCACACCAGCGGCGGCAACATCAGCGTCACCGGCTGCCAGGGATTGGTGGACCTCAAGACGTCCGGCGGCCACCTGAAGCTCAGCGAGATCGCCGGAGACGTAACGGCGGAAACCACGGGCGGCTCGATTCTCGCCGAGCAAATTACCGGCAAGACGATTCTAAAAACGTCGGGCGGAAACATCAAAGTTGCGGGGCTGAAAGGTGCGGTTGAAGCCAAAACTTCCGGCGGCCACGTCGCCGCTGAGTTGGTGGGGCAACCCACCAGCGAATGTTCGTTTGGCACCTCGGGAGGAAACATCAACATCGTCCTGGCCGAAGAAGTTGCGGTGGACGTGGATGCCCGCACGAGCGGCGGTCGCGTCTCCAGTGATTTCCCCGTCGTCGCAGTCCTTCAAGGCGAGCCAAAGAAGCCCGAACTGCGCGGAAAAATCAATGGCGGCGGCCCGCTAATCACCGCCCATACCAGCGGCGGCAACGTCCGGCTGGAAAAGAAATAGGCGTTCCGGCCCAGTTCCGGGATGTTCTTAAATCCCCCATGCGCTACATGCTCAAACAAGAATTCCGGTCTTAGGGCGATGATTTCACGATCAAGAACGCCGCCGGAGAGGGCGTGTTCTTCGTGATTGGTCGAGACGACCCAGCCGCGCTCCGAGCCAAAATGAGAATTGCTGCGCCCGCGGCCCTTGACTTGGCCCGCCAATCGTTTAAGGATGCAATGGTCATGAGATCGGGAACTGTTTTCAAATCCTCACCAAGTTCCGGCTGTTCCCGGAGCGAAAGACAGTCTCCGGGCTCAATTCAAAGGAATCGAAGCATTATGAAACATCTGATGTGGCGTTTGTATTTGGTGGCAGCGTTTGTTGGGTTGGCGTGGTTTGGCCGGGCTACTCCGGCCTTCGCAGCGGATGATGGCGGCGGTCCCGGAGATCGCTTGGAGCGGCTGGAGCGGCGCGTCAATGAAATGGCCGAACGCCAGGAACAAATGATGCGCAACCTCGCCGGGCAATTGGAACGTCAGGAACGGATGGCCCGCCCGGGCGGCGACAATTTCCGCCCACCGATGGCCCAACCGGGGAACGAAAACTTTCGCCAGCCGATGCCAATCCCAGGCGGCCCCGCGGCGATGGCGACTCGCGGCGGTGCGGCGCGACCGATGAAGGGCCTGCATGACCTCCTCGGCTTGCTTTTGCTCATCGGCTTCATCTGCAACATTCTCATGGCGATCTGGATCTATACCGACATTCGCAAGCGCGGGGAAGGCTCGGCCATCTTCATCGCGATGGCCCTGGTCGCAGGGATTCCAGCGGCGCTGATTTACGCGCTGACGCGGCTGGGCGATAAGAAAACCTCGGAAGCAGCCAAGTGACGAATTCAAGTCTTCGAAGTCGAACGGTTGAAGTTGCGGCGGCGGCTGTGGTTTTGTTCGCGGCGGTCGCCGGGTGTGGCCGGGGCGACAACAAAGCTGAAACCAAGACCACTCCCCAGCCGGCCAGCGATTTCGCAGCGAAGCTTCAAGCCATCAAGAACGCGGGTGAACCGGTGGTGCTGGCGGACCTCGCCGCTTGGTATCCCACACCACCGGCAGATCAAAATGCCGCGCCGCTTTACGCCGCGGCATTTGTGGCGCTGGTGGAAACAGATGCAAAATCCCCGTCCTTTCTCACGAAGAATCAAAAGCCGCTGGGGCTGCTGCATGAAGCCGCGCAACGAACCCGCTGTCGTTATGCGGTGGATTTTGCCGCGGGCTACAATGCCAAACTCCCGCACCTCTCCAACATCAAGACCTGTGTCCTGCTGCTGAAAGAAGCCACCGCTTTCCATGCGGCGAACGGCAAGATGGACCTGGTGGCGCAGGATGTCGGCGACGGATTGCGTCTGGCGGGCTCGCTGGAACAGGAGCCAATTCTCATCTCACAACTAATTCGCGTGGCTTCGCTGCAAATA
>CAIKLQ010000910.1 GCA_903828255.1 uncultured Verrucomicrobiota bacterium
CCGGCTCGGACCAGAACGTCTATCCGCCCATGTCCACGTTCCTCGCCGAGCGGCAGATCGAGGTGATGAACGGCTTCAGCGAACGCAACCTCGCGCACAAACCCGACCTCGTCGTCATCGGCAACGCCATCTCGCGCGGCAACCCCGAGGCCGAATACGCGCTCGACCACAAGCTGCGGTTTTGTTCGCTGCCGGATTTGTTGCGCGAGTTCTTCATCCGCGGCAAACGCGCTGTCGTCGTCGCCGGCACGCATGGGAAGACCACGACCACGGCGCTGCTGACGTGGGTGTTCGAGCACAACGGCCTGAATCCCAGCTTCCTCATCGGCGGCATCCCGACGAATCTCGGCCAGGGCGCGCGCTTCACGGACAGCGAGTGGTTCATCATCGAGGGCGACGAATACGACACCGCGTTCTTCGACAAGCGCAGCAAGTTCATCCATTACCTGCCGGAAGTCGCGATCCTCAACAACCTTGAGTTCGATCACGCCGACATCTTCGCCGACGTCGCCGCCGTACAGAAAACCTTCTCGCACTTCATCCGGCTCATCCCGCGCAACGGCCTCCTCCTCGGCAACGGCGACGACCCGCAACTCGCCCCGCTGCTCAACGTGGATTTCTGCCCCGTGAAACGCTTCGGCCTCGGCGAGAACAACGCCGTGCGCGCCACCAACCTCCGCTTCGGCCCCGGCGCCAGCGAGTTCGAGATTCCCAGCGCCAAGTTCCACCTGAACCTTGCCGGCGAATTCAACGTCCGCAACGCCCTCGGCGTCGTCGCCGCCGCCAAGCACTGCGGCCTCTCCAACAAACAAATCCAGTCCGCGTTCGACACCTTCAAGGGCATCCGGCGGCGCATGGAAGTGCGCGGCATCGCCGGCGGCGTCACCGTGATTGACGATTTCGGCCATCACCCCACCGCCATCCGCGAGACGCTCCGGGCGTTGCGGCTCAAATACACGCGCGACAAAATCTGGGCCATCTTCGAGCCACGCAGCAACACCACCCGCCGCAACGTGTTTCAACTGGAACTCGCCGACGCCTTCAGCGCCGCCGACGGCGTGATCGTCGCGCAAGTCGCGCGGCTCGAATTGCTCAAGCCCGAGGAGCGGCTCGACCCCGCGATGCTGATGGCCGACCTCAAGTCCGCCGGCAAAGACACCGCGTATCTGCCGGACGCGGACGCCATCGTGAAACACCTGGGCTCGCAAGCGCAACCGGGCGACGTGGTGGTGGTGTTCAGCAACGGCGGCTTCGGCGGGATTCACGGCAAACTGCTGGAGCGCTTGGGGCGGCGGTGAGTTCGTAGCAGCCGACGTGAGTCGGCTCAAACTGGCACAACCACCAAAGGCGGAAACAACGCCCGGCGCGATTACCTCACACGACAGGGTCGAAGTCTTACACGCGCCGCAGTCCTTTCGAGCAGAGCACCTTCAGTGCGTGGCGTCACAACATAGGTGCATGGCCGAAGGATTAAGCTGCTTGCGAGCGCAATTGAGATGCGTGGCCAGCGTAAAGGCCTGCAAATCGCGGAAACTGCGGGTTTTGGCCCGGATTTCGGCTCCCAAGCCCGGCAGGCGGCACGCGGATCGGCGACGAGTTGCCGCCTCCG
>CAIKLQ010000911.1 GCA_903828255.1 uncultured Verrucomicrobiota bacterium
CTGCTGTGGTTGGTCGAACCGCGCATCAACAAGGACGGCTTTGCGCAGCTTGGGCCGTACGCCTACCGCTCGAATGGCGCGCAATACTTGAATCTCATCTGGCCGGTTTGCCTCGGGTTCTGGTGGACGTTGCGTCGCGAGCTGAGCCATCGCGGCCCAGCGGCATCGCGGCGGCAGGCGCGCCGCCCGCACGTTCTCCTGATCGGAGCTCTGCTGATGGCGGTCGCCGCCATTATTTCTGCAAGCCGGGCGGGAGCCGCGGTGGCGTGCGCCGCGGCACTCGTCGCAACTGTGATCCTGCTGTTCGGCCTGCGCCGCCGGCAGCGCGCGGTCAAAATTGGCCTGTTGATCTTCTTCGCCGTCACGCTGGCAACGGCGATTTACATCGGCAGCGGCGAAATCGGCCAGCGCTTCAAGACTTTTGGCGAAGATTACGAATCCCGAGACGCCATTTACGAGACCGGGCGGAAGATTCACCAGGAATTCCCGTGGTTCGGCACCGGACCCGGCACGTTGGAAGCCGTGTTTCAAATGTACCGCAGTACCGACGAATACTGGCCGGCCCAACTGCACAATGACTGGCTGGAAACCCTCCTCACCTTCGGCTGGGTGGGCAGTCTGCCGATCGCGCTGGCGCTTGCCTGCGCCCTCGGACGCTGGTTTCTTCCCGGAGGCATTTACTCCAACTGGCGGATGACGGCCCTGATCTGGCTGGCACTGGCGGGATGTCTAGCGCACGCCCGCTATGATTTCCCGTTCCAAATCTACTCCATCCTGCTCCTGTTCCTGCTCCTTTGCGCGATCCTCTCGGTCGTCACCCACCGCCGTCCGAGCCTGCCAACCGCCAGCCGGTGAATCCGGCCTACCGCGGCACAGGCCACCGCAGCCGCGCCATCGCTCAAACCACATTCCGCCGGTACCAATCCATCGCGAGTTCCAAGCCCGGCTCCAGCCGATGCGTCGGGGCGTAGCCGAGCAACCGTTGCGCCTTGGAAATATCCGCCAGCGAATGCCGCACATCCCCCGCGCGAAAATCCCGATACACCGGCTGCCGCTCGGGCAGCGCGGCATCCTTGCGCCGCAACTCCGTCTGCAACGAATGAAATAACTCCTTCAGCGTCGTCCGTTCCCCCACGGCGACGTTGTAAGCCGTATTCAACGCTTCGCGGTTGTCCGTCGTGGCGGCGAGCAAGTTGGCCTGCACCACATTCGCGATGAAACAAAAGTCCCGGCTCGTTTCCCCGTCGCCGTTGATTTGCACCGGCTCGGCGCGCAGCAAGGATGCCAGCCATTTGGGGATCACCGCCGCGTATGCCCCTTCCGGATCCTGGCGCGGCCCGAAGACATTGAAGTAGCGCAGCCCGACGCAATCCAGCCCGTAAGCCCGCGCGAACGTGTCGGCATAGATTTCGTTCATCCATTTCGTCGCCGCGTAAGGCGAGAGCGGCTGCCCGATGCGCTCTTCCACCTTCGGCAACTCCGGACGGTCGCCGTACACCGCGCTGCTCGACGCATACACAAACCGCTTCACCTTCGCCGTGCGCGCCGCTTCCAGCATGTTCACAAAGCCCGTCACGTTGGCGGCATGGGTCGCGAGCGGTTCCGCCAGCGACCGCGGCACCGAGCCCAGCGCCGCTTGATGCAAAACAAAATCCGCCCCGGCGCACGCCCGCTGGCACGCAGCGCCATCGCAAATATCTCCCGCCATGAAACGAAACCGCGCCCACTGCTCCGGCGAAACCAGCGCCCGCACCTCGTCGAGATTCTTCTGGTGGCCCGTGGCGAAGTTATCAAAACCCACGACGCGTTGATCCAGTTTCAACAGCGTTTCCAACAAATTCGAGCCGATGAAGCCCGCGACGCCCGTGATCAACCAGGCACGCGGCGCGGCCAGAAGTTGATTCTGAAGTTGAGAGTAAGTAGTCATTCTTGATTTAAGGTTTAAGTTTTACGCGCGGAGCCAAGCAGGTCTCGGGAGTCGTGAATCCTAAATCCCCTCACGCTTTCCACACTTTCCCCGCGTCCACTTTCCCGCCCGCCATTGCATTGCGCGTGTCCACGATGCCCGCCGACCAATCGGCGAGTTCCAAGTAGTTCACCGCCTGATGCGCGGTCGAGATCACGGCTACGTCGAAGCTCGCAATCGTTTCCCGATTCCACACCACCGATCTCATCCCCGCCCAGTGCGGATGCTCCCGTGTCGGACGGATGACCGGCACGTGCGGATCGTAATACGCCACCTCCGCGCCCTGCCCTTCCAGCAAATCCATCAAGTGATACGTGGGCGACTCGCGATCATCGTCCACGTTCGCCTTGTAAGCCAACCCCAGCACCAGCACGCGCGAACCGTTGACCGCCTTGCGCCGCGCGTTCAGCGCCTCCGCCACGCGGGTCACGACGTATTGCGGCATGGCCGCGTTGATTTGGCCTGCCAATTCGATGAACCGCGTGTTCTGGCCGTACTCGCGCGCCTTCCACGTCAGGTAAAACGGATCAATCGGGATGCAATGCCCGCCCAAACCCGGCCCGGGATAAAACGCCATAAACCCAAACGGCTTCGTCTTCGCCGCGGCGATGACCTCCCAAACGTCAATACCCATCGCCGCGTAAACCACCTTCAATTCATTCACCAGCGCGATATTCACGCTGCGGAAAATGTTTTCGAGCAGCTTCGTCGCCTCGGCCACGCGACACGAGGAAACCGGCACGATGGTTTGAATGGCCCGACCGTAAAGCGCCACGGCCCGCTCCAGACACGCTGGCGTCAACCCGCCGACCACCTTGGGAATCTTCGCAACGACACTGGCCGGATTGCCCGGATCCTCGCGCTCGGGCGAGAACGCCAGATGAAAATCGCGGCCCGCCTGCAAGCCCGAACCGGCTTCGAGCACCGCCCGCAAATCCTCATCCGTCGTGCCCGGATACGTCGTGGACTCCAACACCACCAACGTGCCCCGTTGCAGATGCGGCGCGATGGCCTGGCCGGTCTTGATAATGTAGGAAATGTCCGGCTCGCGATTCTTGTTCAGCGGCGTCGGCACGCAAATGATGACCGCCTCGACTTCCCGCACGTGCGCAAAATCCGTGGACGCCACCAAGCGTTTTTCACCCACCATCGCCTGGATGGCGCTGGCCGCGATGTGCTCGATGTAACTGCGCCCGGCATTGATGGCTTCGATCTTGGCGGTGTCAATGTCCAGCCCCCAGACCTCCACGCCGCTGCGCCCGAATTGGAGGCACAACGGCAAACCCACGTAACCCAAACCGACAACAGCGATTTTCATAATAGTTCTTGCCCGAAAAGTGCCGAGAGATTGCCCGAAACGAATCTTAACAAAAGGAATTTTTCAAACCGCAGCAAACCCCGGGGGTGATTAAGAGCGGGTGGCGCCAATCGCTTCCTCAAAACGATTTCGGGCTAGGACCTTGTGCCGGCAAGATGGACGCGCCTCGCCGTGAGCAACAGGAGAAATTTCCGCTGCGACCAACGGAACCGGAAGTATATCCGTTTCCGGAATCGGGGTAAACCGACCGAGGCTTAACATGTCTCGGCAGGGTGGTAATTGCGGGTTCACTTGGCCCGCTGAGGTCGGCGGCTTTACGCTCGAATACACAGCGAATCTGGCAGCGACAAGTTGGACATCGAACTCGGTTGGGCCTGCGATTGTGGGCGGGAACGACACTGTCATGATTCCGCTTAGCGGTGGAAACAAGTTCTATCGGCTCAAGAAGTAGCCTTGGGCGAGTCGGCCAATACAACAGGCGGAACGACCGTGCTACCTTTGCAGAAAAAAGGGGCCTTCGGAAACGAAGGCCGCTTTGCTTTTGCGCTTATCTGAGTTTACGGATTTGGCGGCGGATGTGTTTTGACGCTCGATTTCGCAGCGCCATCTCTGCATTGCCGGAATTCACAAAAGTTTCAGGTCTCACGTTCCAATCGCCGCCGTGATCGAGGCTTACGTCACTCCACGCCCAACTTCTTCGCCCATTCGTCCAGTGTCTTTTGCTCGCTGATGTTGGAGATGCCGGCTTTGCGGGCGAGGGCGACGAAGCGTTTCGTCAGGTCGGTCTTGGCGTCGTCGGTCACGCGGTTGGCGGCGATCTTCACGTACCACACGGGCAGTCGCGCGACCTGCACGCGGAAACGGATGTCGTCGTTTTCCGCCAACTGCTCAGCTTCATCCAGGATTTTCTCGCCTGCGTTCAACACCTCTTCGTTCAAGTAGGAGGAAGTTGGCCGGTCGAAGATGTGGATGTGCTTGCCCTGCTCGCGCACCGGGCGGTGTATGGTGTCAATGTAGGCGAGAATCTTCGGCGCGGCTTTGCCGTAATAGGCGGTCACGAATTCGTGGATGTGTTTCTGCACGTCGGCGTCAGGATTCCAAAGCAGCTTGGCTAGGAGGTAGGCGCGGAGCGGCTCCATTTCGCCGGCCCCGCCGCCGGAGTAATTACCCTGCTCGAACAAGCTCTTCACGCCGTGCTTCACGAAGAAGCGAACGTTGGATTGCAACGCGTCGAAGTTCGGGAACGGTTGCTGGTAGTGGCCAAAGTCGGTGGTGTAATCCCAAACGTAGAGCAGCGGCGCAATCGGTCCCCAAGCGACGATGTCTTCGCGGAAAGTGCGGTTCTTTTCCTCCGAACAGGTTTCGAGCGGGTGGGCGAAGCAACACTCGATGGAGCACAGGCGGATGATGACGTTGCGGTGCGGGCGGATGGTCTTCGGGGGTTTGCGGGTGTACTGATAGGCCAGCGTATCAATGCGGACATTCGGATGATCCTTCTCAATCGCCTGAGCCACCGCGTTCACGAATTTCAGCAGCGAGCCACACGCACTACCCTCCGCATCGTCCACCGCTTTGCACTGCTCGCACTGGCAGTTGTTGATAGTGTCGTTCTGCGAAACGCTGATGATTGTGGCTTCCGGATGCTCTTTGATCCACTGCCGCACGCGCTCGATGGAGATCCGCAGCACGTCGGGATTGGAGAGGCAGCGTTGGACGTAACCGCCCTTGCGCTCGCCCTTGATGAGCGGGAGATACTCCGGGTGTTCCTTGCACAGTTCCGGCGGCACCAATCCGTCGAAGCTGTGGACGAACGGATGATAAACGGTGAACGCGCCGCCATGTTTCTCGGTCAACCCGTAATGCTGGCCATTGACCCGATGCCGCGCGGCGAAATCTGGGTTGTGCATGACCGCGCTCCAAAAGACATCGCGGTTTTCGAGCGCGGGAACTTTCGTTTCGTTCAGCTTCGGCAACGTGACGCGGGCGAGCTTGGGAACGCTTTCGAGTTGCGGCGTGAACCAGCGCACGCCGAACTTCTCTTCGAGCAAGGTGTAAACGCCATTCAACGTGCCGCGCGGTTTGCCGCCGGCGATGATCAAGCGGTTGCCGTCCACGCGCAGCGCGAAGCCGTCGGGGCCAAGCTTGGCGAAATCCACTTTCGTCCGCAGCTTCGCGAGGTGGGTGTTATCGCCCAGCAGGATTTCGCGGGGGGCCGGCTTGTCCGCGTCGGTGACGATGGGGAGTTTCGCGCCGCTCAGCTTCTCCAGGTAGCGTTGCAATTCCTCGGCGGCGTAACGCTCGGAGGGAATCGCGCCCGCGGGGACGACGATGCGGTATTGGCTCTGGCCTTTGTCGGCGAGGGTGATGTCGGCCTGGCTGCTGGGGGCGAGGCCCAGAAAGAAGCAGACCTGGACCAGCCAGGTCAGCCAAGGCTGCGGGTGGTTGTTCCGCGCGTTGCGCAGTTCGTTTCGTTGTGTGGTTTTCATAATGTTTTTGTAATTTTGCCTGCCGTCGGGGAATCGGAACTCCGACTCAGCCGTGGGACTATCCAGTAATGCTCTCCGCGTCTCTGCGTTAATGTCTTCGGCTTCGGAATTGCTTTGCCCCGACTTAACTTCCCGAACGTTTCCAAGTCAACCAAACGCGCCGGGCCGGAGGTCAGCGCTCCATCCGCCAACGCTACAATTTGCGCAACTCGCGGCGGAGATATTTCCCCACGCCGGACTTCGGCAAGGAATCCCGGAACACCACCTGCCGCGGGGCTTTGTAGGCGGCCAAACGCTCGCGACAAAACGCGATGATCTCCTCGGCCGTCGCAGTGACGCCAGGTTTCAAGACCACGAAAGCTTTCACCGTCTCGCCCCGGTACGGGTCGGGAACGCCGACCACCGCCGCTTCCTCGATCTTCGGACACTCGAACAAGACTTCCTCGACTTCGCGGGGATAAATGTTGAAGCCGCCCGCGATGATTAAGTCCTTCTTGCGATCCACGATGAAAAAGTAGCCATCCGCGTCTTTCTTCGCGATGTCGCCGGTGTAGAGCCAGCCGTCCCGCAGCACGAGGGCGGTTTCCTCGGGTTTGTTCCAGTAGCCTTTCATCACCTGCGGCCCGCGAATGGCGATCTCGCCGATGTCGCCGGCGGTCACCTCGCGCGTGCCGGTTTCCAAATCCATGATGAGCACTTCCGTGTTGGCAATCGGCAGACCGATGCTGGCCACCTTCGGCGAGCCTTGCGGAGGGTTGATGTGCGTGACGGGCGAAGTCTCGGTCAGGCCGTAGCCCTCGACCAGTTTGCCGCCGGTCAAAGACTCGAACTTCTGCCGGACCTCGGCCGGTAACGCCGCGCCACCGCTCATGCACATGCGGAGTGACTGGAATCCGTAGCGTTCGAC
This sequence comes from uncultured Verrucomicrobiota bacterium, assembly GCA_903828255.1. Lineage (GTDB taxonomy): Bacteria > Verrucomicrobiota > Verrucomicrobiia > Limisphaerales > JADLHS01 > CAIKLQ01. The sequence goes on from CAIKLQ010000911.1 coordinate 6,678, forward strand.
GCCCGGCACGCCGTTGAACGCGACATACATCGTCGGGACGCCGTGAAACATCGTCGGGCGATACTTGCGGATAGCGTTCAGGGCGGAGCGCAGTTCAAACCGCGGCAGGATGACCACGCTGCCACGGCACTCGACCGCCGCAATCATCACGCACGTCATCGCAAAAATGTGGAACATCGGCAGCGCGGCGACCAGCACTTCAGGGCGGTCCTCGTGAATCGCCAGCCAGCGACTGGCCTGGTAGGCGTTGGTCACGAGGTTTTCGTGCGTCAACATCGCGCCCTTGGAAGTGCCCGTGGTGCCGCCGGTGTATTGCAGGCAGGCGATGTCCGAGGGCGTCAAGCCGCTGGGCCGCAGCTCGGTGGCAACGCTCAGGAGTTCTTCCCATTCGTGAAGTGCGGCCTTCGCGGGCTGCGTTGAACCGTTTGTGCTGGGCTTTGAACTAGCGGAGCGCTGAGCCGGCGCTGCTGAATTCAGGTCCACGCAAAGCTGCTTGAAGTGGCGGGGAAAGTATTGGCGCGGCCCGGTGAGCACGATGTGCCGCACGGAGGTCAGTTGGGGCAACGCGGCTTTGATCACCGGATAAAGACGGCGGTCGGCGATGACGATCGTGGCGCCGGCATCGTTCCACTGGTGAGTAATCTCCCGCGCCGTGTACATCGAACTGGTCGCCGTGACGATCGCGCCGGCCCGCATTGCGCCAAAGTAACTGATCACAAACTGCGGGCAGTTGGGCAGCAGCAACGCCACGCGGTCTCCAGTCTTGACTCCGAGGGTCTGCAAACCGGCAGCTAGACGGTTCACATGAACCTGAAGCTGTCCGTAGGAAATTTTCGCACCAAAATAAAGCAGCGCCGGGTCGCCGAGTGATTTCGCCGCGGTCTGCTCCAATAATTGCGGCAACGTGATTTTTGGGTAGGTCATGTTGCTTGTTTGGCCTGGCACATACTTGGCAGGGCGGTTCGCCGTTGGCAAGGGATTGTTGAATTGGATGCTTGGATTGGGGGAATCCATCAATCCATCACCCAGCCATGATGGCGACCCATCCAGTACGGCAGCAGAAAAAATGCGCCGTCATCTTCGCCGTGACCGTCACCGCCACCGTCGGGACGGTAGGGGTTGCCGTTCCATTTCGAGACGGGGCGTTCATCGGGCGCCAAAACGGCGGTCAACTGGGCGCGGCGAAAGCGGTCCTGGTTGCGCGTGACCTGGAGGTCCTGACGGTGGGAATTGCGCACGCCCCACTCGATGAGGTCCATCGGGATGCGGTCGAGCGTGAGCCGGGATTCGGTCTGGATTTCCGGCGTCATCGGCCCGGCACCGCCGCCGACCGAGATGTAATTCCACAACGGATTCATGTCCGGACGAATCTGTTTCCAGGTGAACCGCAGACTGTCCAGGTAGATTTCCCGCAGCTTGGGATCTTGCTCGTATTTGAGCAGCGGCGCGTACGACAAATAAGCGAGTTCGTCGTCGGAGAAGTTGATCTCGCCGCCGCCCGGCCAGCGACGGTAATCGCGCGTCTTCTCGGCGTAACCACGCTTGACGCGATCCTGATAAGCGGCCTCGTATTTCTTATCGCCGGTGATGTGGTAGGTCGTCTTGAGAAAGGAAAGCAGTTCGATGGAGCGCAGCGCCGACTCATACTCGCCTTCCTCGGTTTGATAAAACTTCTCCGACCACTCGCCCCAACGCGTCGGCTTGCCGTCCAGGTCCACGAGATTGTAGCCATGCTCGATCAGGTGATCGGTCAACCGCGCGACGACGCGCCGGATTTCCGGCTTCTCCGATTCCTCCGCGACGAGATCGAAGTAAGCCGCGTACCCAAAGTAGTGTCCGACACTTTCGTCCGAACTGGTGTCGCCCTTCCAAAGCCACTTGCCATCGGGCGTCTCATGCCACTCGCCGCCGTGCGGACGCGGCTCGTCCTTGGAGACAAATGAGCGCGCATAGAAGCCGGGGATACCTGTGATGGACTCCAGGCGCATCAACAACTCGACCGAGCGGCGGGCCTTGGCCCGCGCGTCGGGGTCATGAGTAACGGCAAAGCGATAAGCCTCCGCGGCCAGATACATCGCCGTCCAAAGCCCGTCGTTGTCATCGTCCCGCGTGAAGCTGGTGGACAAATCCCCCGGTGTGCGCAACCCGCAACCCGTCACCATGCCGTGCCGGACGTGCCGCTGGGCCACGCGCTCCTCGAAGAATTTCGCCTTTTGGTCGAGCGTCATGGGCCGCCATTCGATCAACGAAACCCCGGTGCGCGTGCGCATCCAAACCTTGCGCGCCGCGCCCACTTCCTCGACCCAGATGTTTTTCACCTCGTTGTCCTTCAGCCAGCGGCGCCCATAAAAGTATTGCCAGCGATCCCAGCGATTCGTGGCGTTCTTGTCAAATCGCGCTGCGCCCTCGGCGCTTCCGAGCCAGACCGCACCGGATTTTTCGGTGGCGAAAAGTTTGAGGCCCGCAACGGGGCCGCGTTCCGAGTTCTCCCAAGGCTTTCCGCTGGCCTCTGCCAGGACAGCGGCCGGAATGGCGGGCGCATTTAGTTCAAGGTGGGAGGCGAACTTTTGCGTCTGTGCCGGAGCCGAAACCCCGCCCAGCAGCAGGCAAATGCAGAGAAGCAGGGCGGTAGCCACCGGAGCGCGGACCGCCGAGTCCGCGCGTTGCCGACCTCTTTTCAGGAACGCGCGGACTTGGCGGTCCCCGCTCCGGGAAAAGCTTCCCGCGGGCGGCGGAGCTTTGGAGTGCGGTGACTTGTCACCGCCTTCACCGCTTTGGCGACTTGTCGCCAAAGCAGGGCCGCGTTCAGCGGCCGGTGGAAGAAACTGGGTGCTCCTCTCGCGCTCGACGGCGACAAGTCGCCTGCCCAAAGCGCAGACAAGTCTGCGCACTCCAAAGCTTGCGGCAGGAGCGCAAGCTGCGTTCGTGAGATTGATTGCCATAGGAATCTTTCCGCCTCGTTACTTCACCGCCACCAGCGCCGGAAAGCTGCCGACTTCGCACAAGCGCTTCGCGATCTTCCGTTTCAGCGCCACGCCATTCAGCGGCGACCACCGCAGCAAGCGTCGCACGATCCCCAATTGCGCCCGCAGTTCGTCGCCCTGCGAGGTTGCGGCCAATGCCTGTCGCGCCTTCAGTTCGAGGCGGCCCACGGCGTCGTTCACGAAGGCCAGCGTCAAATCCGCCATCGCCGCCGAACCTCCGCCGGCCTGGCGGGCCTTGAGCGTTCGCAGCAGCGCGCTTTCGGCCAGGTAAACGTCAATGATCATGTCGCTCAAGCTGGCCACCACTTCCTGTTCGTCGCCGAGCTTCTCGCCGTATTTCTGGAAGGCCACGCCGGACACGAACAGCGCGAGCTTCTTCGCGTTCACGAGGAGCGCCTGCGCCGCCGCCAATTCATCCGGGGCGTCCTCCGCCAGCGGCGGCATGTCCAGCAGTTCCTTGGTCACTTTAGTGATCGCCTGGACCAGCGGGAAGCGCCCACGTTGCGCCCGGCGCATGAGCAGACCGGGAATGAACAGCCGGTTAATTTCGTTCGTGCCCTCGAAGATGCGATTGATGCGCGAATCCCGCACCGTGCGCGCCGCCGGAAATTCCTCCGTGTAGCCGTAGCCGCCGTGGATTTGCAGCGACTCGTCGGCCACGGTGTCCAGGATTTCGCTGCATGCGACTTTGATGATGGAACATTCCAGCGCGAACTCGTCGAGGCCGCGCAGGAACGGCGGGTTCATCGAAGCCATCGTTTCTCCCGTGGCGCACACTTCGTCCATCATGGCGGCGGTGCGATAGACGGCGCTCTCGCCCGCGAAGATGCGCGTGGCCATATCCGCCAGTTTTTGCTGAACCAAACCGAACGACGCGATGGGCCGTCCGAACTGCTGGCGTTCGAGAGCGTAACGAGTCGCGACCTTGATCGTCTCCTTCGCGGCCCCGATGGCCCCCGCGCCGAGCTTGAACCGGCCGAGATTCAAAATGTTAAACGCGATGTAAGCGCCTTTGCCGACTTCGCCCAGCAGGTTTTCCACTGGCACTTTGGCGTCCTCCAGGATGACGCGCCGGGTCGAGGACGATTTGATTCCCAACTTGTGCTCTTCCTTGCCGGTGGAGACACCAGGGAACGTTTTCTCGACGAGAAACGCGGTGACATGCTGGCCGTCCACCTTGGCGAAGATCGTGAACAACTCCGCCCACGCGGCGTTCGAGATCCACATCTTGGTGCCGTTCAGGAGGTAGTGCTTACCGTCGGCGGAGAGCGTCGCCTTGGTGCGCAAGCCGAGCGCGTCCGAGCCGGAGCCGGCCTCGGTAAGCGCGTAGGCACTCATCCACTCCCCACTGGCCAGCTTGGGTAGATATTTTTTCTTCTGTGCCTCGGTGCCGAAATACAGCAAGGGTTGCGTGCCGATGCCGCAATGCGCGCCGCAGGTCACGCCGAAGCCGCCGAGCCGCGTCAATTGTTCCTCCACGCCCACGGTCGTCGCGCGATCCAGCCCCAGCCCGTCGTAATCCGTCGGCACGCCCATGCCGAGCAGGCCGAGTTCGCCGGCCTTGAGGAAAAGCTTGGGCGTGAATCCTTCCTCCTGATGCTCCAGGGCTTCGAGATTCGGCAAGACGTCCTTCTCCATGAACTTCGCAGCCGTCTGGGCCATGAGCCGTTGTTCGGACGACAAATCTTCCGGCGTGAACACCAGGGCGGGATCGGTTTCGGTGAGCAGAAAGTTTCCGCCGATCAAGTGGGCAGGCAAAGGTTTGAGTTGCGACATCGTGGCAATATCTTTTCACTCCGACCGCGTTTGGCAATCACATTCCGCGGCGGGGCAACGCGGCAGGCTCAGCTTGACACTGCCACCGTAGTGGCACGGGCGTCCCGCCTGCGAAAGTCCCGACGCCCGTCCCGGTTGGTGTCGGGGCGTGGCTTTCGGCAACCGAGACGGTCGCCGGGACGATGGCAATGTCAACCTGCGGCCCAACGCGGCAACGCAGTTCAATGCCTTGCCGCTCGCCGCCCCCACCGCGCCGACCTTCGCGCCGGACGCTTTCGTCTTTATGATCCGCCGGACCGAAGCTATCCCGCACGCTGCCGGGCGACGACGGCTCACGCGCTACGCCACTTCAGGTCCGTGACCTGTCCGTGATTTTTGTGCGCGGTATCAAGGCAGCGAAGTTCTAACTTCATTCCATCGGGGCGGATTGTGGCATGGACCCAACCCGCCGGATCGCCCGGTTGAAAAAGGTATGCGACCGGCGGCAGGTTGATGAGGTGAATGCCGCTGGGGTCGAGTTGGATCTGCCAGACGTGCGTGTGGCCAAATATCCAAGCTTTGACCTGTTGCCGCGGGCGGATCACTTCCAGCAACGCCTCCGTGTCCTTCAAGCCGCTCACGTTTTCCCGCACGCCAGGATTGTGGTGGAGCACCACGACCGCCGGCCGGCGCCGGTTTGCATCGAGCGATTTCGCGAGCCAGGCCAACTGCGCCGCGCCCAGCGAACCGGGTGTAGCCAGTGTGGTTTCGAGCGAATCGAGGATGAACCAGTTCACGCTCTTGGCTTTCACGAGGGCCGCCTGTTTGTTCGCAACCGCGCGCTTCGCCGCGTCCTTGGGTGGCAACGCGGCCCAGAAATGTTCGCGCTGATCGTGGTTGCCCAGCGCCAGGTGCAACGGCAGTCCGCCCGCCCGGAGCGGTTCGATCAAACTGGTGAACTGTCGGTAATCCCCCGGCTCGCCCTGATTGTAAGCGCAATCCCCGTTGACGAACACGCCCGCAGGCCGCTGCGGCAGGGCGAGGACTTCCCTGGTAGCGCTCTGGAGGTGCTCGGTCATGTTGATGTCGCGCGCGATCTTGGCGGGGTCGGCGGCGATGTGCGTGTCCGAGAAGAAGGCCCAGGCACTGGGATCCGTGCGGCGCGACTCGGCAAATAACTCCGGGGTCAGGGCGAAACCGGCACCGGCGACCAGTGAGCGCTTCAGAAAATTCCGGCGGGAAAACGGCGGTAGATGAATTGGCATGGTTGGTCCCTACGGCGAACGGGCAGTGGTTTCAAGGAGAAAACCTCTTACCTGGTGGCAGAAGCCGCGGACGCCCTCGTCCGCGCTCCGCCAGCAAGGCCGAGTGTGATTAATAATGGGTGAGGCAGACCCGAATACTCTGGTTTCCTCCTCGCTCTCGAAACCCAGCCAAATCGAGGACGAGCAGATGCCGGTCGTTTCCGGCCTGTCATGCCCGCACCCGCTGAATCATACCGCTGCCCTC
>CAIKLQ010000912.1 GCA_903828255.1 uncultured Verrucomicrobiota bacterium
CCGGAATCCAAACGACAAATGCGCCCAAGACTGGCACCACTGCCAGCAGCGCCATCACCACGCCCCAGAGCAACGCGGCCGGCAATCCCAGCCACCAGAACATAAGTCCGCCCAACAAGCCCTGCACGGCAGCGACGGCCAGCGTCCCATAGACCGTGGCGAAAATAGTATCGGTGACCCGAACAAACATCCGGTCCATTTGAGCCGGAGAGAGCGGGGACAAAGTCCGCAGCGACTGGAGTGCCGTCCGACGGTCCCGCAGGAAATAGAAGAGAAGGTAGAACGTCAGACAGAATCCAATGACTTGCACCACGGAACCCTTGAGAATGGCTCCAGCGGTTGTGGTCAGCCAGGTGGCGAGAGTCTGCGCCGTCCCGGTTAAATCTACTTTCCGTTCGATCCAGTCGGCCACCGGGGCCAAGCGCGGTTGCGCTTCGATGGTCCGCCGCCACTCGCCAGACTCAGTTTTTGCCTTGACGATTTCCGCGCCTTTCGCTGATTCCATGATCAGCCGCTGCGCCACGAAGGTAGCCGGGACCGCCACGATCAAACCCACAACGGCCACGGAGACCATCGCCGCCATGCTAGGGCGCTTTAGTTTTGACTCCAGCCGCTGTTGGAGAGGGGTGAACATCACCGCCAACGCCAGCGCCCACACAAGTGCAGGGAAGAAGGGAATTACCAAACGGTAACAGATGTAAACGCCGAATGCCGTTACCAGAATCAGAACCAACGCGTGGACGTGACTTCGCGATCCCCAGCTGCTCGGCGTTGCGACGCCAGTCGGCTTCGTTTCGCATTCGTGGAACCTCATCGCGTTGAATCCCTCGGTGAACGGAGCACTCCCACCGGCTTCTTTTCCGACCGTGGGGTGTCGAGCAGCGGTTGCGATGGCGGCGGGTTGGTCTTGTTCACGTATTTGCCCATGAGCCAATGCCGCTGCAGCGCCTCAACCAACCGCTCCAGCTCGCGCATTGAGTTCTGGGTTTGCTGCACCAGCCCGGGTAGATCCTTCGCTTCGTTCGCCACGGCTTCGGTGATCTCCGGCAAGCGCACCGTGCCATCCTGGATGTTCTTCACCACGACATTCAGGTTCGTGATCATGGCCAGCAAATCACCCATCGCGTCGTTCGCGCGGGCAAGGAGCTTCTGCGCTTCATCTGCCAGGGAAGTATCGGTGAGCAGTTTGCGCACCGTGCCTTTGCCCGCTTCGATGGCGGCAGCGATGTTCTCCATTCGCTGTGTGAGCGCATCGAGGTGTTGCCGGGTGCCGCCCAAGTCGGCGCGCAACTTGGTCCAGGTATCCAGCCCGCTGTTGACATTCGTCACCACGAGCAGCGCTTCGCGGCGGATTTCCTCGACGACCGCCCCCAGCGCGCTTTGAAACTGCTCGTTGGAAACGATGGACGCGCCCTCTTCCGCCAGAGGCTTGCCCGTGCCGCGCGTAATTGCAAAAAAGGAATCACCCGCCACGCCGAATTTATTTCTGACGACCGCGGAGGAATCCCCGCGCACGAAGGTGTTCATGCGGTCCGCGGGAAGCTGAACCTGATCAGCGGTTTTGTCCGTGGCGGAAAACGTTGAATAATGCGTCCCACCTTGCACGACCAGATGGAGCGGAATGAGCTGCGCGGGATTGATCAGGTGGTAAAGGTTGAGCGAAGCGCCGCCCCCATGACCGTCGAAACTCTCGTCTTTGAAATAGTGGCCCTGGCGAATTGCGTAATTATTTTCACCAAAGCCACCGCCGCTAATGGCGATGCCCACGTCGGTGTGCGGTGAAAGCAACGCGCGAAAACCGAGTTCGCCGTCGAGATAGATCGGGGCCACTGCCAGACCGAGCGCCATGTTGGTGCGCAGGAGCGCGGGGTTGTTGTAATGGTAGTAAGCATAGAGCGATTGCGGGCCCTGGCTTGACAAGGATTGGTCGTAGCCGAGTTGCAGCGAGCTGCGAGGGTACGGATCAATTTGCGCCAGGGTCAGGGGAGCGCTGCCCAATAGCAGGGCGATTGCTCCGGAAAGAGTGCTTCGAATCGCAACCACAGAATATCCAGGGTTGTCATGGCCCGCGCGGTTTGTCCGCTTCCGGCGGGCTGCCTTTTCTTCCTTGCTGGCGGTCCTTCTTCAAAAGCTGCGAGGCCCCTTTTTCAATCTCGACCGGTCGTTTCTTGGCAGCAGGTTCGGCCACGCGCCGCGGTTGTTTGACCGGTGCGCTGACGTTTCGTTGCTGGGTTTCGCGGGGTTGGGCTGCCGCAGGATTTGGCCGTTGCTGCGATTCCTGCTGGGTTTGCTTTGGCAATGCTGGAGCGTTCCGTTGCGAACCCGCCTGGGCTTTCGTTGCCGCATCCTTGGCGCGCGGTTGCGACTGTTGTTGCGCTTTGTTGTCCGAAGCGTTCGCGTTGCGCGGTGGCGTTTGCTGGGGTTTCACAACGGCCTCGTTTGCCCGCTGCGGTGATGCCGGCTGCATCCTTAGTTCCGGTCCGCTCGCGTTCCGCTGCAATTGCGCCGGAGTCTTTGCTCCCGATTCCTTACTGCGCGGTTGCGACTCCGGTTGCGCTTTCTGGTCGCGGGACGGCGCCTCGTTGCGTGCGGGCGTGGGTTTGGCTTGGGACTCAGGCGTGCGCGGCTGAGGTTGAGTTTGGGGATTGGCTCGATCCGCATTGGGTTGGCGTCCGGGTGCAGCCGCTTGTGGGTGGATCTTGGAATTGGGTTTCGGTGCCTGCTGCGCTTTTGGCGGAGCCTGGTTTTTCCCCAATTGATTCGGGGACTTGGCGACTATCGGCGAGCGCGCAGCTTGCACGTTGGCTGGGGCGAATGTTGCGCCGGGCTTGCGGGCGGTGGTGTCTATGGGTTTGGCCTCCAGCGTTCGCCGCTGGTCGCGGGACTGCTGAACTTCCTGGCCGCGCTGAGCAATTTGCTGCCGCTCCTGCTTGGCGACTGGCTGGAAACGCACCGGGCTGTCCTTCCGTTTCGCCATTTCGTTTATGGAAGTCGCCACCATCGGGCGGTTTTGTCGGGACTCCGCAGAGGCAGGATTGATGTTTCGTTGCGCTGCCCAGGTGCGCGGCGGTCGGGCGGCTTCGTGATCGCGGCGATAGTCGTAAGCTGCCACCGTTCGGCGCTCCCACTCGCGATCGTCGCGATGCTCCCAGCGTTGATGAGAATAGATCGGGTCGTAGCCATGGCGACTCGTTCCAAACGAATACGAGGCGTAGAACCCGCCATGAGCATAGCTCGCGGCATAGTAGTCTCCGAAGTAATAGTGACAGTAACTTGGCCGCAAGAACAGGTGGGCACTGAAAACTCCCAAATCGAGCACGAAGGTGGGCGAGTAGATGTAACCGCGATGGGCATACACCCGGGCTTCAAAATAAACTGGCGCGAACAGAATGCCGCGGTGCTCCACCGGATAATCCCAGTAGCCGCCGACAAAGATGTATCCGCGCGGAGTCCACACGTAATGGGCGGGCATCCAGTTCCAATCCGCCCGGCCTTGCGCCCAATATCCCGGGCGCCAGGCATAATGCCCTTGATACCACAGCCAGCATCCCGGCGACCACGCATGGTCCACAGACGGCGCGGCGATGTTTGGGCCCACTTCCACCGTCGCGGGCGGCGGCGGGAGATACGTCGTTTCTTTGGCGGCGGCATCCGCCCAATACCCGGAGGTCCATTGATACCCTTGCGCAGTTTGCCCCCAATAGCCGGCCATCCAGGCGCGACCCGGCGGCAAAGCCCGCCACGTGCCGCTTACCCAAAGGAAGTCGCTGCGCTCGTCATCCCAGCCCCAGTAACCGGGAATCCAAGTGACATTGTCCTCGGCTGGCCGCTCTTCGGGCGGCATTTCTTCGATGACATCGGGCGGAGCTTTGTTGACCACGACTCCCGGCTCGGGGTTGAAAGTAATCATCCCGGCAAACGCTTCATGCACCGGCCCGCGGGTGAGGACTTGGGCGCCGGGCGCATCGGGCGTCGGTGATGGGGCTTGGCCGATTGCCAAGTCCCCGCGAATAGCGACGAGAGCTACCAGTACCGCGACGGCGATACCTTGGGAGGTCGCGTGCGCGAGGATGGCCTTCCTTCGGTTCGGAAAGATTGGGGTTGTTTTCATAAAGTGAGGTTGCTGTGCGGTCACATGCTGGCGTTGCTGTCGTGTCCGTTAATTACCGACCGTCTCCGTGGTCGTTTCCGTTCTTGTCGTTACGGTTTCCGTCGCCTTGATTGCCGCCTGTAGGCGATGGCGTCCAACGCTTCGGATACTGCTTCACCACGGCCGCATGATGGCTCGACGGCGAATCGTGGAAATCCAACCTGACCGATGGCGAGGCAACCAGCACGTCCACGGAGACGCACGGGGGCGCGGTTCGGGAAACCCACGAGCGACCGTCTTGATAAACGTACTGGCGGCGGTTGCTGCTGTAATAGACTTGGTGATCGGGGTAATACACATAGTCGTCCTGCACCACCACCCCGGCTTGCACGTACACCGGCGGGGGCGGTGCATACCTTCCCGCATGATACAGACGATCTACGTGGCCGACGCAACCGGTCAACGCGCCCAACAGCAAAGCGCCGAACGTGGACCGGATTCTCAGGGATTTCGTTCTATTCATGATGTATTCATTCGCTAATAGCTGCTCTTGGTTCGGGAATGTTAATTGTAGATTATCACCATGTTACCTCCGGAAAGAGTGATGCTCTTAATGGTCAACGCGGTGCCTGCCCGAATACGATAGAATTGCTGGGTTCCGGATAGTGTCACCGTGAAGGTTTTTGTGGTGACATTAAGTGATTGCCCGATAGCGTCCACAAAGGTGCCCGTCGCCACTGCCGCCGATACCAATGTGATCGGGGCTGCTGCCGCTGGACTCGTAACAGTACTCGCGTCAAGGGTGACCGCAGTTTGGGCCAATAGTTTGCCGTTTATGGAGGCCCCGGTGGCAAGACTGATCGAGGTTTGGGCCATTATTATTCCCTCAAAGTGACTGGTCGTGCCCAGGGAGACATCACCAAAGGCCTGCCAGAAGATGTTCCGGGCCATTGCGCCACCTGACAGAAAAACCTTCGTCCCGTTCGCCTGGATGATTTTCCCGGCGATCTGGAAGATCCAGACATCGTTGGGGCCACCGCTGAGCGTGACGTCGGAGGAGATCAAAACATCCGTGCCCCACTTGTAGAGACCGGGGATGAGGGTCAACCCGCCTATCTGCCCAGCGCCCAGTTCGGTGAAATCAGGGATACTTCGCCCGGCCGCGTCTGTGTACGCGGTCTGCATGTCTCCGATGGCCGTTGTCAGGTTGACTGGAGTTGGCACCGCATAGTCGGGGGCATAGGCTTTCCCGGTAATCTGGGTTGCCGTGGAAAATTGACCACTGCCATCCAGGATTAGTGAAAATCCGGTGATAGCAGTCGAGTCAATGGGGCTTACGCCGACATCTCCTGTAATTGCGGAAGCTGGGACCGTGGAGACGCCTGACTTTGCGAGAATCGCAAAATTGCCGGCCGTTCCGAGGTTGACTGCCGGTTGAATTGCCGCCGCGTCATGGCCCACGAATAGCACGGCCCCCGCGAGGCCGATGGTCAATCCCCAGAAATTTACGGTTTTCTTTGTATTTAGAGATGTGTTCTTCATTATGTTTCTTTGGTTTTCGATGTTTGTTTTGCTTTTGTTGGTTTACCGAGACTCACGAATTGATTGGCAAGGTTGGTTGGAGCCGATGATCCCCACCTCACGGCGCGATCTTGTCGCTCACCCACTGGCGGGCGTGGTTGAACCCGTCCTTCAAATCCTCATACGCCTTCTTGGAGGTCACCTTCACACTGTCCCACGTGGACTCGGTGGCGTTCTTCACCTCATCAAGTTGTTTGTTTAAGTGATCCGCCTTCGCCCGGAGCGCCTCAAGCTTGGGCTTGGCTTTGGCCTTGGCCGCATCGCTGGACTTTTCGATCTTGGCGGCGAGCGCGTCCAGGTCTTTGTTGATCGCGGCCAACTGGCTTTGCATCTTCTCGGTGAATTCAGTTTTCTGCGCGAAGGTGTAATCCGGCATTTCCGGCGCGGCTTCCTTGGTGGTTTCTTGGACCTTGTCGAGTGGGTGCGCAGGGGTTTCGGGCTTATCGCAGCCCACAGTGAAAGCGGCGACGGCGAGGATGGTGAGGAGAATTGTTTTTTGGTCCATGTTGGGAGTCTCGAGTTTGGTTAACGTGGCATTGCAGTTAGCATGCTACGGCATGGGTGGAAGCGGGGCTATGGGGTGTAACCCTACCTGGAAATCCAACAATCGCGGCAGCCTGCGAATCTGCCACGCCGGCCTTCTCCCTGCCTGGAGGGGCAGGTCCCGAACTATTCCATTGCGGCCAGCAGGTCGTCCACGGAAACGGTGGCGAAGCTCGTGGCGGAGTCGCTCATCGCGTAGGGAATGATGAGTTCGCGCCCGTGCAGCAGGGCGCCGCAGGTGTACACGACGTTCGGCACGTAACCTTCGCGCTCGGCTTCGTTCGCGCAAAGCAGCGGCTCGCGCAGGCGACCGATGACGCGCGTGGGATCGGTCAAGTCGAGCAGGAACGCGCCGAGGCAATACTTCCGCATCGCGCCGACTCCGTGACTCAACACCAACCAGCCGGCTTCGGTTTCAATCGGCGAACCGCAGTTGCCGATCTTGAAGAATTCCCACGGTTGGGCAGGGGACAACAATACTTGGGGCGTCTGCCAGAAATGCAGATTGTCCGAGAACATCAGCAGAATGTTCTCATCGTCCTGACGCGAGAGCATCGCGTATTGCCCGTTGATTTTGCGCGGGAACAGCGCCATGCCTTTGTTCTGGACGGCGGGTCCATTCAGCGTGCTGAATTTGAAATGGAGAAAGTCGGGCGTCTCCAGCAATTGCGGCAACGTGATCTTGCCGTCATAAGCGGTATAGGTGGCGTAGTAGGTGAAGCCGCCGTTGTCGTTTTGGAAGCGGACAAAGCGCGCGTCCTCGATGCCGTTGCTCTGGCTGGGCGCGGAGGGAAAAAGCACGCGTTGCGAAACGCGGCTGTCCGCCGCGAAGTTCACTTCGTAATTTGATTCCGCCAGCAGCAGGATGCCACGAGCCGCGCGGGCCGCCGTCGCGTCGGAGGCATCCGCGGTCAGGCCGGAGGCCCGCAGCACCTCGTGCAGTTCCTTCAACGTGAAATCCTCGTGCAGTGGGTCCAGCACCCGCCGGCAAAAATCATTTTGCACGCCCGCTTCTTCCAGTTTATGGGCGAACAATCCTTTGGCGTACGCCACATTGGGCACGCGCTCCGGCTCGGTCACAAACGGCACGGCGGGCGCGAGCGTGATCCGGTTTTGGGCGCTGACCGTGCCCATGCGGAAGGTGATCGAAGAAATGTGCCCTTCCCCTGTGGCGCGCAGGCTCATGATGAAACGCAGTGCGCCCTTCGGAAGTCCCGACTGATCGGGGTGTTGGACAATGGATGGATTGAACAAGGCTGCCGACTCCGGAGAGTATTCATGCGTGAAGTACGCTCCGATCAGCATTTGCCGTTCGGGCGATGGTTGCGATTCGGGTTCGAGAAGGAGGCTCACCTGCGCGAAGCGTTTGCGGAAAATATCTTCAACGCGCTCGTGCCGATCCGCGAATTCGCCCAACACCTGTCCCAGCAGCATCGAAACTTCTTCCTCCGGCAACGCCATGATCCGCGCGACGATTCGACGCGAGATGTCGTCGGTGGTGGGACGGAACGGGCGCATCAGCACCCGCGAACGATCTGGAGTCAGCGTCGGCCCGATGCGTTTCGCGTGGACAGTGGTGGTTTTCAAAATGGTGGCGTTACGAAGCAGGCGGGGTGCCGAATGCCAGGCCCGCGTTTTGCATGAGTTGCATTTCGGCCAGCGCGAGCAGAAAGGCAAGCGTGGATTCCGCGCCTTGATTGCCGTTGACCCGGTCCACATGTAAGGCATCGCGGCAGCCGCCGGTGGTCGGCGAATACAGTTCCAGGCCGAGATCGTTCCAACCGAGAAACCAGTCGAACGCGCGATGGGCTTGCTCCAACCATTTTGCGTCCGCGGTCGCCCGGTAGGCTTCGAGGCAGGCGGAGACCATCGAATGTGCCTCGACGGGTTGCTGGTCGAAGTGTGCCCGCGTGCCGCCGCGCCGATAAAAGCCGTTGCTGCCGATGGGCCGCAAGTGGCCGTTTTCTGAGGCTTGCACTTCGGTCAGCCAGCGCAGCGCGGCCAAGCCGCGTTCAAACACTGCTGGCTGTCCCGCCGCGCGTCCGCTGACCATCAAGGCCTGGGCGAGACGGGCGTTGTCGTAAGCCAGTTCTTCTTCAAACCAAGGCCAGTCCGGGTGGGCAGTTCGGTCGTAAGCCCCATGAGACGGGCCATGAGCGTTTCACGAACCTGGCTGACCGCGCGGTCGCCGCTCAGCCGGCGCAGGTATTCGTGAATTCCGAGCAGACTGAACGCCCAGGCGCGGGGCGAGGTGAACTCCATCACCGCCGGCAATGCCTGTGCGAAGAGCTGTCCGGCCATGATTTGAAAACTCCGGTGCGGCGACCGGCCCACGCCCAATCCCAACGCCCAGAGCGCCCGCGCGTGACAATCTTCGGAGCCGGATTCATCCAGCCAGCGGCGGTCGAAGCTCAGGTGGTTGTGAAAGCGTTTGGTTTTGGGATCGAACGCGTGATGCAGAAAGGCCGCGTAAGTGGTCGCGAGCGTCCGGGCGCGCTCGGGTTCTTCGTCCAACTCGTCGAGCAGCACGGCGAGAATAAAGGCGCGGGCGTTGTCATCCGTGCAATAGCCCAGGGAAAAGTTCGGCACGGTGAAAATGGCATGTTGAAAAATGCCGGTCGAGTCGGTCATGCGCGCAAGATGATCCAACCGGAACGCCGGCAACTCGCGCGGCGCTTGATCCAGCGTTTTCGTGGCAAAGGATTTTCGCGATAACACCGCGCCCTCCAGCCGTGCCAGTTCAAACGACCGCCGGTAGAGCCGCGCCGTGTTGCTCCAGATCATTTCGCGACCCAGCTTGTAAGCGTTCTTGCGCATGGCAGTGCGGCGCGTTTCGTCGCGCAGCAAACCGATTACCTCCCGCGCGATCGCTCCAGCATCGCTGAACGGGACGAGCACGCCGCGTTCGTCCGCCAGCAATTCTGTCGCGTGCCAGTAAGGCGTCGAAACTACGGCTTTGCCGGCGCCAAAGGTATAGGCCAGCGTGCCCGAGGTGATTTGCGCCTCGTTGAGATACGGCGTGATGTAAATGTCCGCGGCGCCGATGAACTCCTTAAGTTCGTCGAGTTCCACGAAGCGGTTATAGAAAATGACGTTCTTCTCGATCTTGTTTTTCTTGGCGAGCCGTTCGAGACCGAGCCGATAGGCTTCGCCCTGCTCGCGCACTTCGTTGGGATGCGTTGCGCCCAGGACGATGTAAACCACGTCGGGAAACTCCGCCAGAATCGGCGGCAGTGCGTTGAGCACGTGCTCGATCCCCTTGTTCGGGGAAAGCAAACCAAACGTGAGCAGAACGGTGCGACCCTCCACGCCGAACTGGTCCTTGTAGTAATTGGGATCCACGAACGGGATGTCGGGAATGCCGTGCGGAATCAGATCAATCTTCGCCGACGGCGCCTGGTAAATCTCCTCCAGCATCCGCCGCCCGCGCTCGACCATGACCACGAGTCGCGTCGAGCGGGCGATCAATTCCTGCATCACGCGGCGCTGGTCCGCGTTCGGGTCGCGCAGCACGGTGTGGAGCGTCGTGACAACCGGCATTTTCAATTCGCGCAAGAGTGCCAGCAGATGACTGCCCGCCGGCCCGCCGTAAATCCCGAACTCGTGCTGCACGCAGACAATGTCCGCGTTGCTGATGTTCAGAAAATCCGCCGCGCGTTGATACGAGGACAAATCCTGCTCCTCAATTTCAAACTGAACCTCCTTCGGATATTCGTAGCCGCCTTCGAGATCATTCACCGGCACGGCGAAGCACTTGATTCCGGGGTGCTCCGCCGCCACGGCGGAGAGCACGTCGCACGTGAACGTGGCAATGCCACATTTTCGCGGCAGGTAATCGCCGAGAAACGCAATCTTCCGGATGTGAGAGGTCATGGGCATAAACTCGTCCATTCGATTCTGCACATAAACCCGGTCTGTGGATATGGGGTGTTCACCCCATATACAGTTGACCGCGCTCCCCTGATAGTTGCCGTGGATTGGCGGCTCGCCGGTGATGCAGCAGGCATCTCGGGAAGTTGTGCCTGAAACGGACGCACCAAATGAAACAAAAGTTGAACGACCTGTCACAGCGCTATGTGACGGCCCTGCGCAAGCGGCTGAAGCCAGGCGCGCGGGCGGGGTTGCAGCCGGCTCTGGCCATCGGACGCCAAGCGGTCGCTCTCGGCGTGGAAACGTTGGAGCTGGCCCGGATCCACGAACGCGCCGTCACTTCCCTGGAATTAGCGAGCCGAAAAGATGGTTTCCTCAAGCGGGCGGAAATATTTTTTACCGAGGCCCTGACGCCGATTGTGGCGACGCATTGTGCCGCCCGGCAGAGTAAAACCGATTTGAACCGGCTGAAAGAGGCCTTGGGCCGGCGCACGCTGGAACTGGCAGGTGCCAATTTGCAGTTGAAACGCGGCCTCCACCGGCGCAAGCGCATCGAGGCCGCCCTCAGAAAAAGCGGCGATCACTACGCCCGGTTGCTACAGGATTCTCTGCATTTGCAGGAAGGGTTACGGCAGTTGACGCATCGGGTGCTGGCCGCGCAGGAGGAGGAGCGCAAGAAGATCAGCCGGGAGCTTCAGGATGAAGTTGCCCAAACCTTGCTGGGCCTCAATGTCCGGCTGCTCGCCTTGAAACAGGAGTCGCGGCTCAACACGAAGGGGCTTAAACTGGAAATTGCCAGCACGCAGCAGTTGGTGACCAAGTCGGCCAGTTCGGTGCGGCGAATCGCCCGCGAATATCGAAAACTATGAAACGCAAACTGTTCAATTCGTCGCGTCGCTACCAGGATGCTCTGCGCACCCAGATGAAGCAAGGCAAGCAGGCCAGCCTGGCTGCGGCGCGCGGCGTGGGCAGCCAGGCGCTGGCCGCCGGGTTGCAGACGCTGGATCTCGCGAAGCTCCACGAACAGACCTTGGTCGCCGAATTGTTGCCCGGCTGCCCGGCCGGTAAACGCGCTGCCCTGATCGAGCGGGCGGGCGTGTTCTTTGCCGAGGCGATTCTCCCGCTGGAGGAGACCCACGTTAGCACCCAGGAGGCCGCCGACCATCTGCGAAAAATCATCGAGACGTTGAGCCAGCGCACGGTGGAACTGGCCGCCTCGAATCTGGAATTGAGTTTGGAAATCGGCCACCGCAAAGCGGCGGAGGCGGCGCTCAAAAAAAGCGAGCGCCACTACTCGCAGTTGTTGGAACAGTCGGATCGGCTGCAAGAGCAGTTGAGGCAATTGTCGCGGCAGATTCTCTCGGCGCAGGAAGAGGAGCGCCGGGAGATCAGCCGCGAACTGCATGATGTCATCGCCCAGACCCTGACCGGCATCAACGTCCGGCTGGCGGCCCTGGCCAAGGAAGCGGCAACCAACACGGCGGGTCTGGATAGCAACATCGCCCGCACGCAGCGGCTGGTGGAAAAATCGGTGGACATCGTACATCGGTTCGCGCGCGAATTGCGCCCGGCGGTGCTGGATGATCTCGGATTGATTCCCGCCCTGCATTCCTTCATGAAACTGTTTACGGCGCGCACCGGCGTCCGCACGCATTTGACGGCCTTTGCGGGCGTCGAGCAATTGGATATCGCCCGGCGCACGGTGCTGTTTCGCGTCGCCCAGGAAGCGCTCACCAATGTCGCGCGGCACGCGAAAGCCAGCCGCGTGGAAGTCAACCTCCAGAAACTGCGCGACGGCGTGGGCATGAAGATCAAAGACGATGGCAAGTCCTTTGACGTGGACCGCACCTTGCGCGCCAACGGGGGCAAACGGCTCGGACTGCTCGGCATGAGGGAACGCATGGAAATGGTCGGCGGCAATTTCAGCATCGAGTCCGCGCCTGGCCACGGCACCACGGTCCTTGCGCAGATGCCTCTCGGCCGGGTCCGCGCGGGGGGGGGGGGGGGGGGGGGGAAAAAA
>CAIKLQ010000913.1 GCA_903828255.1 uncultured Verrucomicrobiota bacterium
GCCAGGATGGCGATGATGGCAATCACCACCAGCAACTCGATCAAAGTAAAGGCACGTCGGCCCAATGTTCGTAATAAAGTCATGTGAATTCGTGCGCTCAGGCGCGCACCAAGCAAACGGGATATTGCCGGAAGTTCTCCGGCCAAACCGATCCAACGAAACGGGAGGAACTAGGAGAGGAAGCCGCGAGGAGGCGGCACGGAGGGGAGATGGGTCACGGAATAGAAAATCGTAGCCGGCTCATCGTGCAGCCAGTAATTCTCTGGCGCGGTGAACAGGAAATGCGTCGCGCCGTGCGTGAATTCAATTTTCTTTGCCAGCGCGGGGAGGTCCGCCGACTTCTCGGATTTCTTGCCGTCGGCGACGACCTTGCAGAGTTTGCAGGGATGCTGGCCGTCGAAGGTTTTGGTCAAGGCAACTTCCAGCGAGTCGGTGCGGAGGTTGGTGGCGAGCATGTTCGTCCACGCCACGGTTTGGAGCACAGCCCAATGCCCGCCCGTCGCTGCGAGCAGCGCGAGAATCAACAGGACATGGCCTAATCGTGCAAACACAGCGCTTACTTTAGGAAGCATCGAAGCGAGTGCAAGGGAAAAGATTCCTTTTGCGGATTAATTCTAAAGCAGGTAATCACGGCGGTCCTGGGGCGACTGACAAATCGCTAAGGCAAGACCTTGATCTGGTAATACGCCCGATTTCCGGCAGAGAGTGGGATGGTGAGCTTGTGTTGGTCGTGTCCGCGATCACTTCGCCGGGCAGGTCGGTCCAGTTCCCAATGCGAGGTTGGTTTTGAATTGGAGGGCGGAGCTTGGTCCCGGAATGAAACTCCAGCGCAGGTTGAAACCACTCGAGCTTCTTCCGATTGATTGAATGACCGGAAGCGGAAGAACGGTGATCGTAAAAGCATTTGTCGCGCTCAGGGCTGGCACGCCGCCATCGGTGCCGACAGCCGGGATCAAGTTGCCCGAAGCTTGCTGATTTCCGGTGGGGGCCCAGGTGAACAGTGCCTTCGTGGGATTAAGATCCGCGCCGTTCACCGCACAGTCTTGAACCAAGGCTTGCACTCCATCGGGGACAGCCACCGCACCGCCCAGCCCAGCCCGACCCCAAAGATGGCGTGGGCCGCGACCGTGACGATGACGAACCGCGGCGTGACGGAAATGTTGAAAACGCTGGTGTAGGGCGTGAACAACATTCCGAGTTCCAGGCCGACCGCAAACAGCACTGCCCAGAGCCAGTGACGCCGCCGTCCGTCGCCAATGAGTGCCAGATACATCACGCCAAAGGCCGCGCCGTTGCTGAAGTGATACGCCCAGCCAATGATTTGCGTGGCAAGAGAGTATTCAGTTTGTTCGAGGGGCTGCCCGAGGATCATCGCGCCGAAGCGGGGAAAAACCTTGAACAGCTTCATCGGCGGCACGACGCCAGCAATGCCCCATTCCTTCGCAAACACGAACGGCAACCGAAAGACATCATACGCCACCGCCGCAACCAGACCGGCAACCAACCCGATGCAAACGGCCCGCCAGACTTGTCCCTCGCCCCGCACGCGATCCCATCCCGCCAGCACGCCCAGCGCGACCATCGCCGGGAGGAAGATGCACGCGGTGAAGAACCGCATCGGGCAAAGCCGATAGAAATCCGCCAGCAAACAACTGATGGAGGAAGCCGCCAATGCGAACACCACGAACCGGCTGCGCGCTGGCCACGAACGTTCGTTGTCGGAAACTTGATTCACGGTGCGAACGCAGTCTAGTCGCCGGGTTGCGGAGGGCAACGCACATTTTCAAGCCGCGTCAGAAATTCCTTGTCCCGCTTCACCCTGCCGATTAAGAACTCTACGCCACCCGGAGCGGCGATGGCGGGCATCTGTTCCGTAGCCGCATTTTCCAAACAACCGATCGGATGTTCGCGGTGTAAGTTTCTGCCAACCCGGTCACCAAGCGGACAGTCCAGAAAACTATGGCTGCACATTCGATGAAGGGTTTGCCGGCAAGCGGGCGGAGCAACATCCGCCCGGCGCAAACCAGCGGTCGCGAAGCGCGGCTTGCGACCACAGCCCGATTCTAGTTATGCACATACCGGACGGATTCATTGACGGCAA
>CAIKLQ010000914.1 GCA_903828255.1 uncultured Verrucomicrobiota bacterium
GCCGACACTGCCAAACGCCGTGACCGGTTCGCCCGGAGGGCAAACCTTGATCTGATTCGCTTGACCATCGCTGACATAGACCGGGTGGTTGCCGGGCGCGGGATCCACAGCGATGAAATTGGGCAAGCCAAACTCGCCATCGCCGGCGCCGAGCTTGTAGAGCAGCGTCCAATGCGAATCAAACACGCTGACCCGGCCTTTCGCTTCCTCACTGACGAGAAAATTCCCCATGCCGTCCACCGCGATGGCCAGGGGCTTCGCGAGATTTTCCTTCACGATGGTGCGCCGACCAAAGGCATCGAAGGCAATGACCTGACCGAGGGCGGGTTCAACGACGTAGAGGTTTCCAGCGGCGTCAACCGCAACGCGCGTGGGCGACTGGAGGCCCTCAGACAGTGGCGGCAGAAAAGTAGTAGCGGTTGCGAGCATTGTCCCGAGCGCTACCAATCCGCAAATCACTGATGCCTGCTTGGCAAAAGAGCCACCGCTCCCCAAAACTCTGCAGCGTTGTGGGGCAATTCCCTCTCTCCTCCGGTGAGGGAAATCGGGCCGAGGGGAGGGGAAAAAGCCGCATGGCCATTCACCAACTCCACGTTCGACATCTCCACCCAAGCACTGCCAATGAGCCTCCCGGAGTGCGCCCGTCCTCGGGCGACTTCGGTTACCCACGGCTTCCAAAGCGCCCGAGGGTTGGGGCACTCCAAGACTCTGTTGCGCTTCAGCCTCCGCCAGAGCCGGCCGACGGTGCAGCGGTTCAAGAGCGATCAACATTCGGGCCATCATCGTCTTCATGGGAGTTCAGGGATTGACGTGGATCAACGTGGATAGCTGACCGTGTATGACTTGGAGCCGTGACAGGTCGGCGCGCAAGTGCCGCCCGTCGTGGTCCGGGTGTAAGTATTGATGCCCGGAATCCGACCCGTGACAATCAGAGACGCTTGGGACGTTGAGGCGTGAGTATCATGGCAGGCGTAGCAGGGGTGGGCCTTTCTGCCTACGTGAAAGGCGTGCCCTTTCTCGCCGCTGAACCGACTGTAATTTAGGAAGATCGCGGAGGCGCTCGTATTGGCATAAGTGTCGTAACGATGACAGTCGAAGCAGATTTCGCCGGTGGTCATGGTGCGCGCGTCACTACTCGCCGTGTAGGGCTTTTTGAGGATGTAGAGGTTGGTGGAAGCGTGCGGCCCGCGGATGCTGGGGTCGTCGCTCGTGTGGCAGTCCGTGCAAAACATGGTGTTCGTGGCACGCCAATTGTTCACGAACGCATTGCTGTTGACGTTCAGGTTTTTCCCCGGCCCCTCGATCGGATGGTAGGAGGGATTGTTGGGATTGAACTTCACCGCGTAGTTCGTCTGCCCTGCCGGCTGAGTGGTCCAGGAGGAGTGGCACAGGAAACAGAGTTCAAACTCCTTCACGGGAGTAGGATCGGCGGCGTTGCGGAAAGTGTAGGTGGGCGTGCTGCCCGCAGCACCGTTGGTAACGGAAACCCGGGCCACGCCTTTGAGCCGGCTTGATGCGGTCGGGGCGACGGGCGCGACCGTCTGCGACGCCAATTGGTGGGCGTTGTGGCAGTCGGTACATTCCGCGTGGCGATTGGTGCTGCCGTAGTTGCCGGGGATGCCGGCTTCCTTGGGACGGTGCCGCCCGGAGTAGTCGGTAGTTGGATGGCGATAGGTCTTGGTGTAGTTCGTCTGGAGATTCTTGGTAAGCGGGCTGCCGTCGTGACAGGTGAAGCAGAGGTTCTCCTCCTGCTCGACCAGCAAGGTGGCGTAATCCTGGACGGAGTTGGTGGCGTTCGGCCAGCCGTGGGCAGCGTGGCAGTTCTGACAAGTGCCCGGCTCGCTACTATCCGGCCGCGCCGGGAAGGTCGAGCCATATTGGCCGCCGGGCCACTTAGTGTTGGCGTTGGTCGGGTTCAAATGCGCGGCGGGCGTGGCGACGTCGGCCAGTGTGTGACATTCGGCACAAGTGGCCGTGCTATTCGTCAGCCGCAGCAGCGTGCCATTCGTAGTCCCTGCGTTATGCACCGCATGGCAGGTCTCGCAACGCACGTTGCCAGTCACTCCCTCCAACGGCAGACTGGTCGTGAACCGGTAGAACGAGTTGTTTGTAAAACCGCTAAGCGCTATCCCTACCGGATGCGAACCCGCCCCCGCGTTGGTCACGAATCGCGCCGCGTGGCACTCCTGACACAGTTGCTCGGTGTCGTTGGCAATGCGCATATAGTGGCGGTTGGTGCCACTGATCAATGTCCCATCCATATTTGTCACGTAAAGTTGCGCGTCCGGGTCGAACGGCGCTGCTGCCTGGCTATGTTCGTCGTGGCAGGTCGAGCAGGAAAACAAGCCACTGCGAATCGTCGCCAGCAAGTCGAGGTTGGTCGGCGAGCGGAGGTCCGGGCGGACATATATGTTCCACTGATCGTTCACCTGGAAGGAAGGGTTCGTTCCGTTCTTGAAGGTCACGAGCAAGCCTTCATTTAGCAGCACGTTGGTGCCAGTGAGGAGATTCGTTCCGGCCCCACCGCCGGGCGTGGTCGCGATCCAGTTGAACTGCGCCCCTCCGCTATTCCCGCTGGTGGTGATAGTAAGCGTGTAAGTCTTGGCGTAAGCTCCCGTGTAGGTGCCGCTGGTTTCAATGGTGCCGGTGGAAGTGCCGCCCAGGAACACAGCGCGACCCACCACGCCGGCGTCCCAGCGGTGCGAAGTGCCACTGCCGGAAACCCCGGTCGGCAAGCCGGGCCAGGGCTGGGCTTGTTGGCCGTTGGAGAGAGCTTTGGCGGAGCCCTGTCCGCCGGCGACGTGGCAGCTCTGACAAAGGTTGGCGTTTCCCGCGACGCTGTTGAGCACTCCGCCGGGTGACCGATGGGTCAGATGACAGTTCGCGCAATTTTCGTTTCCATTGGTGTGCGGCAAGTCCGTAGCGAAGGCCAGCGCGGGGAGAAAAACCAGCGCCAACGGGATTGCGTAAAGTCCGAAGTGAGGCAAAGCGCGAAGGCTAGTATCGCCGGTTTCCCCGTGACTTAGAGCCTGTTTGAAAACTCCAAACTCGGTCGTAGCAGCCGACGTAAGGAGCCTCAAACCGCTTAGCTTTTTAGGACCCGAACGACCGGAACTGTCAAAAGTTAGAGCCTCCTTACGTCGGCTGCTACTTTTCAAACGGGCTCTAAGAACAAGGAGTGCCCCAACGATGAGGATGAGAGTCATGGGGTTTCAAGGATAACGGAGCCGGTCATGCGATTTTCCGTGGCAGGAGAGCGTGCAGTTTGCCCCGCCACCGCCGAGGCTATTGTAACTCATCTGCCCGTTCAAGGCCGTGACATACAGCGTATTGAAATTGATCAGGTGACTCTGGTTCTCCACCCCGTGCGCATCGTGGCAGGTCGAGCAGGCCGTCCGGAAGTCGCGGACATGTCGGGAATGAAGCGCGTCGGCGAGGACCGC
>CAIKLQ010000915.1 GCA_903828255.1 uncultured Verrucomicrobiota bacterium
AAGAAAAACTCCGCGCCGCGCCAGCAGATGAATCGCTGCGCGCCGAAATACGTCGGCTTGATTTGGAATTTCGCCAGCGTTACTTCCGTCGGCTGGCGCTGAACCTCACCGGGGGTTGGCTGCTGGTTGCTGGCGTGGGCGTGCTGCTGCTGGCGGCGAAATCGGCGAAGCGCCTGACCGAGCAACCGCCGATGCCCCAGCGCCGGACGGACGCGCAAGCGCTGGCGTTGCAAGCGGCGGCTCGCGGCCGGTGGTCCGTGGCGACCGTCGGCGCCGTAGTCGGCACCGGGTTGCTCGCGCTGGCGTTTACCAGCCAATCGCCGTTGTCGGATCAGGCCGGTGTTGTGAACAAAGTTCTCGGCGGTGGCGAGAGTGCGGTTTCGGAGTCGCCGTCGCTGGCGGAGTTTCAAGCCAACTGGCCGCGCTTCCGCGGACCGGACGGCGGCGGCGCGGCGAAGGGGGAGTGGAACTTGAGCTTCGACGGAACACTCGGCGGAAACGTCCTCTGGAAATCGCCCATCCCGGCGATTGGCTTCAACTCACCGGTCGTGTGGAGCAATCGGGTTTTTCTCTCCGGCGGCGACGCCGCCAAGCGCCAGGTGTTTTGTTTCGACGCCACGGACGGAAAACTTCTATGGCAACGCGCGGTCGAAAATGTGCCCGGCAGTCCGGCCAAGCTGCCGGAGATTTCAGAGGCCACCGGCTACGCCGCGCCCACGATGGCCACGGATGGCCGCCGCGCGTTCGTGATGTTCGCCAACGGCGATCTCGCCGCGTTCAACTTCGACGGCTCGCCCGCTTGGGCGAAGCATCTCGGCGTGCCGAAAAACATGTATGGCCACGCCACTTCGCTTGCGATCTGGCCGGGCAAACTGATCGTGCAACTCGATCAGGACGAAGGTGCGCTCGGCGGCTCGAAGCTGCTGGCGTTCGCCTGCGCCACCGGCCGCGCACTTTGGGAACGCTCCAAGCCGACGCACGGTTCATGGGCCTCGCCGATCATCGTCGAGGCGGCGGGGAAGACG
The DNA here is from genome assembly GCA_903828255.1 of uncultured Verrucomicrobiota bacterium. Classification (GTDB taxonomy): domain Bacteria; phylum Verrucomicrobiota; class Verrucomicrobiia; order Limisphaerales; family JADLHS01; genus CAIKLQ01. The sequence goes on from CAIKLQ010000915.1 coordinate 1,026, forward strand.
CAGATCATCACGGTGGCGCTGCCGCATGTGATGAGTTCGTCGCTCGCCGATGGCGCGGAGCTTTGGCGCGCGGAATTGATGGAAGGCGAAATCACGCCCTCGCCGATTTTTGCTGCCGGGCTGGCCATCGTGGTGAATCCGTCGAGCAAACTCCTCGCGCTTCGCCCGGATGGCGCGGGCGACGTCACCAAATCGCACATCGCGTGGACGGCAGAGGAAAACGCTCCGGACGTGACGACCCCGGTCAGCAACGGGGAACTCGTTTTCACCGTGACGAGCAGCGGCCTGTTGACGTGCTTCGACTTGAAGGACGGGAAGAAAGTTTGGCAAAAGGATTTGGAACTGGAGGTGCAGGCGTCGCCCGGTATTGCCGGCAACCGATTGTTTGTGCTCAGCACCAAAGGCGATGCCGTGTTGGCCGAGGCGGGGCGCGAGTTCAAGGAACTGGGCCGCGCGAAATTCGCGGACCTGTTTCACGGCAGTCCAGCGTTTGTGGATGGCCGCGTTTATTTGCGCGGGGCGACGAACTTGTGGTGCTTGGGAGGGAAGAAATGAAGACAATTCCGAGGTCCGAAATCCGAAGCCCGAAAGAGATCCGAGTTCCGAAACCCGAAAGGGCTTGCGACAAGGGCTTGGGGCTTCGGGGTTCCTTCGGATTTCGGCCATCGAATTTCGGTTTTCAATCATGCCCATTGACCTGACATACGCAGACGAGGCGATCGCACGCGTGGGCCGCAAGCCCGAGTCGTTGATCCCGATCCTGCAGGCGTTGCAGGAGCGCTATGGCTACTTACCGGAAGCGGCTTTGCGTCGCGTGTGCGAGACGACGGAGATCACGCCAGCGGCGATCAGCGGCGTGGCGTCGTTTTACGACATGTTTCGGATGCAACCCACGGGCAAGCACGTCGTGCGCGTGTGTCGTGGGACGGCGTGTCATGTGGCGGGCGCGGAACGGGTGGAGGATTCGTTGCGGCGGCATTTGCGCATCCCGGGTGGCGCGGACACGGACGCGGACGGGCAGTTCACGATTGAACAGGTCGCGTGTCTGGGCACTTGCACGCTCGCGCCAGTGGTGCGCATCGGCGAATCCACGATGGGTTACGTCACTTCGGAAAAAGTTCCCGAGTTGATGCGCGAGTTTCTGGATGATCAGTCCACGGCGACGGCGGTGAAATCCACGGAAGGCAAGTGCGGGAACGGGCATGGCGGTACGGCGGAAATCCATGTCGGGCTGGGCTCTTGTTGCATGGCGAAGGGCAGTGACCGGTTGTTTCACGCGCTGCGCGAGAGTGCGGAGGCGAGCGGCACGAATGTGGTGGTGAAGCGCGTGGGCTGCGTGGGGATGTGTCATCGCACGCCGATGGTCGAGGTCACCACGGCGGCGGGCAAAGGTGAGTTTTACGCGGGGCTGTCGCCGGAGCAGGCGCGGGCGCTGTTGCAGCGGCATTTCAAGCCGCGCGGTTTGCTCCAACGCGCCAGCCGCATCTGGACGCGCGTGCTGGATGGCTTGTTGCTCGACGACTCGGGCGAGCAACGCAGCGTGCAGCGGTTCTCGATGAGCAAGCGGGATCCGGCGGTGCGGGCGTTTCTGGATAAGCAGGTCCACATCGCGACGGAACATTTTGGAAAACTAGATCCGCTCGATCTCGATGAGTATCTGGCGCATGGCGGGTTTGCGGCGCTGGCGAAGTCTAGTGGCGCAACCTTCCAGGTTGCCCAGGTGTCGCAAGCCTCTGGCTTGCAGTCGGAGGAAAAGCGAAACGCCAACCCAGAGGGTCGGCGGGACAAACGCAAGCCGGAGGCTTGCGCCACTAGCGCGGAGGAAATTATCTCCACCATCGAGAAGTCCGGCTTGCGCGGGCGCGGCGGGGCGGGATTTCCGTCGGGCCAAAAATGGCGCGTCGTTTCCCAGCAAACCAACGCCACCAAATACGTCATTTGCAATGGCGACGAAGGCGATCCCGGCGCGTTCATGGACCGGATGATTCTGGAGTCGTTTCCGTTTCGGGTGATCGAGGGATTGGCGATTGCGGCAGTGGCAGTTGGGGCGCACGAGGGAATTTTTTACATTCGCCACGAATATCCACTGGCGGTGAAGCGGGTGCGGGCGGCGATTGCCGAACTGGAGAAGCGCGGGTGGCTTAGTGGCACGAGCGTCCCGCCGGTGCCAAGCGAAACGCCCGGGCGAGACGCCCGGGCCACTACGGCAGAGGGCCAGGGGGAGGGGGCTTCCCCCGGATTCCGGCTAAAGCTCTCAGTCTTTGAAGGCGCGGGCGCGTTTGTTTGCGGCGAAGAGACGGCATTGATCGCTTCCATCGAGGGCGAGCGCGGCATGCCAAGACTCCGCCCGCCGTTTCCAGCGCAGGCTGGGTTGTGGGAGCAGCCTACGCTGATCAACAACGTTGAGACGCTTGCCATGGTGCCGTGGATCATGAGGAATGGCCCGGAGAAGTTCGCCGCCATCGGCACAGCGAAAAGCAAAGGCACGAAGGTTTTTGCGCTGGCCGGAAAGATCCAACGCGGGGGACTCATCGAAGTGCCGATGGGCACGACGATCCGCGAGATCGTGGAGGAAATCGGCGGCGGCGCGGCGGAGGGGCGGCGGTTCAAGGCGGTGCAAATCGGCGGGCCGAGCGGTGGTTGCGTGCCGGCGCGGCTCGCGGACACGCCGGTGGATTTCGAGAGCTTGCGCGAGGTGGGCGCAATCATGGGCAGCGGCGGGTTGGTGGTGCTCGACGACTCGGCGTGCATGGTGGACATGGCGCGGTATTTCCTCCAATTCACGCAGGATCAGTCGTGCGGGAAATGCACTTTCTGCCGGATCGGCACGAAGCGGATGCTCGACATCCTGGACCGCCTTTGCACCGGCAAGGCTACGCGGCAGCACCTGGAAGAATTGGAACGGCTCGCGGTGCAGGTCGGTGCGGGAAGCTTGTGCGGCTTGGGCAAGACCGCGCCAAACCCGGTGTTGAGCACGCTGCGATACTTCCGCGACGAATACGAAGCGCACCTCGCCGGCCGATGTCCCGCGCGCAAATGCACGACGCTCGTCCATTACACCATCAATGCCGATTGCACGGGCTGCACAATTTGCGCGCAGCAATGTCCCGTGGAAGCGATTCCGATGACGCCCTACGCGCGGCACGAAATTGAGGACGCCAAATGCACGCGGTGTGATACGTGCCGGCTGGTGTGTCCGCATGGTGCGGTCGAGGTCAAATGAGCACCACTTTTCAACGCAAAGACGCAAAGGCGCAAAGACGCAAAGCGCTAGGCACGCCGTTTCATCTTGCGTCTTTGCGTCCGTGCGTCCGTGCGTTAAATCCTGTCTCCCTTCCATGAGCGACTGCTTCACCATCACGATTGACGGACGGCCAGTTGAAGTTCAACCCGGGGAAAGCGTGCTGGCGGCAGCAAGCAAGCTGGCGATGGATATTCCGACGTTGTGCTATCTGGAAAAATGCGGGCCATTGAACACCTGTCAGGTTTGTCTCGTGAAACTCAACGGCAAGCTCGTGCCGTCGTGTGGGACGAAAGTCGCGCCGGGCATGGCGATTGAAAGCGAAACGGAGGAAGTTCACGAGGCGCGGCGCACGGCGCTGGAGTTGTTGTTCAGCGATCACGTCGGGGATTGCCTGTCGCCGTGTCATCGGCTGTGTCCTTTGATGCTGAACATTCCGGTCATGTTGCGGCACATCCAGGCGGAGCGGATGGAAGAGGCCGCGGTCGTGGTGCGCCAGGCGTTGCCGCTAGCGGGGGTGTTGGGGCGGCTTTGTCATCATCCGTGCGAACAGGGTTGCCGGCGCGGAAACTGGGATGATCCGGCGGCGATTCGGGACATGGAGAAGGTGGTGGCGGATTACGACACGAAATCAGCCGCGCCATACGTACCGTTGCGGAATCTCGCCAGCGGCAAGAGCGCCGTGATCATCGGAGCGGGACCGACGGGGTTGGCCGCCGCGTTTTATCTCGCACGCAATGGACACCGGGTAAGCGTGTGGGATCGGGCGGCGGCGGCGGGCGGAACATTGCGGGAAGTCGCGGAGGAAACCTTGCCGGCAAAAGTGCGCGAAGCGGAGATCGCGACCCTGACGCGTCTGGGGATCGAGTTCAAGTTCGGCGTGGAACTGGGCCGAGATCTGACGGTGGAAGGATTGGCGCGGGGCTTCGATGCCCTCCTGCTAGCGGTGGGCGAAATGGGAATTGAGGACGCGGCCAAGCTCGGCGTGCCGCTCGCTGGCAAAACCATCAAGACCGACCCCAATACCTGCCTGACGCCGCTGGAAAAGGTTTTTGCTGCCGGCAGCGCGGTGCGGCCAACGAAACAACTCGTGAAAGTCATGGCGGAAGGCCGCGCGGCGGCCGAGTGCATGCACCGTTTCCTGAGCGGCAAACCAACGCGCCGTCCGGAAAAGCCGTTCTCCAGTCTGATGGGGCGACTGGATCCAGGGGAGATGAAGACTTTCCTTCAGGGCAACAGGGCGGGCGCGAGTGTGTCGCCTTGCGATCGGTGCGCGGGCCACACGCGGGTGGAGGCGGCGACGGAGTCGTCCAGGTGTTTGCACTGCGACTGCGCATCGTCGGGCAACTGCGTGCTCCAGCACTACGCCCAGGTTTACAGCGCGGACGCGGGGCGGTTTCGGTCGGAGCGGAAGAAATTCGAGCAAGAGCTTCAACCGGGCGGAATTATTTTCGAGCCGGGCAAGTGCATTCTGTGCGGGATTTGCGTGAAGCTGACCGAGATGGCGGCGGAACCGTTGGGGTTGGCGTTCATCGGACGCGGGTTTGATGTGCGCGTGGCGGCGCCGTTCAATCAGGAAATCGAGGCCGGTTTGCAGAAAGTTGCGGCGGACTGCGTGGAGCATTGCCCGACCGGGGCGTTGGTGTTTGGAACGGCGAAAGGAGTGTCGCCCCAACCTCCGTCCGGGACGGACGTCCCCACGACCTAAAAGAAGCTTGCCGCTCAGATTTCCCCCGGTGCAAGCTGGGAACATGGCAACCCTGCAGAATCCGGCGAAACGGCTTAAACCCAAAGCACGTTTCAATTGGGTTGTCAGCGACCTTGTCCGCAAGGTGCTCGTGTGGAAATACGAATGGCAGGCAAAGATTTCCGGGCGCGGCTACTACTGCGGCGCGCTGCACGGCGAGTCGGAATACAACATCACCATCAACTCGGATCGCACGGTTTCCTGCAACTGCCAGGACTACGATGGCTCAGGCCATATTGGCGATCTGCGGAAGAATTCCTTCGAGGAAATCTATTTCGGCCCGGTGGCGCAGAAGCTTCGCGACGATCTCGCCAAGGGCCTCATGCCGATCCCGATTTGCGCGCGGTGTGGCGACCTGAAGCGGCTGGCGTCACGCGACGCCAAGCCGCCCCCGACGAAACTGCCGCATCGCGGAATGCTTTTGGAGAATACGGTGCGCTGCAATGTGGATTGCACGGGCTGCGCGCGGGAGACGGCGGCGGGACTGCGCGTGGACAAGGAGTTGCTGATGTCGCTGGCGGACATGCAGAAGATGGCCGACTTGATGAGCCGGCTGGGGATGCGGCAGATTTTCTACCTGAACCTGGGCGAGCCGTTTCTGTCGCCGACGATTGGCCAGGAGTTACCCCTGTTGCGGAAGAAAAATCCGGGGTGTCGCATCGTGACTTCGACGAACGGAGTGCTTCTTAACACGGACGCCAAGCGCGAGGCGGCGCTGAATTTCAGCCACATTTTCCTCTCGGTGCATGGCGTCACGGATGAGATGTCCGAGAAATACATGCACCGCGGCAATTTCACGAAGGCCTACGAAGCGATGCAGGCGATGGCGGAATTTCGGAACGCGCGCGGTTTGACCGAGCCGATCCTGGAATGGAAATATCTGCTCTTCAACTGGAATGATCACCCGCGGCACATCGAGCGCGCCATCGCGATGGCGCGGGCGGCTAAGCTGGACTTCATCTCGTTCTGGCCGACGAACAATCCGTTTTATGGCATCTCCTGGCGCTGGCGATTGGGCATGATGAAGCACATCGGGGTGGCGAGTTGGAAGGGGCGCGAGGTGGATTTGCGGCCGGAGGGGCGGCGCGGGACGCCGACGCATCCGTTCCTGGCGCAAGCGGCGGTGGTTTGATCCCGTTCGACCGGCGAATCGCGCGCCGCCCGGACTTATTGAGTGCCGGCGTACATTTCTGCCATCAACTGCTGGTAGGTGACGCTCATCCAGCCGTGACCCTCGCCCGGGCCGTAGGCGAATTTCGCCACGGCTTTCGGTTCGCGGGCGGCGAGCGCCGCATCGAGCAGATGCACGGCATTGTTCAGAAAATAATCGTCCGCTTCGCCGACCGAGACGTGGAGTTTGCCGCGCAGTTTGGGAGCGAGCGCCGCCCAGTTTTTTTCCAGCACGAGGCGCAGGTCGTATTTTTCCCATTGGGCGGCCACGGCGGGGTTGATCGCGCCAGTCGCATCCCACAACGGAACCGGGTAGCCGTCCGCGCCGCGCGGGCCATAGACGGCGTTCCACGCGCCCCATTGTCCGCCGCCCCGTTCCCAGCGTCCGCCCGGACTGAGAACGTTTTCCAACTGCACTTCGCGGCGCATGGTGAGGCGGACGTCGCCGTTCGCCTCGCGGGCGCTGGGACGCTCCTCACCGTGATCGTTCGCCAAGGCATTGTGGTGTTCGTAAATGTTCACGAGTTCAAACGCGCGGAAGTCCACGCTGTCCGGACTCGCGGCCCAGGCCCCGTTGAAGAAGTCGGGATAAAAGATTTGCAACGCCAGCGCCACCCAACCGCCCGTGGACCGACCGGACAAAACCCGCGCACGAGGTTCTCCGACGCCGCGATAGTGCGACTCGATCCAGGGAATCAACTCCTGCGTCAAAGCATCACCGTAGGGGCCGTTGTTGGCGGAGTTGACTTGATACGGGTCGCCGTATGGCCCGGCGCCATCGGGCAGCAGGTAGATCATCTGTGGGGTGTTCGTGGCCAGCCACAGCGCGCGGAATGACGAGTCCGCCTCCATCATTCCGCTCACCCGGGTGTGGCGCGTGCCGAAACCGCCGATGTGCAGCCACAGCGGATAACGCCGCTCCGGCTCGCTCGCATGGGTGCGCGGCAGGATCACGCCCGCGCGCAAGAACATCGGCCGATGATGAAACTCGCTGAGCAGGCGCGACGGGATTTTGACGAATTTGACGAGGTCAGATTCCCCCGCCCGTTCCTCGAAGATGCGCTGGGACAGTTCGAGTTTTACGGGCGCGCGGGCGTGCGCGTCGAGTTGCAGTTCGGCCACCTGACTCATCAAATTACCCGCCGCGTTAGGCGAACGCAGGTCAGTGCTGCGGTCCAGCAGCGCCTGCGCGAAATAGCGGCCCGCCGGCAGGCGCGCGAGCGCGGCGTGGAGGGAGGCGGTAGCGGTGGCGTCAATCGGCAGCGCGGCGGCGGAGGTGAAGCGCACGGCGTCGCGGCCAAAGACGAGCGGCCCGCGGGCGTCGGCGTCTTCGAGAGCGAAGCGCGGGTCGGGGTGATTGGTGGAACTCAGGATGAGGAGCAGGCGGCCGGCGAGCGCGTTGGTGACGAGGCCGGGTTTGAGGGCGACTTCAAACTTGAGTTCGGCGGCGGCGGAAAAAATCGTGGCGCTGAGCAGGGCGAGCGCGAGCTGCACCGTTGCCGACCGGACGGCTCTCATGGAGTTAGCTGGGGCGTTGCGCTCGGGGCGGCGGGCTTGCGGTTGTGCAGGAATTGCCACGCGAAAATGGCCGCTACCAAGGAGATCCCGCCGCAGATCAAATAGGGGAGCGATGGATGCACATCGAGCAACGACGCGGCAAAAATCGGGGCCGGGATGCGCGCGAGGCTGCCGGCGCTTTGCGCGGTGCCGATGACTGCGCCCTGTTCGTCGGCCGGGGTGAGATTGGAGAGCATCCCAAAAACCGGCGGTCGCGTGAGGCTGGAGCCGATGGAAAGAATCGCGAGCACGACGAGGAGCAACGGCCAGGTAGTGACGAACGGCAGCGGGGCGAGACTCACGGCCACGAATACGAGGCTCACGGTGATGAGCAGCGGCTCGCCCAGTTTTTTCACGATGCGCCCGAGCGGCCCGCCCTGCACGAACGCGCCGATGATGCCGCAGTAAGTGTAGAGATAGACGACCTTGGAATCAAACGTGTGAATGCCCTTGATCGTTTCAAACTTCAAACCAAAGTTCTGGCTCACGAGCAATCCAATCGTCGTCTCGAAACACGCAAAGCAAAACGTCGCCAGGAAAAACACGGTGACCAGGGTCGCAATGCCGGGGCGCTTCATCGTGGCCACAAATTGTTCGAGGCGCGGGCGGGGCGCGGCTCGAATGGCGCCGGGCTTCCAGCTTTCCGGCAACCGCGCCAAGGTGAAAAGGAAATTTCCCGCGCACAACGCGGCGGCAATCCAGCCGGGAGCGGTGAGGCCCCCGAATTTTAATGCGAGGCCGCCGATGGCCGGGCCGAAAATGAAACCCAGCCCAAACGCCATGCCGATGAGGCCCATCTTTTTTGAGCGGTCTTCCGGTGGCGTGATGTCCGCGATGTAAGCCTGCGCGACGGTGATATTCGCGCCGCAGATTCCGGCGAAGGTGCGAGCAATGAACAACAGCGCCAACGCCACCATGCCGGTTTGTGCGCAACCGATGGCGAAGAGGGCATAGGAAATCGCCGCCCCAGCCGTGCTGATGAGCAAAATAGGACGCCGGCCAATCCGGTCAGACCAGCGCCCCCAAATGGGCGCGAAAACAAATTGCATCGCCGAATAAACCGCCATGAGACAGCCGATGGTGAACCCGCTCGCGTCAAAGTCTTTGGCGAAGATGGGCAGCAACGGCAACACAATGCCGAAGCCGATGAGGTCAATGAAGACCGTGAGGAAAATGACTAGGACAGACGGTTTTCTCATGAGCGGGCGCGGGGCGCAAAACGAGCGGAGTCGGACCGATTGGTAAATAGCATTGGCGCAGTCTAGCGTTGCCGTGAAGCGAGTCAAGAAGCCGACCGGGCGGCGTGGGGCTTCCGAAAGCGGGGGCTCGCGGTAACGCGCCGCGCCCGCGCGAATCTCCCCAACTCCCCGTGAAATGAAACTTTTTCGTCCGGTCGCCTCTGGTATCCTCAGCAAAGATGAATTCAGTGCGCAACGCCGGACGATTGGGGTATCGCCTGCTGCAAATCGCCGTTACCAATCCCCGCCGTTTGGCGCACGTTCTGGGCGCGGCGCTTTGGGCCAGCGATGAGGTCGCCAGCCGCGCTCACGATTTGTTGCGCCTGCAGCCGTTGAATGTGGATGACCTGCTGCCGCCCGAAGGGCCGCCCCTGAGAATCGAACTCGCTTTGTTTCCGCGCACACACGCCTCCATTTCCGTGCTGGAATTTACCTGCTTGATCCTGCTCATGAAACGGGCGCAGGCGCGCAGCGTTTTCGAGTTCGGCACCTTCAAGGGCGTTTCCATCACGCAACTCGCGCTCAATCTCCCGCCCGACAGCCGTGTCTGCACACTGGATTTGCCGGGCGAAACCGCGCCCACGCGCTTCGCGATTGCCGATCCCGAGGACGCCGTGATCGCGGGCGAAAAGGGCAAAGGGTCGCTTGTGCCGGCGGAACTCCGGCCGCGCATCCAATTTCTGCAACAGGACTCGGCGGCGTTCGATGAATCGCCGTATGCAGGCGGGATGGATTTTGTGTTTGTGGACGGGGCGCACAACTATGAATACGTCCGCAACGACTCCGAGAAAGGCTGGCGGATGTTGCGGCCGGGCGGAATCATCGCGTGGCACGATTGCCGGGCGCAGGACCCGGCGGTGGTGCGTTACCTTCTGGAAAGCTCCTTCCAGCCCGCGCTCATCAAAGGCACCACGCTGGCCTTTGCCGTCAAACCCTGACCCCGCGCGCATGAAAATTCTGATCGCCACTTCAAGCTTTCCGCCCCAGGTGGGTGGCGTGGCAGAAGTAGCGCGCACTCAAGCTACCGGATTTGTCGCCCGTGGACATCAGGTCACGGTGGCCACCGGCCACGATCCGACGCGCACGGACGCCCAGTCACCGCCGGGCGTGACCGTGCGACAGTTCCAAGTCACGGGCAGTCTCGCCTCGGGCGGGTGCCGCGGCGCGGTCGCCGCCTATCAGGAATTTCTGGTCCGCGAACCGGCGGACGTGATTTTGTTTCATTGCTGGCAAGATTGGGCCGCGGACGCCGCGCAACCTGTGCTGGCTCGCCGACCGGGCCCCAAAGTTTTGCTCAGCCACGGGTTCGACGCGCAAGTCTGGAAACGCGTGCCGCGCTTTCCGTGGGGCTTGGGGGTTTGGTGGCGGTCACAACCCTACGTCCGACGTTTGCCGCAGATGATGCGCGCCTTTGACCGGCTCATTTTCCTCAGCGGCCAGGCGGACGCCGGGCGGTTCTACGATGTGGGCGTGGCCCGCCGCGTCTGCCCGGAGCGCCTGGCGGTGATTCCCAACGGCGTGCATCTGGCGGAATTCAAACGCGACCACGGCGATTTCCGCAAGACTCACGGCCTCGGCCCGGAACCGCTGCTCCTCAACGTGGCGAATTACTGCGAGCGTAAGAATCAACTGGCCACGCTGCGCGATTTCATGGCGACCAACCGGGAGGACGCCAGACTCGTGTTCATCGGCGGCGAATTCAACGACTACCAGCGCGAATTGATGCGGGAGCACGGAAAACTTCAGCGGCAATTTCCAAAGGCGCGCGTGCGGTGTCTTGAAAAAATTCCCAAGCCGCAGATTTACGCCGCCTACCAGGCGGCGGACGCTTTCATGCTCGGCGCGAAATACGAAACCCAGCCGCTGGCGATCCTCGATGCCATGGCGGCGGGCGTGCCGTTTATCTCGACGGATACCGGGTGTGTTCGGGAGTTCCCTGGCGGTCTGGTGGTGCCATCCGGCGACGCCACAACCCACGCCATCCACCGGCTGCTCGATGAACCGGCGTTGCGCCAGCAACTCGGCGCGCAAGGCCGGGCCGCGTGCGAGACGAAATACGATTGGGAGCGCGTGCTCGATGCTTACGAGCGGCTGTTCGGAGAATTGCCGCCCGCGCGGTAGTGGCAGCAGTGGCGCAAGCCTCTGGCTTGCGGCTGTGGCGCCGACCTTTCAGGTTGGCGAAAGCCGCCCGAGCCACGCGCCCGTCCACAGTCAGACCCCGCCAAGCCAGAAGCTCGGCGACACGGCGGCAAGCTGAAAGCTTGCGCCACTACTTCACCAGCCGCGCCCAGAGATTCGGGCTAAGGTGGGTGATCTTTTCCCGCGTCGCCGCTTTGATCAGCCCGCGCAGCACACCCGCGCTGAACTTGGCCAGCGGCACTTTCAACCAGCGATGATCGCGGATCGCGTCCGCGCCCTCATCCGCAAACTCGGTTCGCGCGAATCCGTGCATCTCCGCCAGCGAGTTCAGGCAATTGGGCGTGTAGGTCCAGACGTGCGTGATGTCGTTGAACAAATTCATGCCCACGAACGGCGAATCCCCGTTCGGCAATCGCAGGATCAAGCTCCCGCTCGGGGCCAATGCGGCGTGCGCCAGTTGCAGCAGTTCCATAAAATCATCCTTGGGGAGATGCTCGACGAGGTCTATGGCCACGAGCGCGGCGAAATGATTTTTCGGCTGCCGCGCCAACCAGCGGTTCACGTCGTCCTGCGCAACGCCCGCCCCGACCTGTTTTGCCAGCGCGACTTGTTCGGCGCTGGAGTCCACGCCGGAGACCTTGGAAAAGTTTTTCGCCTTGAGCCAGTGCAGAAAACTGCCGTGGCCACAGGCGAGTTCCGCAATCGGCAGGCGCGCGTCCGCCGGCAACCACCGCTGCACCAATTGGTCGTAAAGATGGGCTTTCTCGAAGGCGCAGCGGCGCACATCGTCGAGCGAGCGCACGCCGCGGGCTTCCGCTTGAAATTGATAGTAGGCGAGATGGTTCATGGATCGAGGCGTTCCGGCGGGAGCGGTTTAGACTTTGAACCCAATGTGCCGGAAGATGTTTCGAAACCGCTTTTCCCAGGTGTGTTCCGCGGCACAACGCCGCCACGCGGCCTGGGCGATGCGCAGACACTCTTCGGGTCGCTTGACGTAATAGGCATACAGCTCGATCAATTCTTCCACGGAACGGTAACAAAGCATCTCCTTGCCCAACTCGAAGTGCAACGGCAATTCCCAGTTGTAAGTGGTCAGGTAGCACGCGCCGGCACCGGGACACTCGAAATCGCGGCCTTTCAGATTCGTGAGGGTCTGCGAGGGCGTCGGAAACCCCACGCCGAGGTTGAGTTGGCTGGCGCGAAAAACCGCCGGAAGATTCTCCACCCATTTGGCTCCCGGCCAGCCGCGACCGAAAAGCTGGATGGAAATCCCGACTTGCTGGAGTTGCGCGATCAGCACGCGCCGTTCAAATCGTTCGGTGCCAGCGAAACTGATCTGGTAGTCGAAACGGGCCCGCTCCGGCGGCGATAGATGGGCAGCCTGGTGCAGGCCGGGCGGCATATAAAGACAAGCGAACCCGCGCTGCCGATACCAATCCGCCGCCAGCAGACAACTGGTGAGGTTGAGATCGAATTTCCCGGCCCAGCGAGCATAATCGTCATTATGGTCCGCAAGGATCGCACAGGGGAAGAATTGCAACTTGTCGTCCAGATTCAATCCCAACAAGGGGCCGGACCAAGCCTGGCGCAGCGTGGCAAACACTTCGTCGGACAGGAGCGCCGGGCGGGCGTAAAACAGCACGACGTCAGGCGTGGACCCGCGCTGCGCCGCCGCAAAATCGGCGATCGCCCGCGCCACGCGTTGCGGCTCCGTGGTTGCGGATGAACGGATTTCCAACGCCGGGTGCAAGTCGAGCAGTTGGGTCGGCGCGATGCGGGACAATTCCGGCACGAGAGAATGCTGCTCCCAGAGAACGTCCGCGATCAGCAGGATTTGACGCAACCCGCCGGCACCGCCCACCGCCGGGGCCGCGGCGGGGACGGCGAGCGCGTTCAATCCGGCGCGCAAGTGCGCCCCGTAAGCGCGATCCATCTGGCGACCGCGACGGGCCACCCATGCGGTCGCAAGCGGCCCGCGCAGCAACGCACGGCGCAAGGTTTGGCGGAGCGCACTGGCCATGATCAGATATCGAAACCGGCGGCGCGGAAAACCTTGCGAAAACGCTGTTCCCATGTGTGTTCAGCATTGGCGCGCTGGAAACCCGCCTGCGCAATCTGGAGGCAGGCTTCGGGACGCTTCCGGTAAAATGAATACATCTCGACCAATTCCTCCAAACTGCGGTAGCAGAGAATCTCCTTCCCGAGTTCGTAGTGCAGGGCGAGTTCCCAGTTGTAGGTCGTGAGATAGCAGGCCCCCGCACCGGGACATTCAAAATCGCGCGTCTTGAGCGTGGTGAGCGTTTGTGACGGGGCGGCAAAACCGATGCCCAGATTCATCGCGCTGGTACGGTAGATGACTTCGGGATTCTTGCCGCTGGCGCTGTTGGGCCAACCGAAGCCGAAGGGTTCGATCCGCACCCCGAGGCGGCTCAACTGCCGGAAGAAAACTGCCCGTTCCGTGCGCCGGCTGCCGACAAAAGCAACCTCGCGTTGAAACTCGGAAATGCTCGCGGGCGGCGCGGTAAATTTGGGATGAAACCCCTCGGGCAGATACATCACTGGCAAACCGCGTTCCGCATACCAATCCACCACCGCCCGGACGTTGGACAGGTTGAGGTCGAACCGGCGCGCCCAATGGCCATAGTTATCACTGGCACCGGTGAAAATTCCGTAATTCGCGAATTCCAACTTGTCGTCAAGATTCATCCCGAGCAAAGGACAGGACCAGCGGCGCCGCAGCAGCGCGAAAACCTCCTCCGACAACAAGGACGAACGCGCATAAAGAAAAATCGCGTCCGGTTCCGGCCCGCTGTGGGCGCGGACAAAATCCCCAACCACCCGCGCGACGATCTGCGCCGCCGCCACAGGGGGCGATTGTTTCAAGTGCGGATTGAGATCAAGCGTCTGAACTGCGGTGATTTTGGCGACTTCGGGGACCAGTTCCCGGGATTCCCACATAATGTCGCTGATGAAAAGCAGCCGCCGCAGGGGCTGGGAATTTCGGCGCGGGGGCGGCCCTTCGGGGGCGGGCGGGTTCGCGGCAGATCTGACCAGCGCACACGCATAGGCGATTTCAATTTTGCGAACCTTGCGCCGCAACCACCATTCAAATACCCAGGTGCGGAGCAAGAGGCGAACCAGGGTGTTTTTGAGCGGAGCCAGGAAAATCATCGCGGCGCATGGTGGCCAAATCAGCGAGCAAATGTAAAGTTGATCGGCGCGGGTGCAGCGCGAAGGCCCGGGGTGTTCCCCGTTCTCGACCCCAGCAAGGTGGCGCACAGGCAACTAACAAAACCGCCAAGCGCAAGTGCCTTGCTGCGCCCGCGGACGAACGCGCTCCGCCACACTGGGGCAACGCCGGCTCTTCCCGCACCCGCTGTTGAATCACCCCGGCTTCCTTGCGAACCGCGCTGCCTTGGGGTTGACCGGGCGGGCGAGGGTGTTTAGCGTGCCGCCATGGCGTTCCAAAAAACAATCGGCCTGTTGGCTTGCCTCGCCGGCGCGTTGCTGGTCTCGGCGCGCGGCCAGGGTCATGTCATCGGCACGAATCTTTGGACCGCGCGCATCGGCTTCTATACCGACACTTCGCCCGCCGTCGCGGTCAGCGGCATGATCTACGTCTCGGATTGGGACGGAAAACTCACGGCGTTCGACCCGGAAGGTTACCCGCAGTGGACGTTCACGGCGCGGATGGAAATGTGCTCCTCGCCGGCAATCGCGGCGGACGGCACAATCCTGGTCGGGTGTCGCGATCACTACCTGTACGCCGTTTCCGCTGCCGGCCAAAAGAAATGGAGTTTCAAAACCGGCGGCTGGGTGGATTCTTCCCCCGCCCTCGGCCTGGACGGGACGATTTATTTCGGCTCGTGGGACGGGAGGTTTTACGCGCTGACGGCCGGCGGCCAAAAGCGCTGGGAATTCGTCACGGGCGGACCAGTGATGTCCTCTGCCGCCATTGATCTGGCGGGCACAATTTATTTCGGGGCGCACGATGGCCGGCTCTACGCATTGAATCGTGACGGCACGAAGCGTTGGGAATTTCGCACGCGGGGCCAGATCATTTCGTCTCCTGCGATTGCCGCCAGCGGCGATATTCTCTTCACCTCGCTCGACGGCAGACTTTACGCGGTGACCTCCGAGGGCAAGCTGCGCTGGTCGCTGCCCACCGGAGGCATCACCGCTTCCTCGCCGGTGATCGGGGAGGACGGGACTATTTTCCTGGGCATCAACCAGGCCCATTCTGCGGTCAGTGCCGACGGCAAGCTGAAGTGGCAACGGGATTTGGATCCCAACGCCCATGTGCCGTGGGACTGGGTGCGCTCCACGCCGGCGGCGATCGCAAACGGCAACGTCGTGGTGGCGGGCTCGGATTTATCGCTGCTGGTTTTCAAGCC
>CAIKLQ010000916.1 GCA_903828255.1 uncultured Verrucomicrobiota bacterium
CGGGTGCGTTTTGTCAGGAGCGGTCCTGCTCTCTCGGGGCGGGTGAAGAGAGCAGTTCCGCTCCTTCAGAACAAAACGCAAAACATGAACACAAACGAAAACCTCATCTCCACTGGATGCCCCGCAACCGCTCCGCAACCCATCAACCAACTCGTCAAGCCGGTAAAATTCCCGGCTCAACCCCAGGAATGGAAGATCGTTTCATTGAGGGAATGTCCCACTCCCGACACCATGCAACAATGTGAAACGCCGGAACAGGCAGCCGCCTATTGGAAAGCGCATATCGCCACTCATCCTTACTTCAATCCTGAATGTGAATGTTTGGTGGTATTCATCCTAAACACCCGCCGACGCATCAAAGGTCACTACTTGGTGTCCATTGGCACGATGGATACGATCCTTTGTCATCCGAGGGAGATTTTCAGGTTGGCAATAATGGCAAGTGCTGCCGCAATCATCATCGCGCATTCGCACCCGAGCGGTGATCCAACCCCATCGGAAGCGGACATCAAAATCACCCGTGACCTCATTCGAGCCGGTCAACTTCTCAAAATCGAAGTTCTCGACCACATCGTGATTGGAAACCCAACTCATTCCAGTCTTCGCAGTCTTGGCTTCTTCTATAGCTGACCGATCTCGGCTTCCGAGAAATCGGAGGCCATTTTTAATCCTCATCACGCATCAATCCTCAAATTATTTGAGGAATCGTGCTGAACGGCGGCTTGCGCACGGCAAGCTGTTTGGAGGTCACATCTCCGATGTTTCGGCCATCAGTATCGTTCCCATAATGAACCGTCTGACGATACGATACGGAAATGAACAATTGTCGGCAAATGCGGCCCAGCGGGTTGAGCGCAACGGTGCGCAGGTTGTGCGAATCACCGCCCGGCAGCGGCGAGAAGATGCTGTTCGCTGTCAGGTCGCGTAACTCGGCTTGAAGAAGGCTCTATAGAATGCTCCACCAAGAAGCCCTCCAAGCAGTGGCGCCAGGATGTAAACCGTCAACCAACCGTGGCCATTGACCGCAAAAGGCACAGCGCCCCATCCAGCCACGGAGGAGAACACGCGAGGCGCAAAGTCGCGAGCCGGATTGAAACAGGCCATCGTCAAGGGTCCCAACAGGGAAATCAACAGCGTCACCGTGAGGCCAATCGTCGCAGCGGTTAGCACTTGTGGGCGCGCCTTGTTCCGTTCATCAGTCACACAGAAAATGACGAGCAACAGAATCGCCGTGCCGATGACCTCCGCTCCAAACGCCGACACCAAAGACAAGCGAACTCCCGCTTCGCTCGTCAGAGGATGGCCACCGGGATTCGGGAAGAACTCCCCAAACACCATCGCGCTCGCTTCGCTGCCCGGGGTGCCACGCACGATGCCGTTGGCCTTTTCAAATGTGCTAAGGGCGTCACCGAAAATGAAATAGAGCACCGCCGCCCCTGCGAATGCTCCAAGCAATTGTGCGCCGAAGTATGCCGCCACCCGGCTCTTTGGAAAGTCAGACCAAACCGCCATGCTCAAGGTCACGGCGGGATTCAAGTGCGCCCCACTCAACGCGCCGGTTAGGTAAATGGCCGTGGCGATGCCGAGTCCCCACACGATGGCGACTTGAAACACCCCCACTTGTGCGCCCGTCAAAACCGCCGCGCAGACGCTGCCGCAGCCAAAGAACACGAGCAGGAAAGTGCCGAAGAACTCCCCGATGAACCACTTCGGGATCTTTTGCATCGAAGGTGTTACTTCGCGGTCTTGAAACGATGGGTCGGAGTCGGTTTACCCGGCCGGAAATGCTCCAAATGGTCCAAGGTCGCTTTCAGCGTGGGGAATGACTTGGCCGCAGCCAGCAGCGCCTCGCGAACCACCGTCCCAAGAATATCGGGCGCGGCCTCAGCACGGAGATTGATGATGAGCTGTCCGCTCGTCACCGGACTTTCCAGCTTCAAGGAAAGCTCCGGGACGAAGTCATTGCGCACCAGGTTTACCACCGCAATTTCGCCGGGGAGGCAGGCATCCGGACTCAACGTCATTTTCAAGTGGGCGACTTCGGCTTTCTGGGCCTGCAATCGTTTCTGCACCTCACTGGCCACCCGCTTCAGAAACCGGTCGGAATTAAACGCTCTTTTCGCGGCCAGTTGCACCGTGCAATTCAGCCAGCCCAATAGCGCCTCACCCTCCGCATAGACCTGATAATCCACTTGCATCGCTTTCCCAGCCGATTGCCGTTCGCTGGTGATGCGGGCGAACCACTCGTCCAAGTTCGTGCCGACACGCGACGAGGCGAACAGGATTTCCTTTCGTGGGAACTTCGCTGCAATGGCTGCCCGTAAAGCCTCCAGCCGGTCTTCGTTGAGGAGGTCAGCTTTGCTGATGATGACCAGATCGGCTTCCTCAATCTGCTTGAGGTAGATGTAGAGCACCTTCTCCGAAAAGTTCCCGCCCTTTTCCAGACCGAACACGCGCGCGGCCCGAATTGGATCAACCAGCACACTGACCGGCGCGACGGTAAAGCTGTCGCCGTAGAGGCGCCGAAGCGGATACGTCACGGTGGCGACCAGGTCCGTGCAACTGCCCACGGGCTCGGCGATGAAAACCTCCGGGCGACTTTGCTCAGTCAGCCTCGTGGCGGCATCCACCAAGGAATTGAACCGGCAACAAAAGCAGCCGCCGGGAATCTCCTCTGTCGCGAAACCCTGCGACCGCAGCATGGCGGTATCCACGAGATTCCGTCCCTGGTCGTTGGTGATGAGGCCCACGCGAAGGCCCTGCGCGGCGAGGCGCTGAGCCAACTTGCCGACGGCGGTGGTTTTCCCCGCACCGAGGAATCCGCCGATCATGATGTAGCGTGCTTTCCGTGCTGGGGATGCTTTCGCGGTTGCGCCGTGTCGTTTTGCACTCATAGAACGTCTGCGCAATAATGCAGATGTATGCCGCTGCCATCAAACCTTTTCCTTGTGATCTATTGGAGGTTACCGAGGAAGCTTGTCGAAGCGAAAAGTGCAACAGTCCAGTTCCAGCACGTTCTTGTTCGCGGCCAGTTCATCCTTGAGGCTGGGAACGACACCATACAGGCGCTGCTTGCCTGATTTTTCCATTTCCAGCAAGCCAGCCTCTTTCAGAATTCGCAGGTGCTTGGACACGTTGTATTCCGAAATCTTCAACCGCTGCGCGACGGCATTCACGCCCAACTGTTCCTTGAGCAACAGGCGCATGATCCGCAGGCGATTCATCTCGCCCAAGGCCTTCAATACTGCCATGCACTTTACGCCGGTCATTCAACCGAGCTTAATCTGTAGGTCACCCGTCCGGCAAGATGAGTCCCAAGGTTTAGCAGAATTAAGAAGATCGTGGACCATCGCGGCCCTGACGCCACCAGCCAGCGGCAATAAGTGCAAGAGCGACAAGTCCGACCAGGAACATTTGTGCTGACCAAGGGGTGACTGCGGCTGAGCGCGAAGCGGTCTTCGGCTTTTCCTCCAGCACGCGTCCTTTCACCACAATCGGCGGAAGCTTTGCGGCTGTCGGAACAGACGCGGTTAGTGTTGGCGCAGGGGTTGGTCCGGGCGCTGGCCCAAGGTTAGCCTCGGCGTGCTTGGCAATGGTGTCGTGTTCGGTGATGACGGCAGGAGCGAGGTCCGCTTGCACCTCGCGAAGTTTGGTGAGCGTTTCGGGTGTGGGTTGCCAGTAACCTTTGTCCACCACCGTCAGCATGCGGTCCACCATCATCTTGTAGGAGGCGAGGTTCTCGGCGGCTTTGAACTTCTCACGGATGTCGAGCTTGTTCCGGTCTTGCACATACGTCTCGAACATCTCCTGCCACTTCGCCGCGTCCACCGCCTCCGGCACGGTGACTTGCCAGCCCCACAGATTATCGGTCACCTGGCGAATCATGCGCGCCCCGGCGTAACCTTCCTTGAGCATGGCCTCAATCCACTTGGGATTCAGATAGCGCGCCCGCATCTCGCGGCCCATGTAGCGCTCCAGCGTCATGGTCTCGCCGGCCTTTGGGTTGCTCAAGTCCGCGACGAACGCTTCCGTCGGTTTGCCGTTCACTTCGCGCACGGCCATCGCTGTGCCGCCGAGGTATTGATAGAAATCGTCACTATCAATCGCGCCATAGATGTTGGACGAACGGCTGTGAATCACGCCCTTCGCTCCCTTGAGCGCGAGGCGCAGGACCGTCGGCGAAAGATTCCAGTTCGTGCCGCCCACCGCGCGTGTGCCCCAAAAGCCTTGTCCAAACAAATGGCTCATCCGGTTGAAGAACACACTCGGAACATCGTGTTGATCATTCCAAGTATCGGGATGGTGAATGGCCTGTTCCAAGCCCGTGCCATAGACCCCCGAGGGCAGACTGAACAGGCGAACCGTGGCCAACCGTTCGGCATCGGCAGGTGAGACACCTTGCGCTTCAAGTTCGGCGCGGGCGGTCGTGATGTTTCGCAGCAAGGGATTATCCTCGCTCGTGTCGGTTTTGACCACATTAACGGCCTGGTCGAGCAACAGCATCAAGGTTGGAAATAGGTCGCGATATAGCCCCGATGGAATGACGGTGACATCCACGCGCGGGCGGCCCAGTTCGGCTCGGGAAATCAACTCTACGCCTTGCACGCGCGCGCGCGCATCCCATTTTGGACGCACACCCATGAGCGCCAGAATCTGCCCCTCCATTACGCCTTCGTGCCGGCTGGTTTCCGTGCCCCAAAGGTTGAACACCAACCGGTCGGGAAACTGGCCGTCGTGGCGCTTGCGATACGACTCGATCAAATCGGTCGCCAGCCGTGACCCCGCCGCATAGGTCGCCATCGTGGGCAATCGCGCCGGGTCAAAGCCGTAAAAGTTTTTCCCCGTTGGCAATGCCTCCGGATTGCGGATGGGATCGTTACCCGGTCCGGCAGCGATGTAGCGACCCGCCAGCCCGGCGGAGAGCGCATCGAGTTCGGCGCGGCCTGAAGCCTCAATGCGTGCCATCAAGTCGGCTTTGCGACGGTCGTGTTCCTCGGGAGGAAGATTAGGTTCAAGGGAAAGAATCGCCTCGGCGGTTGCGGCGCGTTTTGCTTCATCAGGCGCAACGCCGAACGTGTGCATCCCAAACGGTGTCATCCGTTCGCCAATCTTTTTCAGGTGATGCTCAATCTCCTCGATTTGCTCGTCGTTGAGCTGCGCCTCGGGCGCGAGCGTGATCGCGAGGTCTTTGAAGAGTCCCATCTTTTCGCACCGTTGCGCGAGGTTGCGCAGCAGGTCGGCGCTGGCAACCGAACCCTTTTCCCTCGCGACGTGGTAATCGTTGATGATGCCGGAAACCTCGCGGAGCTCGGGGTTCAACGTCGCGCGATCCAGCGGGGGCGGCAGATGGGTGATCATCGCGGCCATGGCCCGGCGTTTCGCCTGCAAGCCTTCGCCGATGTCGTCCACGATGAACGGATAGAACTGCGGCACAGCGCCGACGAGGACTTCGCTTGTGTCAGCGGCGGTGAAGCCGACTTCCTTGCCCGGCAGCCATTCATGCGTGGCGTGCGTCCCGACGTGGATCATGGCGTCGGCCTTGAAGTTCTTTTGCAGCCAGAAATAGAACGCGAGGTATTGGTGATGCGGCGGCAGGGTCACGTCATGATAGACCGCTTCAATGTTCTGATCCCAGCCACGGGTCGGTTGCGCGCCGAACACCAGGTTGCCCCAACGCAAAGCAGGCAGCACAAAGAACGGCTTGCCTGAATCGTCATGCCACACCATGACCTTACTGAACTCCGGTTCACCCCACTTGATGAGGACTTGGTAACGCAGGCTGGCGGGCAGTTGCTCGAACCACTGGCGATATTCCGAAACCGGCAGCAACGGCACGCGCTCCGAGCGTGCCATTTGGTCGAGATCAGCCAGCACATTTGTTCCCGGCATCGGATTGTTCCCGAACGTGCGGATGGCTGTGAACAGGTCATCCGCATTCGTCGGCGCACCGTTGGCGGCAAACCCATCCGCCCGCAGCCGGTTGAGAATTTGCAGCAACGACTGCGGCAATACGTTCAGATACGAAGCGCCGATACTCGCCCGTCCCGGCGGATAATTGTAATAGATGACCGCCACGCGCTTCGTCGCGGGAGGCTCACGGCGCAAGCGCACCAACGATTGCACCCGATCCGCGAGCCGTTCGACGCGTTCGGGAATGGGCATCGTCAGCACGTAGGTTTCACCCGTGGCCACGTCCACGAGCTTTTCCTTGGAAGCGACAATCGTCGGTGCAATTGCACCGGCCAGCTCCGCGCTGCCGATCTGCCAGGAACGTTCGATGAAATCCAAGCCGCTGGCGGAGCGTTCCCACTCGGCGCGGCTCTGGCTGTTGAGCGCGATGGCGTTAAGAATCGGCACATCGAGTTTCGCCAGCAGCGGGGCGAGTTTGTCGGGAACATTTCCAATCTTCAACGTGAGGCCGATGAGCGCATCGACGCGGCTTTGTCCATTCGTGTTGAGATACAACTTTGGTAGCGCGGCATCGGCGGGATAACCAAAGCCGAAAAGTGCGTTCAAGCCACGCGCTTCCAACGCCGCATTGATGGCCGAAAGCAATTCGGTCTGGCCGGCGGTGGCGGTGTCACGCGAAAAATAGACGCCGATCCACGGGCGGTCGTGACGGTCGGGCTTCCCGGCCAGATACGTTGCGGAATAGTCCTCAAATCTTGCGAACCCCTGGCGACTGGCGGGATCGAAGAAGCCGAAGTCCGGGAACACGGACGCTGGCAGGAATTTCAAGCCGGGGAAATGCTTGCGAGCGAGTGCGGCGCGCACCATCTGCACCATATTCGCCTGACCGCCCGCATCAAAATATGCGGCGAGGGTGGCGTCGCGTTTGAAACCCAAGTCGGCAAAATCCGGGTCGAGTGCTCCGCCGACACCAGCGACAACGCTGCCCCGGTCAGCCGCTCCGCGAATCTCCGACGCGAGCGCCCGGAGCAATGCGCCGTAACGCGGGTAGCCAATAATGATGTCGCTCTCCCGCACGAAGCGGCGATCCGCTTCGGTCAATTCGATGCGCGGAAATGCCCGCACGGTGACCTCCTTCAATGTGGCGTCGCGACGAAGTTCCGTGATTGCACCGATGGCGGCGGCTGATTGCGCGTCGCCTGTGAGCAAGGCGACCTTCACCGGTGCGGCATGAACCAGTGGGCCGAACAGGCACGCGATGATCACGAGCAATGGAGCGAGGGACTTCACGCCGCGCTCATTTCGGTTTCGTTTCGTCGTCCGGCACGTAAACCACCTGGCCATTGGCGAGCCGATACGCCGTGCCCAGTCGCGTGCCCTGACCGGACAGGGTTTTATCCGTGACCTTCTGGACTTTGATCTGCCCGCCTTGTTTGGTGATGATTTCCATCTCCCCGTTCTCGGTCTGCTTCACGAGGGTGACGTTGGAGTTTTTGTCGAGCAACTTGCCCGACGAGAACAGGGCGAACAGCGCGATCAACAGCGCGACGATGAAGGCGACGCTGACATCGAACAAGTTGGCAATGCCAGCCAACGGGTCTTCGTCCTGTCCGGGCGCTGGGCCGTGAGCGGAAATACGATGCCGATGAACGAAGCGCATAGTCATTCCTTTCCTTTCGCGGCGCGGAGAATGCGTTCCGCATGAAATGCCAACTCCTGTGAATCGGCGCGCACCCAGCTTTCGCGGGCGGCGGCAATCAGGTAAGCGGCAACGCTGATGGTTAATCCGATGACGGTTGCCGCAAAGGCGGTAACCATGTTGCTGGCGAGCGCAGGCAGATTGCCATCCGCCAATCCCTGCAACGCATCGGCCATTGGAATCAGAGTTCCCATGAGGCCAAGTGAAGGGCCGACGCGAACGGCGAGGCGCAACCGTCCGAGCGCCCGCCAATGTTCTCGTTCGGTGTTTTGGAGCTTTTCTTCCAAACGAAGGTCGAGTCCTTCACCGGGTTGTTTGGCGGCAATTTCATCCAGTGCCTGCTTGGCTCGCTCCAAGGCTATGCGGCGGCCTGCCCGGCGATTCCACGTCTCCCGCAAAAATCCGCCGAGGGAAACGAGCATGGCGGCAAGGAGTCCGAGCAGTCCCAGCAGCACCGGCCAGACGAGAAAAGCGGCGATGTGGTGGAACAGTTCGCGAAGTTGGTCAACGGCGTTCATAAAAATCAAGGAGTGCGGACGCGGAAGAATCGGTATTGATTCGTGGCCGGAATAGACCAGAGCGAGAGGGCGTTGGTGCTCACGAAACTGCCGACTTCCGTCCAGTTGGTCAAAGTGGCTGACGAAAGGACGGTGTAAGTGCGGCCTGCTTCACCAGCGATGGTGAGTTGAACCTGATTGGTTTGAATGGAAACGGAAAGGGTTGGGGCGGTGGCCGCTACCCCCCGCGTCACGGCCAGCACCGAGAGTTGCGGGCGGAGGCTGCTCTCGCGTGTGTCGGGCACACCGTCGCCAGTGGCCACAGTGAATTTGACAGCGTTGGTCGCCAGCAGATTGGTGAGCACGTCGAAACTCACGATACTTGGACCAAAGTCCAGGCCTGTTCCAACCTTGTCCCACGTCGCCACGTCGTCACTGCCGAGTTGTGCGCTATTGAAATAGAGGCGGTCGTTCTGGCCCGTGTCAGCGTAAGTATAGAGCGCAGTGAACGTGGCGGCTGTGACATTGGCTGGATTGACGGTGAGCGTAAAGTTTCGCTGATTGGTCTGCACCGAAGTTGGCGCGCGATAAATGTCGCCGCTGCCTTCGGCCAGTGCGTAGTCGAACACGTTCGTTAACGCGCCACTCTGATAAATCGCCACGAGCGTGACGTGATGAATTCGTCCATCAAAGCTGTCCGGCGTAGTCTGTGTGACCGAGACGGAATTGCTCGTTCCGTTCTTGAACAGCATTTCCGCCGGCACGGGCAACGTGATGAGCCAGAGGCCCGAGCCTGCGCCATAGGCATTTGCATTGGTGGTGCTGAAAATGGCGTTGGTGTCGGCGGTCGAACCGAATACGAGCGGATTGGCGGTGGGGAGGTTTGTGCCGTTGATGGCCACGGTCATCTGGCTGACGTAGTTGGCCGTGCCTCCCCAAACGGTCATCACCAATCGCGCCACGGGAATAGCGTCGCAAACGGGGAGGGTGTAGCCGGTCTCCAGAACGTAGGGCTTGGCCGGAACTGTGCCGTTGATCCAGTTGGTGGTTGTCTGCCAGGACAGCGCACCGTTGGGAACGCTGCCGGACAAGACGTTGGTGAGGCCTTGGCCTGGTGCGGAAAAACCTGCATGCAGCGCTTGTGGCAAAAGGCTTGCAGCTAAAATGAGGGCGAGCGGGGTATCGGTGATTTTAGTGTTTCGAGCTTTCATTTCTTTCAGTTCAGGGGGTTATTTGGAGGCGTCCCATTCCTCTTTCGTAGTGAGAATCTTGGCTTCCACATGTCCGTCGCAGTAAGCAGCGACGAAACTTTTCTTGGAGTGGCGATAATCCACGTCCACGACGGGATTGGTGAAGGAGCTGCCGCCGCCGCAGTAGTATTTGCCGGGCGTGCAATCTGCCAAAAGAATCGTCATCGTCGGCTGAGTTATTCTCTCGGGCTTAACCGAATACCAAAAGCAGGCATCCTGCCCCGCGAAGCGAAACACGTTCATTCCATAACTGAGAAAGATGTTGGTGTCCCATGTCACGGGAATCCGCTTGAGATCCGACGGGCAAAGGTAAACCCCCGAAGTTTTCGCCATGAAAGGCTTGAGCAAATCCATCCATCGCGCCGAGGAATCCACATACGCCGGCGGATAGGATTTGGCATCATCCGCGTAAAGTTGCGCAGCCAATCCGATCTGGCGGAGGTTGCTCAAGCAAGCCACGCGTTTGCCGCGCTCCTTGGCCTGACTGAGCGAGGGCAACAGGAGTGCCGCCAAAATCGCAATGATGGCGATGACGACCAGCAGTTCAATCAGCGTGAACGCCAGCCACCCGAGCCGCCGGGCTTCGCGCGTCCTTCTGGTTAATACGCACATTAAGAATAGTATTACCCGCGAGTGGTGGTAATACGCAATCACAAACCAGTATTACGAACAATCTTGCCTCCGTCGGCGTAGTCAGATTATTATGCCCCCGTGCATATTCCGGATGGATTCATCGACGGGAAGACCACCGTAACCACGGCGGCGCTGGCCGTGGCGGGCGTGGGGCTGGCACTCCGCCAGGTGCGGCGAACCTTGCCGGCGCGACACATCCCCATGCTGGGACTTTCAGCGGCTTTTCTCTTCGCTGCCCAAATGCTCAACTTTCCCGTAGTGGCGGGCACATCGGGACACCTGATCGGTGGCGTATTGGTGGCCGCGGTGCTTGGACCAAGCGCGGCGGTCGTCGTCGTCACCACCGTTTTGATTGTTCAATGCTTTCTCTTTCAGGATGGCGGCGTGCTCGCGCTGGGAGCGAACGTCTTCAACATGGCAATTCTCGGCGCAGGCGGCGGTTGGATGGTGTATCGCGGCATTCAGGCCGTGCTGCCCGGCCCACGCGGGCGGTTGACGGCACTGGCTTTTGCCGGGTGGATTTCCACCGTGCTGGCAGCGGCCAGTTGCGCGGGACAACTCGCATGGTCCGATAAAGTGGAGTGGCGGGCTGCATTTACGGCGATGGTGGGAGTCCATTTGCTCATCGGTTTGGGAGAAGGTGTGATCAGCGCGTTGATCTTTGCCGCCATTCAACGCACCCGCCCGGAACTGATGCAATCCACTGAACCGACCTGCACCGGCCATCGCTGGCGTGAATTCGTCCGCTATGGATTGATGGTTTCGGTGGGAATGGCTTTATTCGTCGCGCCATTTGCCTGTCCGTGGCCCGATGGGCTGGAAGCCGTGGCAGAGAAGCTCGGTTTCGCGCAGGCCGCGACAAAACCCACGCTGCCCGCGCTCGCCCCGGACTATGCGTTCCCTGGCATCCATTCCGCAACGTTGGCAA
This sequence comes from uncultured Verrucomicrobiota bacterium, assembly GCA_903828255.1. Taxonomy (GTDB): domain Bacteria; phylum Verrucomicrobiota; class Verrucomicrobiia; order Limisphaerales; family JADLHS01; genus CAIKLQ01. Next base: position 10,918 of record CAIKLQ010000916.1, read on the forward strand.
CGGCGCTGGCGGGCGCTATCGGTGCAATCTTCGTGTTCCTACTCGCCCTCCTGCTGGCCCGCGTTCTTATCCCGAATCGTTCCGCTCCGGTGTCGGCTGCCAACAGCAGGCCATGAAACTCCACTTGCTCGAACATCGTCACGCGCGGCTAAACACCATCATCCACCGCGCTCCGGCGGAATTGAAATTGGGCAGCGGTTTGGTGTTGATTGCACTTACGGTGCTGATTCCAGCCACAATCCCCGGATGGCTCGCTTTTGCGTTCACCTTCCTGGCGTTGGTTATCGCTGTGAGTCGCATCCCACCGATGTTCCTTTTGAAACGACTCTTGCTGCTTGCCCCATTCGTATTGGGCGTGGTGGCGCTGAACGCCTTCCAACCGGAGCATCGCGCGCAATGGCCGTGGTTGATGGCGCGCAGCACGGTTTGCCTGCTCACCGTCATCCTCGTTTCCAACACGACCCCCTTCAGCGAGGTGCTGCGGGTGTTGCGCCAAATCCGCGTGCCCGCCTTGCTTATCACCACGATGGCCCTCATGCACCGATACCTATTCGTTCTGGTGGACGAAGCCCAACGCATGAGTCGCGCCCGCGCCAGCCGAACATTCATTGCCGGGCGGCGCTGGCAATGGCCGGTGTTGGCCACGGTGGCCGGACAATTGTTCATTCGCGCTTCCGAGCGGGCCGAACGGATTTATGCCGCCATGTGTGCGCGCGGTTTCAAATGACTCCCGCCATCGAACTTCAAAATCTTTCCTACCGTTATCACGACGGCACACAGGCTCTTCGCGGCGTTAGCTTCCGCATAGCGCCAGGCGAGTGCGTCGGACTTCTCGGACCGAATGGCTCGGGGAAATCCACTTTGCTCCTTCATCTCAACGGTATTCTCCCGGACGAGCATGATGTGGATGGCGCAGTTCGTATCGACGGCGAACCGGTTTCGTGGCACAATCTGGAATCTATTCGACGACAGGTGGGGCTCGTGTTTCAAGACCCGGACGATCAACTGTTCTGCCCCACGGTGATTGAAGATGTGGCTTTTGGTCCACAGCAACTTGGCCTCTCTGAGTCGGACGTGAAAGCGCGTGTGCAGCAAGCATTGAATCAGGTGGGCCTGCCGGACTTCGGCCATCGCGCCACCCACCATCTGAGCCACGGTGAGAAACGCCGCGTCTGTCTTGCTGGAGTGCTGGCCTGCAACCCCTCGGTGCTCGTCCTCGACGAACCAACCAGCGACCTCGACCCGCGCGGGCGGCGTGAATTCAAGGCGTTGCTCCGGCAGATTCCGGCCACCAAGCTCATTGCCACTCACGATTTGGAGATGGTCGTCGAACTCTGTCCGCGTTCCATCATCCTTGACCGTGGCGTTTTGGTTGCCGATGCCGCAACCGGCGACTTGCTCAGCGACGAACCGTTGATGCTCGCTCACGGTCTGGAGAAGCCTCATATCCTGTTTCACCACCACCCGCACCACGCGCATTGACGCGTGTTTGACTCGACGCCAGCAGGTCTTCTCATAAGATAGCAGCAGCATGGCTGAAAAGAATACTCCAGTGGCTCGAATCAGCGTTTCGTTACCACAGAAACTGCTGAGTCAATACGACGAAATGGTAGAGGAGAAGGGATACGACGACCGTTCCCCCGCCATCGCGGACATGATGCGCGCGCAACTCGTGGAGCATCGTCATAAAACCGGCAGTGGAGAGATTGCCGGCACAATCACACTGGTTTACGACCACCACACGCAGCACGTTCAGGAAGCGCTGACAGAAATCCAACATGATCATCACGAAGTCATAGTTTCCACCATGCACGTCCATCTGGACCATCACAACTGTCTCGAAGTTCTGGTCGTGCGCGGCAAGGCGTCACTAATCAAGAAGATCGCGGACGAGTTGATTGCTGCCAAAGGCGTCAAGCATGGCAAATTAACCGTAACCACCACGGGCAAGGACCTGCCGTCTTAAGCGGTCGGAAGTCTCCAACGACTTCTTAGGTGCTTCGGACATTGAACCGGAAAACAACTCCGTGCCAGTCGTCACTTCTCCGGCTGAATTGTTTCAGTAACGACAATCTCCAGCACCACCGGTTGCCCCTCTGTGATCAGGGCTCGTTGGCTGGCTGGCAATTTACCCAGGAATGACAATTCCATCCGCTGCATGACCGTCTCAATTCGTCTTAAAAAATGGCCGCGAATCGAAACCTCGTGGGCGGCGAAGACCAGCTTGAGATTTTGCTCGTCTCCGCCACTGGTCAATTCTGCGAACATGAATTGATCGTGCGGTAACAGAAGTGAACGCTCTGGCGAAACTTCAATGCGTAATGCCTCGGCGTTCGGGTCGCTGGCCCAA
>CAIKLQ010000917.1 GCA_903828255.1 uncultured Verrucomicrobiota bacterium
CGCCACGCGACCAAACCGCTCCGACAACCTTAAGTCTCCTTAAGGCCAGACGCGTTGGCCAATTGTGAATAACTTTCCGTCGGTCGCTACGTGAAGGCCGTCGCCTGGGTCGGCAGCGCAAACACTTCCCAAATCCGTTGCCCCCGCGCGATCGCTTCGCGCGCCGCGCAAAACCGCAGCCGCAGGGTGTTTTGCACCCGGCTCATCCGCCCGACCAACTGGATCACTAACAGGCGAAACTTCTTCAGGCGCACGGTGCGCTCCTCGGCGGTGAGCGACAGCCGCCGCATGGCGCTCACAATGTTGTAGGCCATTAACGCCAGCTTGAACCAGGCGGCGTTGGCGTTGAAATGCTGGCTGGGCACATGCCCGCCGCCTAACGCGTTTTTCACTTCGTCATGCACAGGCTCCACGGTGCCCGCTTTCTCCCGCTGCCATTGCAATAGCCGCTCCCCCGCCCAGTCCAGATTCGTCACCACGGCATGGTGATGCCGATCCGCACCGTCCGCGAACAACTCGCCCTGCGGCTTGAGCAGGCGCAGCCCGACATAGCGCAACGGTTGGCCGTCTTTCTTTTCGTTGGCCTCGCCGGGCACGAACGCCACCTCGGCCCTTTGCCGGCGCGTCCCGTCGGCTTCGGTCTGGATCGTGCGCCAGGCGGCCTCCGCCACTTGGCGGGTCGCCGCGAGCAAGGGCGCACTCAGGACCGCGCTGATGGCAAAGCCAATGCGTCCGCCCGGCTCCTGGGCCCGCTCCGGATGCTTCAGCCAGTGGAGCAATTCATTTTCATGGCACGCGGAGTCGCCGCGAAAATACCGCTGCGTCACGCTGGCCGGCAGCGCCGCAAACGCCAGTTGCGCGCAAGTCAGCGGCGCCTGTTTGGCCGGCACGTTGCCATCGCGAAACTCGTCGGCCAGCACCAGGTCCGCCTCCGCCCACACCGCCACCATCGGCTGTTAACCGCGCCCGCCTTCGTAATGGGCCCGCGCACTGCGCTTGTGGCTCTCGAGGATCGTGGCGTCCTGATCCACCGTCGCGAGCTTCAAGGTTTCGCCCGCTTGCATATATCGTTGGGCCACGTTGCCCACCAAACCTACTTGGACCTCCTGCAACCGGACCACCCCCGGACTGCGGGGCAGAATGAAACTTTTCTGTGCTTCCCGTGCCGGGCGCAACGCGGCCAAGCTCTCGTCATGGAAGCGCTCCAGAAAATCCCGCGCCGTGCGGGCCTTGGGCACGGCGTACCCCAAGCCGCGTTCCAAACAGGCATCGTCTTCCAGCAGCACCAAATCTTCGGGACAATCGCCGCCGGCGATCTGGAGCAGCAGCAGCGATTCGACGGACTGACCGTCGGTAAAGCCGCTGCGGCGCGCTTTGAACTGAAGGTTGAGGTCAGCCAAGACGGGCACCCGCAGGCTGCGCAAGGTGCGCGAAGCCGCCAGCAGTCCGGCGCGGGATGAACTCATTTCGTCGAGCGGTTTGGGGTTGAGGTGGAAGGGAGTCTTCGCTTGAAGTGGTAGGCGTGCAGGCACACGCAAGATAGCTCAGAGAGCGATAATCCCCGCCAGCAAAAAATGCGAGCAGGCTTCATTTTTTCCACTTTTTCCAAAATTAGCCGCCGAGTAGGGGGCATCCTTGGGAGTTGACTTGTTACCAAACTCGTGTTGATTTAGCTCCGGCTCGCACGCGCCATGCGTCGCGAACTGCAAGGCAACAATAAAAGTTGCCCCAATCTACATATTCTACATATCTACCGTCACTATAGTGCATGACACCGGTGACACCCTCCATTAGCTGTAATTCGGCGCAAAGTTGGCGCCAAGAGAACAAATCAAAGCTGAACATCAAACTAAACAACAACTCCGGCAGTAAAGGTGGCGGCGGCACCAAGGGTGGTGGACGCGGCCACGGTAACGGTGGCGGCTGGCCCAGTACAACGGGCAACCCCTCCGGAGGCGGCCGATCAAATGCGCCCGCTGGCGGCAAATAGCATAACCGCAAACCTGGCGGAGGCGGCAGCTTTGTCGCCTCCGCCTTAAAGCCCACGCAACTTGCGTTGCGTCACCGTCCGCGACTTCGTCGCCACCAAATACCGCAAACTGTCCGCCGCATCATCGCGGCCAACGCCTTCCTCGTCAGCGTCAACCTTCAGAACGTTCTCCGGACGATTCGGATCATGTTGCAACGCCGGCAGCGTCTCGATCAACCGCCCGCAGCGCTGGTGAATGAACAGACTCGGCCGGACAGGCGCTGCCTGCGGGCATGCTCTCTACTTGTGTGCTGGATGGTGAGATCTGGGCGCGTTCGGTAGCTGCCAACCCTTCGGTGGATGTCAATCTCGTGGTGGAGAGCATCTTGGCTACGAGCTGCGAAGACGCCTCTCAGCGCGTTTAAGGTAGCTCCAGTATATCGACTATGGTCGGACAAGATTCCAACTCGGCAACCTTGACGGACAAACGGGTTTCCCGAACCGAAAGGTTGGTCTGTCGTCGCCAGAGACGTCGCCTGCTCGCACTGCTGGCGGTCTTCGTGGTGGCCGGCATGGGGTGGTTCTTCTGGCCTGCCCGGCCGAATCTGGCCGGCTTTGATCCGGCGGCCATGGCGCAACTGGAGCCGGCCATGTGGCGGGACTATTACGGCCAACGGTGGTTGCCATTGCTCGGGCATACGTGGCGGGCTTCGCGTCAGCAATACGGCTTTTCGCGATGGGACAGTTTGCGACTGGCGTGGCATGCGGCCCGGGCAGCCCGCGTGTTTCCGCGCGACACAAATGATCCGGCGGCATTGTCCGCCATGACGGATTACTATCGGGTGGTTGCCCCAGCGGCATCCGGCACGTTTGATGCCCGTAAAGGTGCCGTCTGGGAGTTGCAGTGGTGGCGGCAACGTCGCGAATCTGCCCCGCCAGCCGAGTGGGCAGGCACGATTGCCACGGTAACGGCTTTGCTTTACGGATGCTCCGCCGAGCAGGCGTTACCTGTCACCCAAGCTCGAACTCAGCCGGTGGTTTATCGGGATGCGCGGCGGAAGACGGGATTAACGGCTGGAGAATGGCGGGAAGTTGAAGTTCAGATGTGCACCGCCTAACACCTGCTCAAGGTGCAGGGATCTCTATCAAAACTAGATTCATCTTCGACCGCATCAGGTAAGCTGTTGTCTGCAACCCCTTCTAAAGCCTGTTCCCGCACTTTATGAAACGCGCTGAAATCAATTCCATAATGCGTTCCGCCAAACAATTCCTGGCGGAGCATCAGTTCCATTTGCCGCTGGTCGCGTCGTGAAAGTCAAACTTGCCTACGGTGCAGGGCATCTCGCCGTTGAGTTGCCCGACGACCGGACGACAGTGATCGAGCCTCAACCCACGCTGGGGTTGCGCGACGAATAGGGGGCGGTTCTGGCCGCCCTCGAGAACCCCATCGGGAGCCGGCCGTTGCGGCAGTTGGTAACGAGAAACTCCCGCGTGACCATCGTGTTCACGGATATCACCCGCGCCACGCCCAATCACCGCCTCATTCCGTGGTTGTTGGAATCTCTCTCAGGTTCCGTCCTGCCGGGCAACATCACGCTCCTCAACGCCCTCGGCACGCATCGGCTCAACACCCGCGCCGAGTTGGAGCAACTGCTCACGCCCGCCGTGGTGGCGAACTATCGCGTGCTCAACCACGAGCCAGAGAATTCCGCGGCGCACGTCCAGGTCGGCGTCACCCGTGACGGCACACCAGCGCGGCTCAACCGGCAATTGGTCGAGGCCGACGTGCGGATCATCACTGGCTTCATCGAGCCGCACTTCTTTGCCGGATTCAGCGGCGGGCCGAAAGGTATCATGCCGGGCGTGGCGCATTTGCACACCGTGATGAGCAACCACGGCGTCCGCAACATCGGGGACGCCAACGCCGTGTTCGGCGTCACGGCCGGGAATCCCATCTGGGAGGAGATGCGTGACATCGCCTTGCGCGCCGGGCCGAGCTTTCTGTTGAACGTTGCGTTGAACGAAGAGCGCGAAATCACCGGCGTGTTTTCCGGCGACTTGATTGTGGCCCACCAAGTGGGCATTGAATTCGTCCGGCGCACGGCGATGCAGCCGGTACGCGAATGGTTCGACGTGGTGGTGACCACCAACGGCGGCTATCCGCTGGACATGAACCTGTATCAAGGGGTGAAAGGCATGAGCGCCGGGGCGCGGATCCTCAAGCCCGGCGGGACGCTGATTCTGGCGGCGGAATGCCGGGAGGGCGTGCCTGCGAACAGTCCCTTGGACAAGTTGCTACGGAGCGTCTCGAGTCCGGAGGAAGTGCTGGCACGATTAAGCACGCCTGGATTTATGCGGCCGGAGCAATGGCAGGCGCAGATTCAGGCGCTGATCCAACGCCGGGCAAAAGTGCTGGTGCAGAGCGCGCTGCCGGATGCAATCGTCCGTGCGGCACACCTGACCCCGTGCCATGACATTGCCGCCACCGTGGCGGAAACTTTGAAGAGACTGGGAAGTCAGGCCCGCGTCGCGGTGCTGCCGCAGGGGCCGCTGACCATTCCCTACCTGAAAGCCAGCATGCCATGAATGAAGAGCCGATTAGACAGATAGTGCAGGAAGGATTGCGAGATCTGCGTTGGGGCGCTGGCGTGGCTGCCGCCGCTCCGGCCCCGTCGCGGACAGAGAGGGTTTTCCCCGTTCTCAAGTCTGTGGTTCAGGAAAACCGCGGCAGTCCCCCCCGCCCCCGCGGCGGTGTTGGTCGAGAAGGGACGACTGGAGTTGCGTGAATTCCCCCGGCGCGCGCGATTCGCGAGAATGAAATTCCAGCGCGGGTCGAGGGGTGCATGCTTCGCGGTGGGTGTGAGCGCGAACTGATTCTGCTCCGCGCTTCAGGGGCGCTCATCTGTTGGGTCGGAATTGAACATTGTTCGGTAACGGCTGGTATAACGGACGCTAGTTGACATACTGTCCGCCATAGCGGACAATGCCCCCATGTCGTCTGCCTCAAACATGCCCTTACCCGCTGCGAATGCGCTGCGCAAGCTGGGCCGTGATCTGGCGCTCGCCCGGCGCAAGCGCGGTATCGCCACCGCCGACATGGCGGGGCGGCTCTTTGTCAGCCGGGATACGCTCTGGCGGTTGGAGCGCGGCGACCCAACCGTTGCGCTGGGCACGCTGGCCACTGCCGCATTTGTGCTGCAATTGCACGACCGGCTGGCCGGTCTGGCGGCGCCCGCGAGCGACGATCTTGCCCTCAGCTTGGACGAGCGCCGCCTGCCTCAACGCATTCGCCGTGCCCGCACATGAGCTGGGAAGTCCACATCGACTGGGGAGGGAAGACTTGGCTCGCGGGGCGGCTTCACGCCACCGGGCGTGGTCCGGCGGTTGCGTTTGAATATGCCCCTGAATGGCTCAAGCGGGCTGACGCCTTTCCGATCGATCCCACCTCGCTACCGCTGCAAACCGGTGTCCAGCACAGCCCGGTGCTGTTTGGTGCCCTCCAGGATTGCGGGCCGGATCGCTGGGGACGAATCCTTATCGAGCGCGCTGTCCGCAAGCAGGTGCTCCCTCAGAAGCCGTATCGGGACATTGACTATGTGCTGGCGCTCGATGACGCCTCGCGCCTCGGGGCACTGCGTTTCCGCCTTGATGCCACAAGCCCATTTCTGGCCGTCAGCACGGGAAAGCTCCCGCCGCTGATCCGCCTCCAGGCACTGCTGCGCGCCGCCGCCGCGATTCACTCCGAGACCGACACGGCGGCGGACTTGCGTTTCCTCCTCGGGGCCGGCTCGCCGCTGGGCGGTGCTCGGCCCAAGGCGGCCGTCAGCCTGGCCGATGGCCGGCTGGCCCTGGCCAAGTTCCCCAAACCTGACGATACCCGGGACATTGCCAGCGGCGAAGTTCTGGCGCTCACACTCGCTGCGGAA
>CAIKLQ010000918.1 GCA_903828255.1 uncultured Verrucomicrobiota bacterium
GCCGCTGCGCGGCGGCATGGCGAACGGCCAGTTGATCGGCGGCAACCTCACCCTCGTGTGTGCGAGCCTTGGCACGCCGTGGCAGCCGCCATTCCAGGGCCGGATTCTCTTCCTCGAAGATCTCGACGAAGTCCCGTATCGGTTCGACCGGATGCTGACGCAACTGCTCAACGCCGGCCTGTTGCAACAAGTCGCCGGCATCGCCATCGGCGTCAACAAAGGCTGCGTTGACCCGAATGCGAAGAAAACCAAGGAATACCGCCAGACTTTGGAAGACGTCCTCCGCGAGCGCCTGCTGCCGCTGAAAATTCCCGTGGCGATGGACCTCCCCTTCGGCCACATCCCGCACAACGTCACGCTCCCCGTCGGCGCGCACGTCACGCTGGATGCGACGAATGGCCGATTGATCGTGGGCGAACCTGCGGTCGCGTGACGCAACAACCGCTCATCAGCTTCCGGGGAGCTGGATACGCTCTTGAAAAAACTCTTCCTGCTTCCGAATTCTTGTCAGTCACCGAAGCCTCTCCCATGCTGGCGGCGCTTGATGAAACATCGCACCGTCCTTTTGTCCACGCTGCTCATCCTCGCGGGGGTTGCGGCGTGGTGGCTCGGGTTCCGGACCGCGCCCCACGCGAGCGGGCCACTGCGGCATGAAGCTTACGTCTGGCAACGCGCGTGGTCCGAGCCAGTGCGCAACGCCGTCGCGCAACACGCGACCAATTTCTCCGCGCTCGCTTTGCTCAAGGCTGAGGTTTCGTGGAAAGACAAGAAGCCGCAGGTCGTGCGCGTGGCGCCGGATTACGCAACGCTCGCTGGCACGCATCGCCCGTTCGGCATTGCGCTGCGGATTGGGCCGTACGCGGGGCCCTTCGTCGGATCTCCGGAGGCTGGCACTCCGGCCGCAACCATCACCCTTTTCCTCTGCAATCTCGCCGCCTCGCTGGTCGCGGAAGCACGCACCAACCACGCCGATTTAAGCGAGCTGCAAATTGATTTCGACTGCGCGGAATCCAAGCTCGATGGCTATCGCACCTGGCTCACCGCGATTCAAGCCCGCGTCGCCCCGCTGCCAGTGACGATCACGGCGTTGCCGAGTTGGCTCAACGCGCGGACCTTTCCGCGACTGGCGGCGGCGGCCCCGAATTACGTGCTGCAAGTTCACTCCGTCGCACGCCCCACGAACATCCACGCGCCGTTCACGTTGTGCGATCCGCGGGCGGCGCAACGGGCGGTGGAGCGCGCGGGCCGCATCGGCGTGCCGTTTCGGGTGGCGTTGCCGACCTACGGCTATCTGATCGCCTTCGACAAGAGCGGCAAGTTCCTCGGGCTTTCCGCCGAAGGCCCGCGCCGGAACTGGCCCGAAGGAGCGCAGTTGCGCGAGGTTGCCACCGACCCGCTGGCGATGGCCACGCTGGTTCAACATTGGACCGCTAGCCGGCCCGCCGCGATGCGCGGCGTGATCTGGTACCGGCTGCCGACGATTGTGGATAACTTTAACTGGCGTTGGCCAACTCTCGGTGCAATTGTGGCCGCACGCTTTCCACAAGAAGCAATTCGGGTGGAGGCGCGCCGGGTCGAGGCGGGGTTGGTGGAAATCAACCTTGTAAACGCAGGCGAACTCGACTTTTCCTCACGGCTCGCTGTGGAAGTCCGCTGGACGAAAGCCCGCTTGATTGCGGGTGACGCCCTGCGGGACTTTGAACTTGCGGACAGAAGTCTGTCCGCCGCGAGATTCCAAACCAAGTCGCAACCTTGCCGCTTGCCCGCCGGGGACCGGCTGGCGCTCGGGTGGTTGCGCCTCGATCCTGACTGTGAGGTGCGGTGTGAACTTAAAAAATTGTGAAAGTGTAAACGAAAAACAAAATTCAAAAGCTGTAGTCTGTAAGAATTCCGAGATCCGAAAGCCGAAACCCGCGAGTAACGACTCGCCCGGTGCTGCGCTCATTAACCCCCGACTTCAATCGGGGGCCATCACCGGAGAGGATTCCGAAACCGTTTCAACGGTTTCTTGCCCGGTCGGAAAACCGTTCAAACGGTTTTCCTTCATCCCTCCGCTCCTGATCACCTCGCTGAAGCGAGGTGTTAATGAGAGCACCGCGAACCGCGCACAGGAGCATTCCGTCGTCTCCGATCCTCCATCCGCGCCGCTGGAAAAACTCCTCCGCCTCGCCGCGCTCGGTCTGGCATTGCTGTGTCTGGCGGCCACGAGCCTCCACGCCTGCGGACCGTATTTCCCCAACAACCTGCTCAATGGCGGCGATGGCGCAGTGTTGTCCGCGCCAGTGGCGGATTTCGTCCGCGAATTGGAGCGGCTCAAACTCGCGCCCAGCCGGTTCTTGGCGGTGTCCACGACCAACACTTACGAGCAGGAAACCTTCGAGGCCGAAATGGCC
>CAIKLQ010000919.1 GCA_903828255.1 uncultured Verrucomicrobiota bacterium
CACCTTGCCCGCCGTTTCCGCGTTACGCTTGGTCATGCTGGACATTTCTTCCAGCGAGGAACTCGTCTCTTCGAGTGCAGCGGCCTGTTCACTGGCGCCTTCAGCCAAAGACTGGCTCGCGGATGAAACCTGCGCTGCCGCACTCGCGGTCTGCTCGGCACCGGCGCTCAAGCTTCCGGAAACCCGGGTCAGAACTTTGGTAATGCCGCGGATGATGAAGATCGCCACACTCACCCCAAACACCAGCGCCACAATGAGCCCGACGATTAACACCCAGGAGGACGACGCGAGCTTCTGATTCGAGCTGCTGGCCGCCTCCACCGTGCGCGTCATACCGGCCGTAACCGTCTCCAGCGCCAAAGTCTCCACGCGCCCCGCCGCTTCCACGCGCTTCTTGCCCAAGTCAACGAGCCCGAGGTTATCGGCCATCAGTTCTTTCATCGTGTCGCGGTAGCCATGCGCGTCGGCTTTGACCTGGTTCAACTCGGCGATGTCTTCGGGGATCGTCAGTAACGCGTGCAGCTCCTCGAACTTTTTGTCCATCATTTCAAAATTCTTCAGTCCGTCCTCAATCAGCTTGGGATCCCGCAAGGCCTGGGACTTGAAGACCGCGATCCGCGCAGCATTGCCCTCGCCCCGGATTTCGGTCGTCAGCATCAGCTTGTGCAGGCGCTGCTGAAGTTTGGGCTCTTCGGTGAACGCCTTCATCTCCTTCTCCATTTTCTCGACCTGGGAAGCAATCAGCTTGTCAATGTTGGCCAGGAAGTCCGCCGCGGTCTTGTTCAACTTGTCCCGATCGGCGACGATCTCCTTGTTCTTGGTTTCGGTCTGGGCGATCAGGTCCTCGTAACTCTTGAGCGCCGGGTCCAAGTCTTTAAGGTGGTCGCGCAGTTTGACCAGATCGGGGTGCTCATCGGCGAGTTTCTGAGCGGCTTGCTGTTGCTTGTGCAACTCCACCAAACCCTTTCGTGCGGCGTCCAGATACGCGTTGTCGGCCGTCAACCCATAGCTGCGGACTCCGAGTTGCACTTCCGCCAGCGCCGTGCTCAAGTCCCCGGCTACTTTCGATTCCGGGACATATTCCGTCGCCAGCTTCTGGGACTGGGTTTGGACGGCCTTCATGTTGAAGATCGCCAACCCGCCGAGGAATGTGGCAATGAGGATCAACGCGCCGAAGCCGAGGGCGATTTTCTTTCCGATGGTCATGGTTTTCATATTCTTTTTCCTGGGGCGGAGTGGATGGTTGGGGATTAATGTTTCGAGAGACTTGGGGTGGATTCTTTAAGGATTTCGAGGCGGCCGGTCGCGAGTTCGTAGCGGGCGGCGACCACGACGAGTTTGGCGTGGCTGATTGCTTCCTTGAGGAATGGTTCGACGTGGGTCAAAATCTCCGCGCCGCGTTGAGCGTTGGCCCGGACGGCGTTGTCCACCTTGTCTCCCGGCATGTTTTTCGCCAGTTCGACCGCCGGTTCTAGGGCATCCACCACGCTGCGGATATGCCCGGGCGCTTCCCCGCCAGCTACGGCTGCGGAAACGGCGCCGCACTTTTCATGGCCGACGACCAGCACCAACGGCACGTGCAGATGTTCGACCGCGTATTCCATGCTCCCGATGACATGGTCGTCCAGGATGTTCCCGGCATTACGAATGACGAACAAGTCACCCAAGCCTTGATCCAGGAATAGCTCCGGAGCCACGCGGGAATCAGAACAGGTCAACACGATCGCGAACGGCGATTGGCCCTTGGCCAACTCGGCGCGGCGTTGCGGGGTTTGGTTGGGGTGCGTGGGGCTGCCCGCCACGTAGCGGGCATTGCCCGCGATCAACCGCTGCAACGCCTGATCGGCCGTGAGGCTGACATCCTTGGCCTCACTCGCTGGCGCGGCTGCCGGCGGCGCGGCTGTCGCCGTTGCGGCGGCGGCTGGAGGAGCAACCGCGGGAACAGGTGCAGGAACAGGCGCAGCCGCAGCCGCAGGAGCAGTCGCCGGAGCCACCGCAGGAACAACGGCTGGAGCAGCCGGTGCGGGCTTGGCATCTTCGGCCTGGCTGGGCGAGTAGCCACTGCATATCAGGACAGCGATGGTTGACCCTTTCAACCAACGGAATGAGATGCGGTTTCTTTTGATTTGGTTTTGCATAGGTTCTCGCTTGGTTTCTTGGAGGAACAGATCGCGATTCAAAGCTTCAGGCCAACGTGCTTTCCAGCAGCCGATGGCCCGCGGTGGCGTCACCGCCGATGACCTTGTCAATATCGAGCAGGGCTTTGACAACGCCTTTGATCTTGGCCATGCCGAGGATGTATTCCGTGTCCACCTGCGCGCCGAAATCCGGGGTTTCCTCGATGTCCGCCGTGG
>CAIKLQ010000920.1 GCA_903828255.1 uncultured Verrucomicrobiota bacterium
CGTCGTGGCGGCGCTGGCTTACTTGATGATTTGCTCCGCGCTTTCGCGGAATCCAAAAATCGCCATCGTCGGAGGCCTCGCGTCGGCTTGGCTCGTGGGGCTGCTGCGCGGTGACCACGGCGACACGCTGTATTGGGCGGCGCAAGCCGGCTTCGTTTCTTTCCTGTTGCACAGTCTGCGCTGGCAGGATCACGAGCATCAAGGCGCGGCGGCCGGCCGGATGCTCGTGGCAGTGGGTTGGTTGATGCACACCGTGGTTTGGGTCCGTGATGACGCGACAGTCTGGCAGCCGTTGATCATGGCGGCTGTGGTCCTGCTCGGATGGGGAGTGCGAGGACTGTTCTTCCAGCGCTGGATGCCACTCGTCGCCCCCGGGGCGGCGCTGGCGGTGGCCGTGTGCGGACCGGCGAATCTGGCGCTGAGCAAATTGGGCAGCCTGCCACTTGGGGTCACCGCGATCAGCAGCAGTTTTCTGCTCTTCGCCATTGGCACGGCCCTCGCGCTGATCAAACACCGCTGGCACAAACCCGCTGAACCTCAAGCGCCGGCTGCTGAGGTGTCGCGGCCTTGATGCGAATCCAGCTTTGCCTTTCCGGGCATTCGTGGAATCATCTGCGCACGCGGGAAACCGTGGTTCGCAACGCTAACACAAGTCCCATGAATGCAATTGAAACCCTTTTCCCGTCCGCTACCAGCCTGAACCAGCGAGCGCGCATCCGACGGCAAGTGCTCCTTTGCGCCTCAGTCTGCCTCTGGCTCGCTCACGCGCCCAGTTCCGCCCAGGCTTTGCCGCCGCCGGCTGCGTTTTCTCCAAGCGCCTATCGGAGCGATCAAATCCTACTCCAACCGAAAGCGGCCATCCCTCTGAGGACGCTGGCGGCTTTTCATTCCGCGCAAAAGTCCGAGGTCGTCAGCACCTTTCCCGGTTTGGGTGGCCTGCAAATTGTCCGCTTGCCGGCGGGCGCAACCGTTCCGGATTTCATCGCCAAGTGCGAGCAGAGCCGGTTGGTGGAATTTGCTGAACCAGATTATCTAGGGCAGGTGTATGCGACGCCGAACGACCCAAAATTCGTGGACGGCACGCTGTGGGGCTTGCACAACACCGGCCAATCCAGCGGCACGCCGGACGCGGATATTGACGCGCCCGAGGCCTGGGATGTGTTGAACTCCGCCAGCAACATCGTGGTGGCCGTCATTGACACCGGCGTGCGCTACACCCACGAAGATCTCGCCGCGAACATGTGGATCAACCCGAGCGACGGCAGTCACGGCCTGAATGCCCTCACGGGCACCACCGACCCCAGTGACGATAGCGGACACGGCACACAAGTCGCAGGCGTGCTGGGTGCCGTGGGCAACAATGCGAAGGGCGTGACCGGCGTGGCCTGGCGCGTGCAAATACTGGCCTGCAAATCTTTCAACAACTTCGGCATCGGCAATCTCTCCGCCACAGTCGCCTGCCTGGATTATGCGCGGACGAATGGTGCGCGAATCATCAATGCCAGTTGGGGATTTAATCCGGATTCACTGGCGCTGTCGAACGCCGTCCTGGCAGCGCGCAACGCGGGAATCATCATCGTCGCGGCCTGCGGAAACAGTTCTGTCAATGTGGACGTCACGCCCAGCTATCCGGCCACCTATGGCTTCGACAACATTCTCTCGGTCGCCTACACGACGCGGCTCGACACGCTGGCGGTCGTGTCGAATTACGGCGCGACGAACGTGGACTTGGCCGCACCGGGCGAACAGATTTATTCGACCTTTGCCGCCACAGACAGCTTCTACCTCAATGCCACGGGCAGTTCGTTTGCCGCCCCTTACGTAGCCGGCGCCTGTGCGCTGCTGTTGAATAAATTCCCAACCGAGACCCATCAGCAAATCATCGCCCGCGTGCTGAACGCCACCGATCCGCTCCCCACGCTGGCGGGCAAGTGCGTCACCGGCGGACGGCTGAATCTGCGCAAGGCGCTCAGCCCGCCAATTCAACTCACGCCGCTTTCCAGCGCCGGCAATCTGCCGTTCGCCTTGCGGGTCAGCGGCGGACCGAGTCGCAAGTGCGTCGTCGAGGTCACAGCCAACCTGGCTGATTGGTCGCCGCTTGTGACCAACACCACGTCGGCGGCTGGGGTTTTCGATTACACGGACCAGGAATCCACGAACACCGCGCGGCGCTTTTATCGCGCCGTCGCCGCGCCTTGAGGTTGCGGGCAGTTTTGGCTTTTTTTCCGCAGGCGGGACTCGGATATTCGGAGCGATGCAGAACCCGATCATCGTGGCACTCGACGTGCCGACAGCGGAACAGGCTTTGAAACTCGCGCGCGAAGTCGCCCCCGCCGTGGGCGCATTCAAGATTGGCAGCGAGCTGTTCACCGCCGCCGGGCCGGACATCGTCCAGCGCGTGCGCGACACGGGCGCGGCGGTTTTTCTCGACCTCAAGTTCCACGACATCCCGAACACCGTGGCCAAAGCGGTGGCGGCTGCCGTGCGGTTGGATGTGCAGATGCTGACCATTCACACCTGCGGCGGCGCGGAGATGATGCGCGGCGCGGAGGAATCGGCGCAACAAACCGCTTTGCAGTCTGGACGCAACGCCCCGCTCGTCCTGGGCGTGACCGTGCTGACGAGTCACGATAGCCACACGCTCAGCGAGATTGGCTGCGAGGCGAACGTCGGTTATCAAGTGGAACGGCTCGCGCAACTCGCCGTGGCGGCGGGGTTGCGCGGATTGGTTTGCTCGCCGCTGGAAATCGCGGCCTTGCGGCAGTTGCTGCCGGAGAAAGTTCAACTCGTGACGCCCGGTATCCGCACCGGCGCGGAGAAGGCCGACGATCAAAAACGCACCCTCACCCCCCGCCAGGCGCTGGACGCGGGCGCGAACTGGTTGGTGATTGGCCGGCCCATTTACGCCGCTGAGAATCCCCGCGAAGCGGCCGAGAGGATTTTGAACTCTTTGACGTAGCCGCCGCTGCCGGGCGTCGGCGCATACTTCCGCGACATAGGAATGTGCGGACTAACGTCCGTAGCTAGGACAAGGAAAGAACCGAAATAATTATGAAAACACTGACCGTCATCGCCACGTTTCAAGCCCGCCCCGGCCAGGCAACCGAGTTGCGCGCCGCACTCACCGGCCTGCTCGCGCCCACGCGCCAGGAAGCGGGTTGCATCAACTACGATCTGCACGCCTCGTCCGCGGATCCGGCCAAGTTTCTCTTCCACGAAAACTGGACAAGCAAAGCCGCCCTCGACGCGCACTTGCAATCGCCGCACATCCAGGCCTTGCGGTCGCGCGTGGAGGCTCTTTGCCCCGCGGTTCCGGAGATCACCACTTGGGAACGGGTAGATTGAGCGCCCAGTGGATTGGCTGCTCACTCCGACGGGGCGATGCGAAAGGTAATGAAGCGAGGGTTGGTTCGCATCTGATCGTGCGGCTCACCATGCCGTGGGCGGCGGACGCACAAACCGAAATTGTGCTGGCCGCAACGCCTCCCCGTCGTTAGGTTCGGCTTGAATCGAAACCGCTATGAACACTTCGTTGATTACCCGTCGCCAGATGCTCCACCGCTCGGCGCTGGCGGCCCCGGCCCTCGCCCTTTCCGCCCCACTGGCCCCGCTGTTCGCCGCTGCGGATCAGCGCCGGTTCAAGATCGGGGCGTGCGATTGGTCCATCGGCAAGATGGCTGACCCGGCGGCGTTTGCGGTCGCGAAACAGATCGGCCTCGATGGCGTGCAAGTCAGCCTCGGCACGGTCGCCAACGACATGCACCTGCGCAAAGCCGAAGTGCAGCAGCAATTCAAGGACGCCGCGAAACAAGCCGGTCTGGTAGTCGCGTCGCTGGCCATCGGCGAGTTGAACAGCATCCCCTACAAAAGCGACCCGCGCACCGTCGAGTGGGTGAGCGATTGCATCGGCGTGTGCCAGGCGCTCGGCGTGCGCGTCGTGTTGCTGGCGTTCTTCGGCAACGGCGATCTCAAGGGCGACAAAGCCGGCACGGACGAAGTGGTGAAGCGGCTCAAAGCCGTCGCGCCGAAAGCAGAAAAGGCGGGCGTGGTGCTGGGCGTGGAAAGCTGGCTGAGCGCGGCCGAGCATCTGGACATTTTGAACCGCGTCGGCTCGAAGGCCGTGCAGGTTTATTACGACGTGTGTAACGCGACGGATCGCGGCTACGACATCTGCCAGGAGATCCGGCAGCTTGGCCGCAAGCGCATCTGCGAATTGCATTTCAAGGAGAACGGCACGTTGCTCGGCAAAGGCAAGGTGGACTTCGCAAAAGTCCGCGCCGCGCTCGACGACATCGGCTATCGCGGCTGGATTCAAATTGAAGGCGCCGTGCCGCCAGGCGCGCCGATGCTGGAAAGTTACCAAGCCAACTGCAAGTTCGTGCGCAGCGTCCTTGCCTGAAGCATCCCGGCCACCGCTGCTGCAGGTTTTTAACGCAAAGCCGCAAAGCCGCAAGGCAAAGACGCCTTCTCCTTTGCGCCTTTGCGTTAAACCGGCCGGTCTTTCAATAAACCAGCACCAGCACCGCCGCCTGCTCCGCCGACTTCACCACGTCTTCAAACTTCCGCTCCTTAGTCTCCGGTTCTTTGAGCTTGGCGGAAACTTCCGGCACGGATTCCAGGAAGCTCAGGAGATAACTACTCTTCACCGCGTAATTCACATTCTCCGGCAGTGAGCCGGTGGCTTTGAGCGCGGCGCTGGCGCTGAGTTTGGCCGCCACCACCCCCACCACGTTGCCCCGCTCGTCCACCAACGCCCCGCCCGAATTGCCCGGCTGCACCGGCACGCTGATCTGGAAATACCGCGCGTCATCCCCCGCGCCGGAGAGCGACGCGATCTCGCCCTTGGCCAGCTTGGGTGCGAACCCCTGCAACCCGATGTTGAGAAAACCCACCATGACCACCGTGCCATCCAGCTTCACCCCGCGACTCGCCGCCACCGGCAACGCCGTCCCGCCTTGCGGTGACCC
>CAIKLQ010000921.1 GCA_903828255.1 uncultured Verrucomicrobiota bacterium
CAAAAGGTTGTAGCACCTCGGCGCGGCGGTTCTCGGTCATTCGGCTTTTCTCTCGATAATCCGCTTCACGACCTGCGCGGCGGCGGCAAAGCCAAATGCGCCCGTCACGAACGTCGCCGTGCCGTAGCCGCTGCGGCAATCTAGGCGCAGCGTCGAACCGGGTTCGCGTTCGTCGCACACCGAGCCATCGCGCGCCGGGAAAACTTGCGCTTCTGGCGAATAAATGCAGTCCACTCCAAACGCCTGCTTCGGGTCGCGGGGAAAGCCGTATTCCGCGCGTAGCAGTTGCCGGACGTTGGCCAGCAAACCGTCATGCGTCGTGCGGGCGAGATCGGCGGTGCGGATCGCGGTGGGATCGCGCCTGCCACCGGCGCCGCCAGTGGTGACGATGGGAATCTTGCGCTCGCAACAGCGCGCGATGAGCAAAGCCTTCATTGGTCGGCTGTCAATGGCGTCGAGCACGCAGTCGAAGTGGGGCGCGAGGATTGGGGTCGCGGTCGTGGCGGTGAAGAGCATTTGCTGCGCATGCACGACGGCGTCGGGGTTGATCAGCTTCACCCGCGCGGCCATGACTTCGATCTTGGGTTTGCCAAATTCACCCGTGACGGCGTGAAGCTGGCGGTTGACGTTGCTGATGCAAACGTCGTCGAGGTCCACAAGCGTGAGCGTGCCCACGCCGGTCCGGGCGAGCGCTTCCACGGCCCACGAACCGACGCCGCCGATGCCGATGACGCAGACGTGCGCCTGGCGCAACCTTGCTTGGCCGTCCACGCCGAACAGCCGCCGGATCCCACCAAACCGCGCTTCGTAATTCGTCATTCGGGATTCGAGATACGGGGTCGAACGGGATTTCACAAGTGAAAGTCTGGAGTCTTGCCCAGACTCCGGAGCCGCCGACGTGAGTCGGCGCAGTTCAAATGCAAGTCAGCGCGGGCTCACATCTGCGGCTACGGTTCGGTGGGAAACCCACCCGTCCGGAGTTTTTCTCCGCAATCGAATTTCCGCGCCCAGTATTGCGTCAAGCTTTCGACGATGTATTGGGCTGGACTTCATGGGGCTGGCCCGGGCATTTTATGCGCGGCGTTCATGATGGCGCCGAAAAGATTTAACCAGATGAAACTATTCACTTCGATAAAACAAATGGCAGCCCTTTGCGCTGCGGCCTTATCCAGCACGGTGATCCTGCAAGCCCAACCCGTCTATGAGACGGACCAGGAATTCATCACCACCGGTGATTTTAACGGCGACAGCAAATTGGACATCGCTATCGTGGACAAATCCACGGGCCGGGTGCGCATCGGGTATCGGTCGTCCGCGGATTTTTTCAACTGGTCGAATTGGCGCTCCGGCGGCGTGAAAAGCGCGACCGGCGTCTCGGTGGGGAAACTCGCCGACGCCAAGTATGATTCGCTCGTGCTGACCTCGGGTGACCTCAATCTCATGGCGCTCGTCAACGCCGTGAACCCGGACATCGAAACGGATCCCGTGAATATTCCCGCCACCGCAATAGCGCCGAACGCCATCCTCGCCGTGGGTTTGGGCGGCGCGGGCAATGTGCCGTTGTTGGGTCTTTACGTTGCGAGCGCCGGTAATCCCGAACCGACCCCAAATCACGCCACGCTTTTTCGCAACGACGGGAAGAAGTTCACGCAGATCTCCGACCTGCCGGTCGCCGGAGAAGTTGCGCGCGCGAACCACCTTGCGCTGAAGTCCGGCGGGCCGGAGTTCGTGGTCATGACTTCCACCGGGGACAAGGGGAACTCGTTGCGTGTGGAAAAACTGGATAGCGGCAAGCCCGAGGAGGTTTTGAGCATCGCCGGGGTGCCGAAGGACACGGATTACGTGGTGGGCAATTTCCGGGGCACGGCGGTGAAGGATTTTGTTTTTTACACAAGCGGCGAGAGTGAGGTTCACGTCAGCACCCTCGAAGAAGCCGGCGGCAAGTTCAAGGCTTCGGCCTTGAAAACCCTGCCGCTTGGCCGTCCCGTCCGACAGCTTGTGACCGTGGACGGCGATAAGAAGAGTCGGTTGCTCGCCATCTTCGGCGATCACGAGCCGGCGGAGTTGCTAGACTTCGACGCCGCCAATGCCCCGGTGAAAGTGCAGCCGATGCTGGGCGTCACCAACCGGTATCTCAGTGCCGCCATCGTGCTGCCGGACGCCGTGGTGTTGTTTTCCATGTTCACCAACTCGAAACCGGTGATGTTTTACCACTTGTATTTCTTGAAGGGTGGCAACTACGAGCCGGGGGTTTCCGGCGGGCTGCCGTCACTGGATGATCGGGACGAATGGACGGTGCCGGATATCCAAAAGCGGATCGTGGCCAACCTCAAAGAGAAATCCGCCGCGGACATGAAGGCGTACACGAATTTCATTCCCGGCTCCGAGGTGACGTATGAGATGATCCCGATTCCGGGCGGCGAATTTGTCATGGGCAGCCCGGATACGGAAAAGGACCGGCAGAAAGGCGAAGGCCCACCGCATCGCGTGAAGATTTCCCCGTTTTGGATGGGCCGTTGCGAAGTGACGTGGCAGGAGTATCTCCTCTTCCAGTATCCGGATGATGAGGTGAAGCTCCGGGAGGAGCACCCAACCGATGTCGAGGTGAACAAGTTGTCCGATGCAGTCACTCACCCGTCAAAGCCATATCCCGACATGAGTTTTGGCATGGGTAAGAAGAAGGGTCTGCCGGTGATTTCCATGACGCAGCACGCGGCGAGCAAATACTGCCATTGGCTCAGCGCGAAGACGGGTCACTTCTACCGGTTGCCAACGGAAGCGGAATGGGAATACGCCTGCCGCGCCGGCACCACCACGACGTATTACTTTGGCGACGACCGGACGCAACTCACGAATCATGCGTGGTATTTCGACAACGCCGAAACCAAGTATCACCAGGTCGGAACGAAATCGCCCAACCCGTGGGGGCTCTACGATATGTACGGTAATGTGAGCGAGTGGGTGCTCGATCAATTCGATCCCGACTCCTACCAGACGTTCAGTGCGGCTGGCCTGGCGACGGATCCGTGGAACCGGGCCACCAAGCCCTACCCTCATTCGGTGCGCGGCGGTCATTATGACGATGATGCGCCGGGCTTGCGCAGCGCGGCGCGGGGGCAGTCGGATCGGGCGTGGAAGGCGACTTTCCCGCAACTGCCCAAGAGTATCTGGCATCTTTCGGACGCCCCATACGTGGGTTTCCGCATCGTGCGTCCGCTGACTGTGCCCTCCGCCAATGACATCGCAAAATACTGGACCAGTGGCGTGGAAAAAGATTGATTGCCCCCGGCAAAAAGAGTGAACCTCAACCGCGACTTTCAAATCTGCAAACAAACAAAATAAAACTATGCTAGAACACAACAACACGGTACCCGCGCCGGTTTCCCGGCGGCAATTCCTGAAGAGTTCCTCCGTGGTCGCTGCCACGGCGGCGGCAGCGGTGAGCTTCCCTTCAATTCTTCACGCCCAAAATAAAATGCCCATCAACGCCGTCATCATCGGCACGGGCGGCCGCGGCAGCGGGGCCGGAGCCAACTTCCGTGAGGCGGCCAAGATCGCCGGTGTGGAAGCCAAAATCGTGGCGGTCGCCGACATTTTTCCGGAGAAGGCGATCGAAGGCGTCAAAAATTTCGAAGTGCCCGCAGACAAGTGCTTCAGCGGGTTCGACGGCTTCGAAAAAGCGCTCGCGGTGCCGGGCGTGAATTACGTCATCCTCGCCACGCCACCAGGATTTCGCGCGGCCCACTTCAAAGCCGCCATTGCGGCTGGTAAGCATGTTTTCACCGAAAAACCTGTCTGTGTGGACGGGGTCGGCGCGCAGGTCATGTATGCCGCCGGAGAAGAGGCGAAGAAAAAGAATCTTAAAGTTGCCGCCGGCACGCAACGCCGGCACCAAAAGGGCTACATCGAAACCATCAAACGCATTCAGGACGGCGCGATTGGCGACGTTGCGGAGATGCGGGCCTACTGGGTCAACGGGGGACCGATTTGGCATCGCGCGGCCGAGGAAGCCAAAGCCACCAGCGATTTGGAGCGTCAGATTCGCAACTGGTATCACTATATCTGGCTTTGCGGCGACCATATCTGCGAGCAGCACGTCCACAACATTGACGTGTGCAACTGGATCGTGAAGGCCCACCCCGTGAAAGCTTGGGGCATGGGCGCCCGCCAGCAACTGGGTAACAAGTCCGGCGAAATCTGGGACAACTTCGCCATCGAATTTGAATACGCCAGCGGCGTCCACCTGCACAGCTATTGCGGCCAGATCAAACGCGACTTCGCCTCCGTCAGCGAAGCCGTCGTCGGCACGAAAGGCACCGCTAATCCCGGTGGGAACATCAAACCCACCCAGGGCGAAGGTTGGCGCTTCCGCGACAAGGCCATTGATCCCTACGTGCAGGAACACGTTGACCTCATCAACGCGATCATCAACGACACCCCGTTGAACGAAGCCGAGCAGGTCACCGACAGCACGCTGACCGCCATCATGGGACGCGAAGCGGCTTACAGCGGGGCGCCGGTTGAGTGGGATGACATTCTGAAATCCAAGTTCGCCTACGGCCCGCCGGAGCTTTACACCAACCTCGCCGGCATGAAATACGGCGCGTTCCGCACGCTCAAACCCCCGATGCCCGGCACGCACGACATCTTCAAAGACAAGGTGGATTTGCCGACGATCTGAGGCTTTTTGATTGGTGGTTTGGTTCCCGGCGCATCGCGCGTGGTTTCGCGGTGCGCCGGTTTGTTTTTTTCGGGACCCTGGGATCCAAGCGCCCCAGAGTTGCTTGGCGCGGCTGCGGCACCTTTTGCAAAGTGTGCCGTAACTCCCGTAGCGGGAATCCGCCCGGGCGGAGCAGCGTTAAACTTTGGAAATTGGCGCTGCTTTTTCTTTTCGCTGCGTTTGACTCCCGCCCGCTTACTCGCTAGGCTTCGATCACAGAAATAAATTCACTCCAACAAAACTTTCCCCCCACCCATGCCACCGAAATCCACCGAAAAACCCGTCGCTGATACGAAGTCCACCGAAGCCGCCGCCAAAGCCACCGCCACCCGCGATCGGGAACTTGAAGCCGCTATTTCCTCGATCACCAAAGCCTATGGCGAAGGCAGCATCATGCGCTTGGGCGTCGCGCGCGCCTTGAGAAAAATTGAGGTGATTTCCACCGGGGCCCTGGCCGTGGACCTGGCCCTCGGCGTGGGAGGTGTGCCGCGCGGGCGCGTCATCGAAATTTTCGGGCCGGAATCCTCCGGCAAAACTACGCTCATGCTCCACGTCATCGCCAATGCTCAGGCCACCGGCGGTTTGGCGGCTTTCATTGACGCCGAGCATGCGCTCGATCCGGCTTACGCGAAAAAGCTCGGCGTCAACCTCGACGATCTGCTCGTGTCGCAGCCCGACAGTGGCGAAGAAGCGCTGACGATTTGCGAAACCCTGGCCCGCTCGAATGCGCTGGATGTGATCGTGATTGATTCCGTTGCTGCGTTGGTGCCCAAGGCAGAGTTGGAAGGGGAGATGGGCATGGCCACAATGGGCATGCAGGCGCGGTTGATGAGCCAGGCGTTGCGCAAACTCACGGCGGTTCTCGCCAAGTCCAAAACCGCGTGCATCTTCACCAACCAGTTGCGCGAAAAAGTCGGCGTCATGTTCGGCAATCCCGAGACTACACCCGGCGGCAAGGCGCTGAAGTTTTACGCCAGCGTGCGGATGGACATCCGGCGCAAGGACACGCTCAAGGACGCGGCGGGCAACGCTATCGGCAACCACGTCAAGGTGAAGATCGTGAAGAACAAGGTCGCCCCGCCGTTTTGCGAAGCGGAGTTCGACATCATCTACAATCACGGCATTAACAAGGAAGGCTGCATCCTCGAAGTCGGCATTGCGTGCGGGGCCGTGGACAAGAAGGGCGCGTGGCTGCAATTCGACGGCGAGTTGATCGGCCAGGGCAAAGATGCTGCGGCGAAAGCGCTGGCCGAGAAGCCGGAGTTGGCTGCGAAGATTGTCGAAGCGATCATGGTCAAGCGCGCGGCGGCGCTTCCGGCGGAATGAGGTCGCGCGCTCCGAGTTTCGTCTTTGACCGCCGCGTGAAATGTGGCAACCTCGCTTCCGACACAAAGTTATGAACAAACCCAAAATTATTGCCTATTTGAAACCGACCTGCGGCTGGAGTAATGGCGTGCGCGCTGTCCTGCGCAAATATGACCTGCCGTTCGAGGATCGCGATATCATCAACGACGCGGTGCAGCGCCAGGAAATGATCGAGAAGAGTGGCCAGATGCTTAGCCCCTGCGTCGAGATCAACGGTCAGATGCTTCCCGACATCAGTGGCGAGGAAGTGGAAGCCTGGATGTTGGCGAACCAGGTCGTCACGCCGAACGCCCGCGCGGCTGAGGGGCCGACGAATCAGCCCTGCGCTCACGAAATGCCGCAAGCCGCGCCGATGAGTTTCGGGGTTCGCCGATAATCCTTTTGCAAATCAATGCCAGCCGCGCTGGGCAACCGGTGCGGCTTTCTGTTTGTGCATGGCTGGCGACGGATGGAGGCGCGAACTCAGCCCACAGTTTGAGCCTTCCTCCGGCGGCGGCTACGAGGCCCGTGCGACAATTGGATTGATTGGCCAGCCCACGCGGCTAATTTCTTTTTCATGCGAATTGTCACATCCGTCAGCGGGATGCAACGCCTAGCCAAGCAGTGGCGTGGGCATGGCGTGGGCGTGGCGTGCGTGCCGACGATGGGCTATTTGCACGGCGGGCATCTGAGCTTGGTGCGCGAGGCCCGCCGGCGCGTGGGTCGGGCGGGTAAAGTCGTTGTGACCATTTACGTGAACCCCACGCAGTTTGGGCCGCAGGAGGACTTGTCTCACTACCCGCGCGATTTCACCAGCGATTGCCGGCTCTGCCGCGCCGCGGAAGTGGATGTGATCTTTGCCCCGAGCGATCAGGAAATGTATCCCGGCAATGCCGAAAGCCGCTTCAGCACTTACGTCGTGGAGGAACAGCTTTCCCAAGGCCTGGAGGGCGCGGCGCGGCCCACGCATTTTCGCGGCGTGACGACGGTGGTGGCCAAGCTGTTCAATTGCGTGTTGCCGGAGGTCGCCGTGTTCGGGGCGAAAGACTGGCAACAGGCCGCCGTCGTGAAGCGCATGGTTGCCAATTTGAATTTCCCCCTGAAAATTGTCGTCGCCCCAACCGTCCGCGAGCGCGCCGGCCTCGCGCTGAGTTCGCGCAACCGGTACCTCGACGCAGCGCAACGCGCGCAGGCCACGATTCTGCATCATGCCATCCAACGCGCCCAAGCGGCGGTGAAGCGGCAGGCACAATCAGCAGCCCAACTGAAAGCTGATTTGAAAAAATTCATCACCACCGCGCCATTGGCCCGGCTCGATTACGTGGAGTTCTTCGACCCCGAAACGCTCGCGCCGGTGACAAAAGTCTTCTGTGGCGCGCATATCGCCATTGCGGTTTTTTTTGGCAAAACACGGTTGATTGATAATGGCAGGCTTTGAACCGTCGCAGAACCTATGAATCATTTTGACTACCTCGTGTTGGGCAGCGGCATTGCGGGCTTGTCCTTCGCGTTGCAGGTTGCGCCACGCGGACGCGTGGCCATCGTCACCAAAAAAGACCGCGCGGAGTCGAACACGAACTACGCGCAGGGCGGCATCGCGGCGGTCACGAGCAAGGAGGACTCGTTCGAATTGCATGTGCGCGACACACTCGCGGCAGGCGCGGGACTGTGCAAGGACAACGTCGTCCGCACCATTGTTTCCGAAGGCCCGGCGCGCATCGCGGAGTTGATTGAACTGGGGATGCAGTTCTCCGAGCGCGAAGTTGCCGGCCCGAACGGCACCCGTGAACTGGACCTTGGTCGGGAAGGCGGTCACTCGAAGCGCCGCATCCTGCACGCGAAGGACGTGACGGGCCGCGAGATCGAGCGCGCCTTGCTCAACGCGATTTCGCAGCAGCCGAACATTCAGATTTTCGAGAACCACGTCGCGATTGATCTCCTCACGAGCCAGAAGCTCGGATATGTGGGCGCGAACCGGTGCCTTGGCGCGTATGTGTTGGACAAGAAGACCGCAGCGGTCGAGACGTTCGCCGCCCCTGTCACCCTGCTGGCCACGGGCGGTTGCGGAAAAGTTTATCTCTACACGACGAACCCGGACATCGCGACGGGCGACGGGGTGGCGATGGCGTTTCGTGCGGGCGCGGCGGTGGCGAACCTGGAGTTCGTCCAGTTTCATCCCACATGTCTTTACCATCCCAAGGCAAAGTCATTTCTCATCAGTGAAGCGGTGCGGGGTGAAGGCGGCGTGCTCAAAACCGTCGAGGGCGTCGAGTTCATGGACGCGTATCATCCTTTGAAATCCCTCGCGCCGCGTGACATTGTGGCGCGGGCGATTGACAGCGAGATGAAGAAAAGCGGCGCGGATTGCGTGCTCCTCGACATCACGCACCAGCCGGCGAAATTCATCATCGAACGCTTTCCGAACATTTACCAAACCTGCCTCCGCTACGGCATGGACATCACCAAAGAGCCGATTCCGGTTGTGCCCGCAGCCCATTATCAATGCGGCGGCGTGGTCACCAATGTGGATGGCGAGACAGAAATTGCGGGACTTTATGCCGTGGGCGAAGTCGCTTGCACCGGGCTGCATGGTGCGAACCGACTGGCGAGCAATTCACTTTTGGAAGCCCTCGTTTGCGCGCATCGCGCCGCCAGGCGGATGGCCGAGAACCCCTGGCCGCCGAACGAGGTCAAAATTCCGCCGTGGCAATCGGGCGACGCCAGCAATCCCGATGAAATGGTCGTCGTCGCGCATAACTGGGACGAAATCCGGCGCTGCTTGTGGGACTACGTGGGCATCGTGCGCACAAACAAGCGCTTGCAACGCGCGCAAGCCCGGCTCGCGCACCTGCAACAGGAAATTCACGAATACTATTGGAACTTCACCGTGACGAGCGACTTACTTGAATTGCGCAACATCGCCACGGCGGCGGAGCTCATCGTGCGCTGCGCCATGATGCGCCCCGAGAGCCGCGGTCTGAACTACAACCTGGATCATCCGCACGCCAACCCCGATTGGGCGCAGCGCGATAGCGTGGTGCGGAAAAGCGGTTAAGCCGGAACTCCGAAGTAGTGGCGAGCAACCTTGCCGACCGGAAAAAGCGCCTCAATTGCCAACACGGCATGAACTATTGAGTGACTTAGGTTGATGGGGCGTTTGTTCCGCCGGGCTGGAAGCCTCGGCTCTACGGCAGTCCCGGAGCTCCGCCGCTACACCTCGTGTTTCCGAATCTATTTCGGGTTTCGGCCTAAAGCAATTCCGCTGAAGCGATCCCTGCCGCGGGATGTCCGAGGGCGATTGCGTTGGCGTTGGCGGCTGAACAACGCGGACTCCTCCGCGCGTCGAGACGCCAGTGGTCCGGGCAGTTGGGAGCAGCCCTGATCTGACCTCGCTCGAATTTGAGTTTTCGATCTGCCAAGAACGGTTGACAAGAATGGCTTGCGAAATTAACCCAGCCGGGTAGGGTATGCGGGCTGCGCGCTTAGCTCAGTGGTAGAGCATTACCTTCACACGGTAGGGGTCGCAGGTTCGAAACCTGCAGCGCGCACCATTTCTACTAAGGAAATCAGTGAAAATGGAATTCCCGACACGCTGGCGACACGCAAACCGCCCGTTTTTGAGGATGGTGAAGTGAAATGGCCTAAACAGATTAAGATTCGCGGCAAGGCCTTCGCGCGGGTCTATCGGCCCTGCTCGGGGCGGTCGGGCTACAGCGTCACCTGGTTGCGGGCCGGCGAGCGGCTGATGAAAAGTTTCCCAAAATACAGCGGGCCGCAGGGCGCGCTTGAATTTGCCGAAAAGCTCGCCAGCGAACTCGCCCGGAATTCCCCAGGCGCGCTGCTCTCCCCCCCAACTGGCGTCTGACGCATCGGCCGCCTGGCAGCGGCTCGAAGCCTTTCGCGAAACCACCGGGCGCAAGCTGTCCCTGCTCGCCGCAGTTAGTGAGTTTTGCGAATCTGCGGCCAAGCTGCGCGGTCACAGCCTGAGCGCCGCCGCCGACACCTTCCTCCGCGTGGCGGCGACCGTGAAGCGGCAGGACTTGTCCGCAGGCGTGGAGGAGTTCCTCGCCAGCCGCGAACCGTTGACCAAGCTACAGAAAGGCCAGACCCGGCCACAGCTAGACCCGGCCTATCACGGTAACGTGGCGGCCGTCCTGCGGAAGCTTTCCGGTGCGTTCCCCGCCACCGCCGTTTGCGACCTGTGCCCGGAACACGTCGAGAAGTTCCTCGCCAGCCTCAGCGACCTTGCGCCCAAGACCCGAAATCATCACCGGCAGGCCCGCAAATTGTTTTTCGGCTGGTGCAGCCGCCGTGACTATCTGAGCCGGGAGCATCGCTTGAACGAAGCGGACGCAATGAATCCTGAACACGCGAACACGGCGGAAATCGGCATCCTGACGCCCCCGGAATTCCGCAAACTGCTGCTGGCTTGTGCCGGGCCGTTGCAAGTGGTCATCGCCATCGGCGGGCTGGCTGGCTTGCGCGTGGCCGAAATTCTGCGGCTCGATTGGCAGGACGTGTGGCGGCTGAAGGACCATATTGAAATCACGGCACAAAAAAGCAAAACGCGAGCACGGCGGCTGGTTCCGATCTGCGGCGCGTTGAAGGCCTGGCTTCGGCCGTATTCAGGAATGACATCCGGCGCGGTGTGGCCGAAAGCCTGGCATGTGCTACAGCGCGACCTGACGACGGCTTTCGACCTGGCCGGCGTGAAGCGGGCGGATAACGTCCTGCGCCACAGCTTCATCACCTACCGGCTCGCGGCGACCGCCAATGAGAACCAAGTGGCCCAGGAGTCCGGCAATACGCCCTCGATGATTTACGGACACTACCGAGCACTGACAACCCCCAAGGCGGCGGAACAATGGTTCGCGGTCAAACCGACCAAAGGGTCGGCGGCGGACAAAATGCTGATCGTGCCGGGCATCGCGGCGGGAGGTGACGCGTGACTGCTGACGATCAGCGGCAGCAACGCGAAAAGAAGCCTAAGCCTATGACCGCGCCAAAAACCTCCCCGAATACCACGAAACCCCCGCTCAAGATCAACCGGGATCACAAGCCGATGCCGATGCGGCTGGACCTGCGCCAAACGATAAAGGACATGCGGGCGGAGTGGCTGGCGGACCCCCGGAATCAAAAGCCGCCGGCGGCAAGCTGACCCGGTTCGGCAGATTTCTGCGGAACCGCTCCCCCTGAATCGCGCTGTTTTTCCTTCGCTCGCTTCCGCAGCAACGGCTCCAGCTTCATTCCCACAACCTCGTAAAAGGCCGCGGCGGGCCGGACCGACCAACGCTGGCGGAAGTCAGTCGCCGCCGCGCTATTTCGGAAAGCGCCCGCCACTGGCGAGCCGGCGACGGCGCACGCGCACGCGACTTGGCAGACGATTTTCTTGTCCAGGTACAGGCAGTTGGCCCCCGACACCTACGCAGAAAAGGTTTTTTCGCGACTTTTTCCACCAATGAAAACAGCCCTCCCATAGTGGTTAATACTTTCGTAGTGTGCAACGATGTAGCTCAGCGGCACTCTTGTCCGGGCGCAAGACACCCTCCAGCGAGTTTAGGTTTCCGGCTTTTTTTGTGGCATAGTATATGTGTAACGAATATACCACCCGCACATGAATACTCAAACCACCCCCGAATCCATCCTCCAAGCCTTGGCGCAAATCCAGAGA
>CAIKLQ010000922.1 GCA_903828255.1 uncultured Verrucomicrobiota bacterium
AAGTTCTTCCGGCGTGCAAATACGACCTGTGACGCGAAAAGCTCGTGCTTCTGGCGTTGCAAATCCCACCAATCGCGTGTGAGTTGCTGGCGCGCGGCCTGCAAGAGATCGCGGGCGGGACGTGCCACCACGTAACTTGGAATCGTGCTTTCAAGGTAGATGCGCATGGTCAGCAGTTGGGTGCGCAAGAACGGAGCGCGGGTCTGTGACCCGCAGCGGATTGAAAACGAGGCAAACGGGCGAACTCGGACAACTCCCGGCGGATGGACACGTTGCGGCTCACAGAGCCGCGCTCCGACGAAGCCGCGACGGGAACGCGAGGGGCGTGCTCAGCGGCGGGGGCTTCAGGATGTTCGCGCATAACCAATTCAGCAAGTAGCTGTGCGGATCGAATCAAACAAATCGTGCTGCATTTTCAGAACGGCATCTGGCTTCCCGTGTTTGAATTCCTTGAACGCCTCGTAGAAGCGGATTCTGCGAGCAAAGCGGAATGGTTTGAATACCACCGCCATCGGATTGTACTGTCGGTATCCACCGAAATAGCGGAACGCCATTACGGCAAGAGTGCGTTTCCAACGACTTCTCTCCGACCAATTCAAAACGACGACACGATCAGAAAGGCGCGGCAGAATATTCTCCTCAACGTATTCCTGCCAAACCGGACTATTTGAGTAGACGAATAAGACGAAGCGCCCGCGAAGACACCAGCAAAGCCAAATAGCGGGGTAAAGAAACAAGCCTGCAAGCAAATGAAGCGTGAGGGCGACAATTAGCAGCGGAAGGATGATCGGCGATAAGATGGCAAACATCAACAAGCCGACGGCATCGGCCCAACGCCTTTCTGATTTTGTGCGGTTGCCCATCGCCGTCATTACTTCGCAAACACCACTCCCTCTTGCGCTTTGGCCCTGGTCGCTGCCGGCGCGGAGATGATGTCCCACGGGATTTCCATCACGCTCTTCAAGCCTTCGCGGACGCACTTGAGATTTTCCTGCACGACGTGTTCGCCGCGTTTACCGAAATACTTGCGGATGTATTTCTCGACCGACTCCAGCACCTGCTCGTCGCCCATGCCGGAGCGCGACGCGAACGGCGTCACCCGGATGAAGATGCCGACGAGGCAGACGCCTTGCATGCGTTGCTGGAGGTCAGGGTCGGTGGCGATCTCCTTCGCGATCTTCACGGTGTCGAGGTAGAAGACCTTGAGCCGTTTGTTGCGGATCAGCTTCTGGCCATAGGCGGGGATGTGATTCCAAACGTTCTGCGGGTCGGTCTCCGGACTTTGGATGAAGACACTGCCTTCATCCGCGATGCCAGCCAGCGGATTGCCGAGGTTGAAGGCGTTCACGTCGTTGAGCGGGATGAACTCCACATGCGCCAGTTCGTTGTGCGTGCGGATGTGCTTTTCCGCGACGGTCAGGTAGTAGGTCGTGGGCAAACCCTTCTTCTCCGAGCCGTATTTCGGATACGCCTGGACGTGGAGGTCGAACAGTTCGCCGACGAATCCCGCGATGAGTTTGTTGGTCGTGACCGAACCGAACCCGCCCACGGAATGCCCGCGCATCGAGAACGCGCCGGGCGGCCGAACGTCCGGGTCTTCGCCATCGGGTAAAGCCAGCGAGTGTTTGATGCCAATGACGGTGTATTCGCGCGGCTGGTCGGCGAGCATGTTCTTGACGACCTGGATGAAATTCCCGGCGCGCACGTCGCGCGAGCCGAGGCCGGCGGAACAGGCGTAAATCTTAGGAATGCTGGCGATCTTCGGATACTTGAATTCGCCGTTCGAGCCGAAGCTCAAGCCCGTGAGCGCATCGGCGAAACTGGCTTTGATGCCTTGCACGAGCGGATTGGATTGCGCGAGCGGGTTGTCCATGCGCTCCAGCACGGTCAGCGCGCGGACGTTTTTGAGCGCATCCACCAGTTGCGTGGCCGGGAACGGCGCGAAACTGGTGACGTGGACGACGCCGACCTTGAGGTCCATTTCCTCGCGCATGTAATCGGCGGCGGCTTGCGCGGTCTCCATCATGCCGCCCATGCCGACGAGCGCGTATTCCGCGTCGTCCATGCGGTAGGTGTCCACCATGCGATAACGGCGACCGGTCTTGGCGTAATACAAATCCATCGCTTCCTGCACCGCGGCGGGGACCTGGTCGTAGAAATGGCGCTGGGCGATCTTGCCCTTCATGTAGGAATCCTGGTTTTGCACCACGCCGGTCATGATCGGATTCCGCGGGTCGAACAGGCAGCGCAGCTTTTGATTCGGGTCGCCCATGTATTCCTTCATGAACTCCGTTTCGGGCAACTTGATGTTCTCGATAGTGTGTGTCGTGAGAAAGCCATCCTGCACATTCATGAACGGCGT
>CAIKLQ010000923.1 GCA_903828255.1 uncultured Verrucomicrobiota bacterium
GGCTCCTGATAGCGACTGTCTTTTTCCCAGCCCGCTACGAAATAAAAGCGATACCCTCCACGTAATAAGTTTCAACCATACCATCCGGGAAGCTCGCGTCAGAGCCAAGGTGCCGGACTTCACCCCGCACATGTGCCGCCATTACTTCGCGAGCATGGCCTTGATGAGCAAGGTGGACGTTCACACGGTCGCATCATGGCTTGGACACCGGGACAACGGAGTCTTGCTCTCTAAAACCTATTCGCACCTACTCAACGATCACAAGCGGGAGCAGGCCCAGCTTGTGAGCTTTGGGAACGTAGCCCCTCAATCTGCGCCCTGACTTCTGGCGGGAACGAGCGCGGCCCATCGAACATCGGGCGCAACGTCGCCGTTAGTTCCAGTAGGTCGGAATCCGGCTTGCGCTTGTCGTCTGAGAATCCGTAAGCCGCCTGCATCGCAAGGTGCATCTTGCGGATGGAATCTTTTGTAGAGCGTGAATACTTCTTCCAGTTGCGAAACCGCGCTTCCGGGTGACGCCACATCCGCCAAGGCAGCGTTTTGGTAACCGTCTCTGGAAAGTGACTGAGCAAGTCTTGAATCTGTGGTTGCAACCCGAATGATTCGACAGCATCACGCACCCAGGCAGACCAGCTTGACAGCAACGCCGGAAGCCGATCACGCACCTTGCCCCCGACAGCCGGACGGGTCGCAGCCAGCAGCATCAATGTCATGGTGGGAGCAACGATTTCATCAAACTCCATCACCGCTCGCGCTCGATTGCTCGGGGCCATTTCGTTCCGCCATTCTTTGAAATGCTCGCGCTCGTATGGCTTGCCGAAATACGCCGGCAGCTTTCCCGCCCCAGCCATCACTTCCGCCCCGGTCGTCTCGTAAATCGTCTCGCGTAGCTGAACCGATAGCGGATTGCGCCCCGACTCGACGCCCTTGATTAAGTCCAGCGAGATGCCGAGGGACTTGGCGAACTCCGCTTGTGTCAGATCCATGATTTCCCGCAATCGGATAACCGATTCACACCGCTCTTTTGTCGTCTTTTTCATTAGGTGTAAGCTACACCACAAACGCTACACTTTGCAAGTATGTGGTTGCTGGTGTAATTTCATGCCGTATTTTACACCACATGAAAACGCAGTTCAACCCAACCGAAACAGCGGGAACCCCCGCTCTAAAATCAATGGCGCAGTTCGCCCGCGAACTCGACCGCACGACGGTTACGCTTTGGCGCTGGCGTCAAGACAAGTGGATTGACCCGGCAGACGTGCTGAACATCGCCGGCAAACCCTACATCACCGGCGCAGGAATTGAGAAGTTTCTGAGGCGTGCCAAGGCCGGCGAGTTCAGCCAAGCGCCCCACGCGCCCAAGAAAACGAAGATGGTCGCCGCCTGAAAACCAACCGCCGCTATGCGCGACAGAAATGCCGCGCCGGGGACCAACCCGAACGCGGCACAAAACCTGACATGACAACTCTACTCGAAAACACACCGCCCGTCCAAGAAATCATCCCGCAACGGTTCCAACGGAAGCGCGCCAAAGGTTGGCGCAAGCCGGACAACACCGCGAACGTCACGCACCCGGGCAAGTATGGGAACCCGTTCGACTGGCAAATCTACGGAAAAGCGGAAGCGGTTCGCCTTCACCGTGAATGGTTGCACTCGGCCCCCGAAGGCCAAGCAATTCTCGCCGCCGCAAGACGCGAACTGATCGGCAAGAACCTCATGTGCTATTGCGCCCCGGACGGACCCTGTCACGCCGACAACTTGCTTGCCGCCTTGAGGGGTGAAAGTTGAACGCCGCCCCCCCCGCCGCCAGCCTTTGCGCCCGCGCCTTGGAATTTGCCCAACGTGGCTGGCGTGTCTTCCCGTTGTTGCCGGACTCGAAAAAGCCGCACGCCGGAAGCGCCGGCTTCCATGATGCAACCGCCGACGCTGACACTATCCGCGCCGCGTGGCAGACTTGTCCGCAATCCAACGTCGGCATTGCCACCGGAAAACCGTCCAATGTTTTCGTTGTGGATGTGGACCTCGACACCGAGAAGAAAATTGACGGCACGGCCGAATTGAAGCGTTTGGAAAAAAAGCATGGCCCATTGCCGCAAACGTTCGCCGTCCTAACACCGCGGGGCGGGCGCCACCTGTTTTTTCAAATGCCGGACGCGCTTCCGATCAAAAGCCGCACCGATGTTTTGGCGCGTGGCTTGGACGTGCGCGGCGACGGCGGCTATGTCGTTGGCCCCGGAAGCAGGCTCGGCGACAAGTCCTACAAGGTGCTGAACGCCACCCCGCCCGCCCTGCCGCCGCCGTGGTTGGTAGCAATGGTGCGGAAGGAATCCGCCGCGCCCGCGGTGAACCGGATTGTGCAGTCACCCCACGTTACCGCACAACCCAAGGAAGCCTCCGCGCCCGCGGTGAACCTGCCCCCGCCAAGTGACGCGCCGCGGGCTGACGAGGCCGAGCTTTGCTCCGCGCTGGAAGCCGTCCCTGCCGATAGTTACAACGACTGGTTGCACGTCGGCATGGCGCTTCACCATTGGAACGGCGACCGTGGCTTGTCTATCTGGCACACATGGAGCGCGACTTGTGCGGAAAAATACGACGCCGCAACACTGGAAAACAAATGGCAGTCATTCGGCGGGAGCAATGGCGCGGTGACGGCCAAAACGATTTTCCACATGGCGATAAAGGCCGGATGGAAACCGCCGTCCGCCACTTTGAAACTTACCAAAACCGGGAGCGTTGCCGCCAACTTCGCCGAAGTTACGGCATGGATACGCGGCGAAACACTTCGCACGCTGGGCGACAAGGAAACTCTGCCGACTGTCAAAAACAGCCTTGTCGCCAAGCTGGTAGTTGACGCCCTCGCGCAGGTTGGCAGGTTCTACTTCCACGCGGACTTGCGAGACTTCGCCAGCGCACTCTATTTCAACGCGCACACCAAGCGGCTGGAACGCATACGCTCCGACGTGTTTCTTTCGTGGCTGTCGTCTTGGCTGGTTATCAATCGGGCAAGCGGCTTGTTCAAATACGTTTCCTCCGAAGTCGAAACCGCCGCGCTTTCGTCGGCGCACACAACCGGCATTTTGCCGGAAGCCTACTTTGCCGCCCGTCCGCAGGCACTCTACCTATCATGCGGTGACGGCTTGGCCGTGCGGATAACCGCCGACGCCGTGGCGACGGTGGACAACGGCACCGACGGCGTGCTATTCGCCGCAGGCAAGACGCTCGCGCCGTGGAAGCTGGTTGAACCACGCGACGCCTTCGAGACGTGCGCCATTTTCAGGAACGCCCATTCGAGCGCCCAGCATGGCCGGACGTTGCTTCAATTATGGCTCTACTCGTTCGCCACCATGCCGAGATCCAAGCCACCGCTGGGCGCCATTGGTGAAATCGGTTGCGGCAAGACGCGCACCTTGAAGGGTATCGCCGAGCTTTACGGCTTTCCGTTTCGAGCCGCGAAGGTTGAAGAACAGCTTGAACCAAACTTCTGGCCGAACGTGAACGAAGGCGGCTTGTTTGTCCTGGACAACGCCGACACCAAGTGCCGGTGGCTGGCCGACGCCGTTGCCGCCGCCGCTACGGACGGTTGCTCTCAGCGCAGGAAGCTTTACACGAACAGCGAGACGGTGACGCTTCGCGCAAATTCGTGGCTGGCGATCACCGCCGCGAACCCGACTTTCGGCAATGACGCCGGACTTGCGGATAGGTTGCTGGTTGTCCGCATGGCCCGGCGTGACGGTGACGAATCCAGCGACGCCGGTTTAACCGACGAAATTCTCGCCAACCGCGACGCCGGACTTTCGCACTTGGCCGAGACGCTCGGCAGGGCACTAGCCGACACCGCGCCGGTGCCGTCCGGCTTGAACAAGCGGCACCCAGACTTTGCCGCGTTTGCCGTCCGCATAGGCCGCGCACTTGGCCGCGAAGCCGAAGCCGTTGCCGCTCTCTCAGCCGCCGAAGCCGACAAGTCCGCCTTTTGTCTCGAAAACGACACCATTGGGGCGGCCCTCGTTGCCTACCTGCGCACGGAAAGCTTCCATGGCACCGCCGCCGAGCTTGTGCCGAAGCTGGTTGAACAGGACGGCGAACTACAAGACAGACTTTCCGCCAAGCGACTTGGCAAACGGCTGGCCGCTATCTGGCCCCACCTGCAAAGCGCGCTCGCGGTAGCCAAAAAAGAGACGGATAGGAAGAATTTCACCGTCTTTCAATTCAAGTCTGCCGAGTTTGCCGAGTTTGAAATGGACTTTCCCCAAAAGTCCTAGCTGCGCATGCGTATGAACCACTTTAGCCAAAACAGTGAAACAAACTCGGCAAACTCGGCAAAGCCAACACCGAACCGCGAGCCGTTGCCACTGGCCGACGTTTGGCAGACGAACCTCGAAAGCGTATTGCTCGCCCTGGTGGCGGATGGAGAACGACGCGTTTCAATGGAACTCGCCGCCGCACCCGACGCGCAAGGCAAGATCCGCTTGCTCGTCCGCCGCGTGGCGGATGGAGCCGAACAACCTAGTCAAATAATTGACCAGGTTTCCCATGGCCCCCCGCCGCCCCATTCCAACCTGGTATTAACCGCCCCCGATCCGTTCGCCGCCATCCGGCGCGCCATCAAACCATGACAACCACCGAACCAACCGCCGACACCATCGCCTGCCAATGCGACTTGTGCGCCGACAGCCTGCCCGCCGACGCGCCACCGCTACCACCGCCCGCCGACGGCAACACCATGCCCGGGGAGCGGGAGGCCGCGGCACGGCTGGCGGACACACCATCGGACAGGCAAGGCACTAAGGAATCTTTTGTTTCAGGGGCGAAGCTAACGGCGCTAACCAATCCACTCAGTCCCCATAAGCGTGAAAATCACGCAGGCACACAACCGCTATCGTTAAACCACCA
The DNA here is from genome assembly GCA_903828255.1 of uncultured Verrucomicrobiota bacterium. Taxonomy (GTDB): domain Bacteria; phylum Verrucomicrobiota; class Verrucomicrobiia; order Limisphaerales; family JADLHS01; genus CAIKLQ01. The sequence continues at coordinate 4,891 of CAIKLQ010000923.1, forward strand.
ATGAAAATGAAAATTCCAGTTCAATTCTTACACGCCGGGGCGACGCAAACCGACAAGTGCCGAGTCTGCCAGGGGCGCTACGAGCACACACCAACGGCCCGACCGGGCGTCCTCGGGCTGTGCTGGGCGTGTAGTCAGGCGGCAATGGCCGAGGTTGAGCAAGTCTCGCCCGGTCGCTACCGCGTCAAGCAACCCCGTGACTTCTCCAAACCATTCGGAGGTTCGCGCCGATGACCGACGCCAGCGACAACCCGCCCGAATGGACGTTCTTTGACGAGCAAGGCCGGCGCATCGCCGTGACGCACCCGGTTTACGAGCCGACGCCGGCAAACGATGACCGCGCCGACGCCCCGGACTACGCCGCATTGCTCGGCATCCTGACAACGGGCGCAACCACGGCAGAGCAGATCGGGCGACGGGTGGGGCTGCTGGCGTTCATCATGCAGCCACCAGACCGCCGCGGCACCCTCAGCGACCTGGGGCGCCTGCTTGGCGTGTCGAAACAACGGGCGCACGCGATGTTGACGCGGTTTCGCCAAGAACTCCCGCAAATTGCCATCGAATCAGGCTTCCCCCGTTGACGCCCCCCCCGTTGGTGATGAATACAGTCTCAAAATTTCTTGGCGCGGTTGACCGAGCATTGAACGGCCCGACGCCCAAACTTGGCCCGGAACACGCCGCGGGCGTCGTGGTCTCACGTGCCCTGCCCGGCATCAAAGAAGCCATGGGCCCGCGGTTCACCGAGGCGGGCAACCTGTTTCGGCACATCGAGAAGCTGAACTACGACAAGAATTTCCGTTACACGGATCAAGCGGGAGCCGCCCGCTACAACCAACAAATGGCCGCGCACCGTGACCACGCACACACCGGAGGTTGCCTCTTGGAATGTGAATCCGCCGCCAAGTCTTTCGAGGCGCACCGTTCCGAAATGGCGGTCCTACGCGACGGAGCGTCCGCCGCGATCATGCAAACCGCCGAAGCGTTCAAACCCCTGCGCGCTGAACTTTCCGCGCTCCTTCTGGCCGCCCTGGACGCCGCGGTTCAGGAGATCGAGCAGACCGAACGAGCAACCGCCGAAACCTTTTGCGTGGCCTACGTGCCGAGCGCGACCATCGGCCAGTTGCGTGACCTAACTCCGCTCCTTCAAAACCGGGGCGCGAATTTGATTTTCACCAACGGAATTTAACCACCAAAAATATGGCCAACGACTACCAACAAACCGCCCAAAACCTGAGTATCGCCTTTTCCGAGGTTGCTTTCCCGGTGCTGGCGGCGGCAAAAGCTTTCACAACCAGCTTTCCACTTGAAGCCAAAATGAACCCGGCTTTGCAACGGATTATCCCGTTCGCCACGAGCGGCCCCACGGTTCAAACCGGCAACAGCGTGGACTACCTGACGGGCGACACCACCACCAACATGGTGGCGATCACCCATGAGCATTACTCCGTTAGTTGGGGACTCCCGAGCGAGGAGATCCAGTTCGGTGCAAAGCTGGCTTGGGCGGCAAAGCTGGCCGCGATCAACTTTGCGAAGAAGCTGGCACAGGATATTTTCGCGCTGGTGACGGAGGCGAATTTTGGATCTGCGGTTGTGACCCGCACGAGCGCCAACTTTGGCGCGGACGACATCACCGCGCTCCATGCCAGCCTGCCCGTGACCGATAGATCCATTGTCCTGGCTACGGATTACTTTTCCAAAGTCCGCCCGCTGAGTTGGTATCCACCGAGCTTTTCCGCCGTGACCGAGCACAACGACTTTTCGACGGCTGGCGCAAGCGTCCGAGGCTTTTGTTGCTCGCCCAAAGCCATCTTGATTTCCTACGCGCAACCATTGCTTGGCCCCGGTGGGGCAAACGTGGTCGCCGTAAGCCCGCTGATTGTCCCAGGACTCGGGATTGAGGGACAGGCGGCAATTTATTTTATCCCTCAAACCCGCACCTTGCGCGGGAGTTTCTCCGTTTACATGGGTGCCGGAATTGGCGATGCGTCCGCGCTCAAAATCCTGAAAGCCGCATGACGATCCGACTCAATCGAAGATTCGCGCTGGACGAGCTTGGGCGCGTCGCCGTTGTGCTCGACCGGCGCAATGGAACGATCCTCGCGCCGAATGACCTGGTGACGCCGACACCCGGGGATGCACCGATCACCGCAGCCGCGTTCGCCATCCGGCAGATCAAAGGCCGGCAGCTTTCAGACCGGGCGCTGGCCGCTCGATTCTGCGGACAATGGCCCGGTGGCCCACAAATGACTTCATAGCGGTGCATCGCGGTTGTCTGCACCCGGCAGGGGATTGCGCCTCCTGCCGGGTGTTTTGCGTACCGCTGTCTTGACCCTCGCCGCCCAAACAAACGCCGTAGCGGGCATCCTAGAGCGTCCGGTTCGCGCCGGTGACGTGTTCACCCTGCCGAGCCGCTGGACGCCTTAAAACGAAGCGGAGCGGCGCATGGGTGAGTTGCTGCGCGAAAAGCCGTTTTTGAGGGCTGTGCTAGTCTGTGTGCTAGTTCCACTCCTTTTTAGAGCTTCCAATGATGCCGCGGTAAAAGTGAGTGTTTCCCCTGCCAATGTTGGTCACAACCCCACTCCGACGAAACTAGAAACAACTCAACAAGAGCGACCCATTCATGTCTTGGAGTCAAGGCAAGCGCCGGGTGGGCGAGCGAGCGGCAGACGGGGTTGCGCACACTCAATGAATGGCCTATCCTGCCGGCGCAAACGCGCTGCCATGAAACGCCTCGATCTCAATTCACCCGCCGCTCGCGACCTTGCTAGCGGTCGCTATCGCATCCGCAAACTGGACGCTGCCGGGGTGGCCGCGATTGTCATCCCGTGGTTGCGCGCGGCTGGTTGGAATCCGGGCTTGCACGATGCCGAAACCTTTTTCACCGCCGACTCCGATGGCTTCCTCGTGGGGGAACTCGACGGCGAACTCATCGCCACCGTCAGCGGCGTGCGCTACGACGACCGGTTTGGGTTTATCGGCTGTTACATCGTGAGCGAACCATTCCGCGGTCAGGGTTACGGTCTGGCCCTTCACGAAGCCGCCCGTGCCCATCTCCAAGGTTGCACGCAAGGCGGTGACGGCGTGCTGGCGAACATCGAAAAATACAAACAAATTGGCCGCGTGTTCGCCTACCGCAATGCCCGTTACGAAACCACAAAACGCCCCGCATCGCCACCCGCCGATCCCGCCGTGCTTGACGCGCGGGAAATCCCGTTCGCGCCGATTGAAGCCCTGGACGGCGCGTGTTTCCCGGCGAAGCGCCCGGCCTTTCTCCAAGCCTGGCTGCATCAACCTGACGCTCATGCCCTGGCGTTGCGCGGCGCGGAAGACGCTGCGGCGCTACGCGGGTTCGGCGTTATCCGGCCCTGCTATCGCGGCTGGAAAATCGGACCGTTGTTCGCCCGCGACGACGCGGCGGCGGAGACGCTCTTTCAACACCTCATCCAGCGCATCCCAGATGGCGACCCGTTTGTCCTGGACGTGCCCGAACCGAATCTGACGGCCCTGGTGCTCGTCCGCCGGCACGGCATGAACGAGGTCTTTGCGACCGCCCGGATGTACACCGGCCCATGTCCCCAAATCAATTTGGACTGGGTCTTCGGCGTCACGACGTTTGAGTTGGGCTGAGGTGCAGTGCGCCAGCCGTGTGGGACTGTGGGCGTCTCGTCGGGCCGAAACCTCGCAAAGGCAGCAGCGCCGGGAAAGTGGACAATGATCAGTTCAAAATAGTCATTAACTCAATCTCCCCGTTAGGTCGAATGATAACCATGTGATAATCGCGCGGGCTGATGCGCGCCACCTGCGCTCACCGGCGGTCGGGTTTGGGCCGGAAAGCGGGGGTAGCAGGGCTTGCGACGAGGAAAACGGACCGCTGGTTCAGCGGGGCTAAAAAGCTGCGAAAAAGCCTTGCCTTGGGCCCCGAAAGGCATATAACCGTCGGCAAATGATTCCGGCGCAAAAGCAATTCTCACTAAATCGCGAAGCGCCCAGAAAGCAAAGTCCAATCAATTAAAATCGCCGCAAATGAACCCAACGCAAACCCAAAGCTCTCCGAGCCGTGGCGCGGCGGGTTCACGATGGCCTGTCAGTTCCTTCGCCACTGGAGTGGCGGACGCCGGGTGGCGGCAAACCAGCGGAACGCAGGCATGGTTCCAAACAACTCAACTCCATAACGTATATGCCCAAAGGTAGTTCTCTCCATCTCGGTCTAAACTTCGTTGATCCCGCCCAATACGAGGGCTGGAACGGTGAACTCGCCGCTTGCGAGTTCGACGCCAAAGACATGCTCGCGCTCGCCAAGGCGCGCGGCTTTGCCAGCAGCCAAATGCTCCTCACCAACGCCGCCACTAGCGCCGCGGTCATCGCCGGCATCACGAATGCCGCGAAACAGCTCCAGGCTGGCGACATCTTTTTTCTCACCTACTCCGGCCACGGCGGCCAGGTGCCGGATACGAATGGCGATGAAAAGGACAATGACGGCATGGACGAAACGTGGTGCCTCTACGACCGCCAGTTGGTGGACGACGAACTCTACGCGCTCTGGAGCAAGTTCAAGAAAGGCGTCCGCATTCTCGTGCTGTCGGACAGTTGCCATAGCGGCACGGTCACGCGCGCAGTGCCTCCTTTCCTCAGCGGTGGCCCCCGGCAGCGGGTGATGCCCTGGATTACCTGCGGCAAGAAGGTTTACGCCGCGCACAAGGCGGCTTACGACGGCATCCAGGCGAGCCTGAAAAGCTCGGAAAAAACTCCCGTACGCGCCAGTGTGCTGCTGGTTTCCGGTTGCCAAGATAACCAGACCTCGATGGACGGCAACCGCAATGGCTTGTTCACTGAGAAGGTGAAGAAAGTTTGGAACAATGGGAAATTCACCGGCGGCTACCGCATTTTCCGGGATACCGTCGTCACGAAAATGCCCCCGGACCAGACGCCGAACTACTACGTCATCGGCGCGAAGAACGCGGCGTTCGAGGCGCAGCAGCCGTTTACCGTTTGAACCCCGGCCGGCGGAACGCCGATGGAAATCGGCGTTCCGAGGCCGCGGCATCCCAGCGGTTCGCCGCCTGGATGGAATCTCGAACGATCCTTCATAAGAAATCAGTCCCTGCTCTCAACCATGATCCACCATTGCAACTCCACCGATTGGGCCGTGCGACCGCTGTCCCCCGCATCGCGCGGCAAGCAACGCCGTGCGGTCGCGCCCCCGAGCGTGAATGTGCCCGGCCAGTTTCTTCCGCCGGGCGCAACGGTCGCCGGCGAGTTTGCCGCCCAACCCCAGCCCGCCGTCGCCCGTCGGGGCGGACTCGCGCCCGCGCTGGATTTCGAGGCGGACTGCGCGCCCGGGGAATGCGCGGTCGTCCTCGTGCGGCATCCCAGTGGCGCGCTCACGTTTCACGCGAGTGTGGGGCGCACGGCGGCGCGACGTGGTGCGAACGCCGCTCCGGAGCGCGCGCGCTTCGTCATTCCACAACGGCCTTCACCCGTCACGCCGGACGGCCAGCCGGCACGGCGGGGATTCGTTTCCCAAGCCATCCACTTTGCCGTCGTGAAGATCAAAGAGGCCGTGGTGGACCAGGTGGTCAGCGCCGGCTCGGGGCTGGCGATCCAGGGGCTTGAATGGGGCTGGTGGAAAGTGCGCGGCATGGACGAAGGCTGGTGTCACGTCACCCCCGAGACGTTGCGGGCGGGCAAGCTGCGGGAAATCGCGGCAGCCGATTTGCGTGGCAGCGGGCGCGCCCTGCTGCTGATTCACGGAACTTTTTCCCATGCGGCGAGCGCCTTCAAGGGACTCGCGAGCGGGGACTTTTTCCCGCAAGCTCGCGCGCTTTACGGCGACCGCATCTTCGCGTTCAATCATTTCACCTTGAGCCGGTCGCCGGAGGAAAACGTCGCGGCCTTGCTCAAATCCCTGCCGGCGAATGGGCTGGAGTTCGATGTGGTGACGCACTCGCGCGGCGGCCTCGTCCTGCGGCACATCATCGAGCGGCCGGATTTGTTTGGCGCGGCGGCGCGACGGTTTCAACTTGGCCAGGCCGTGCTTGTGGCCTCGCCGAATGCCGGCACGCCCTGGGTCACGCCGGGCCGCTGGGAAGACACGGTCGGACTGGTCGGGAACCTTCTCGAGGCATTCCCGGTGGATAATCCGTGGACGGACGGCGCCGCGTTCGTGGCGAACGGCATCACCTGGCTCGCCGGCCATCTCGCCGCTGATTGGCCCGGACTCGCCTCGATGGACGGACGCGGCGAGGGCATCGCGCGATTGCAGGAGTCGCCCGGTCCCGCCGCCGGGGCGTACTCGGCGCTGGTCGCCAATTCGCATCCCGCCGGCAACCTGCTCGCCCGGCTCGTGGACGCGGGCGTGGACAGCTTTTTCTCGGGCGCCAACGACTTCGTGGTCCCAAGCGAGGGCGGCTGGCGGGTGGACGCGGCGGAGGAGTTGGCGATTCCTGGCGAGCGCGTTGGCTGCTTCGGCCCCGGCGGCAACCTTACGGCTGGCAGCGGCGACCTCGTGCAACACATCAATTTCTTTTCCCAGCGCGAGACGGCGGATTTTCTGCTGCGCGCGTTGCGCCGCGAACCGCAAAGTCTCGGCGTGTTGGAACTGACTGTTTCACTGCCGACGCGAAAGTTGTTTCGTGGCGGCCCGCCGGCAGCAGCCGCTGAAAAAACGCCGGTCAAAAGCCCTTCGCCACGTCGGTGGTTGCCGCGGTCACTGCGAGCAAAGCCGCCTTCGGGGACAAAGATTCCGACGCGGAAGAAGGCGCGTTGAGCCGCGTCAAGGACGAGTTCCACTTGCTCATCCTGCATGGCTCGCAAGGGGCGCGGGAGACCCAGATTCTTGCCACCTATCGGAACGCGCGCGTGTTGGAGCCCTTTGCCACGCGGGATTTTCGCGCGGCCTCTGCAATCGCCGCCGCGGGCAAGTCGGCCCGCCCCAAACCCACCGTCGGCGAACCCTTGCCCGGCGCGACGTCCGCCGCCGATACGCAGGCTGGTACGCGCTTCGGACAGATCATCACGATGGACCGGAAGATCCGAGCCTGCATGGCTGGCGACCCGAATGTCCCGCTGCCTGCGCAGGAGGAACTGGAGCAACTGGGCCAGCGGCTGTTTGAGGCGCTTTTCCCCGGCAACATCCGCCGGCTCAATGACGTGGCGCGTTCCGAGCCGCGCGCCGGGCTGCTCTCCGTCGTTCTGACCTGCACGGTGCCGTGGCTCGCCGCGCTGCCGTGGGAATTCGCGCTGGATCCCTCGCGCCGGAAATTTCTCGCCACCGAGGAGATTCATTTCATCCGCAACGTGGTGACCGCCGTGCCTGCGCAGCACGCCCCGCTGCGCCGCAAGCTGCGACTGCTCGTCGTGGCCGCGTCGCCCGACGACGTGCCGGAACTTTCCGAGACGGACGAGGCGGAGAAAATCCGCCACGGTTTCAAGGCGCTCCTCGAGGCCGGACTGGCGGGCGTGGATGTGTTGACGGACGCGACGCCGGCCGCGCTGCACGAACGCACGGAGACGCGCCGCTATGACGTGGTGCATTTCATCGGTCACGGCGATTTCGATAAGGAGGCCCATCAGGGCGTGCTGCTGTTCGAGACCACCGATGGCGGACGGTATCGCGCCGACACGCGCACGTTGCGGGAAATTCTCTGCGGTCGGGGCGTCCAGTTGATTTTCTTGAACGCCTGCGAAAGCGGGCGCGACGATCAGGGCACGCGCAACCGCGGCGTCGCGCAGGCGTTGATGGAAAGCGGTCTGCCCTGGCCAATGACAATTATTCTTCGTCGCAGTGACAATTAAAATCCACCGTGACGCCGGCTTACCTGTTGGTTGTGTTTTGTTGTTTCATTCACTCTTTTCACCCCACTGTGCCCGCCGCCTGCAGCGGAGCCGCCGGCGGCGGGTGGCCATCGCGGCAATGCGGCGCAAGCCGCGCCCCACGAGTAAGCGGACCTGGGCCACGGTGAGGAGATCCGCGGCGAGCGTGAGGGATTGCCACAAGCCTTGCACGACGTGGAGCGTTTTCACGAAACTGATCCGCAGCACGCCCACTTCGCCCACCGCCGCGGCGGCCACCCGGTAATCCACCAAGGCCGCATAGGCGAGGATTAGCGCGGCGAGTTCTTGCAGGGCCGTCAAAGGGGTGTGGCTTTGCTGACACGGGCCGGAGGCGCGCAGGTCCCCTTTGAAGGTCGCCGCAGGGACAGTCGTTTGGTTTCGCATCCCAAGGGTAATGCGCCATTTTGGCGCAATGGGCCAGAAAATAATTGCTTGGCCCCTGACAATTCAGAGGGGTGGTTTTGCAAAAATTACCAACGAATCCCTCACGGGCATTGGGGTTAAAGTGGCGTGGCGGATTTCGACGGATCCCAGCAATTCCACGAATCTGCCGCCCATCGCCAGCTCGTTCCTGTCCGCCTACTCCCCGGTGGCAGCGCCGACGTTCGGCACTGCGAGCCTTAGCGCTGGCACGCTTACCATTCCCTGGACCGTTTATCAGGGGATCCTGGAAGAATCCACGGATCTGCATATCTGGACAGCCGTACCAGGTAATCCCCAACCGCTCGTGGTCGGCGTTGGTTCCGCTCCGAAGAAGTTCTGATCTCAGTTTGTGAGATCAAAGGCGGGGTGGCGGAACGCAGGTTTAGTTCCCGCTCCGGGACGCGCGCCGGGCCCAGCGGCGCACGCGGCTACGTCAATCACTCCGCAGACTGATTTCCAGTTCCGAGCGCTGCGCCAGGCGAAAGTTTAGCCGTCGTCCGCTGCCATCGGGCCACTGCGGTGCGGTCGCGTTGAGCTCTGCCAGGCCTTGCTCCCATACTTGGCGCAACGCCGCTCCGTAGTTCGTCGCCGGCAGCAGATGCACTTCCAACGCCCGCCCGTTCCAGCGCAGCACGCCCCCGCTCTGACTCAGCCGTCGGAAGTGGTCGTGGTCGTCGCGGTAGTTGTCGTAGGTTTTGCGAAAGGGTGCCAGCGCCCGGTAAAATTCGTTGCGCGCCGCGACTTTGATCGCGTCCAGCAGGCGCTTGGGGCTGGTGTCCAAACGCTCCATCCCGCGCGTGATCAAGTCTTCCAGGCGCGACACGGTGGGGTCGGTTTGCGCGGCCTGGCTCAGGGTTTGGGTTAATTGGGTTTCCAGTTTCGCGATCGCTTCCTGGCGCGCGGCGCGGCGGGTTTCGTAATGCCGGGCCGCGGTTTTCAGGCGGGCCAGTTCGCGGCGGGCGGACAGAGTCGCGACGGCGGGCGCGGACTCCGGGGCGGGGACGGGAGCGTCGCCGCTCGGGGGCAACGCGCGTTCGAGTTCGGCGCGGCGGGCTTGGGCGGTGGTGTGGCGGGTTTCGGCTTCGCGTTGGGCCCAGAGCCAGCGGCCCAGTTGCGCACGCAGTTGGCGGGCTTGTTCCGCGCGCGCTCGGGAGGCGCCGCTCTGGATTTGGCGGTCGGTCAACTGGCCTTTGAGTTCGGCATAACGGATCACGCCGTAGCTGGTGATTTGGTTGATCCCAAAGTGTTGGTCGAGGTACTTGAAGTCGTTTTCCTGGACCCAGCGGCGGAACATCAGGCGCACGATGGCGGCGGCGGGGCGGTGAGGATCGTCGGTGAGGATGGCCACTTCGACGGTGCGCCCGTTGGGGTGGGTGGCTTGGACGAGGAGTTGCCGCCAGCGCGGATCGGCGGCCCATTTTTGGTCGCGGTAGCGAAAGTGATAAGTCTGGCGATCGGCGGCGCGGTTGCGCGTACGTTCCAGCACGCACTGGCCGCTGACTTGGGTTTCGTCCCAGTCGCCGGGCCGATAGCCTTTTTGCCAGGTGATGAGGTGGAGGGCGGGTTCGGCCAGGATTTTCTCAAAAGTTTCCTGGCCGAAGACGGCGCGGTCAATGACCACGGTGAGGGTTTGATCTTTGGGCCAGGCCAGGGCGGTGCGGGCGCGGGCGAGCACGTCCCAGAGACGCCCGCGCAGGTCGGCGTAGTTGTCGGTGCATTCGAAGTAAAGGGGCTGGCCGGTGACGCTGTGGAGGAAGTCGCTGTGCAACGCTTTGTCGGCCCAGCGCAGCGTGGCGCACCAACCTTTGAGCACGGCGGCCATGCCGGTGTAATGCTTGGTGTGCGGGTCGAAGTAAAAATCGCTGTGCGCAGCGGCGGCGAGGCGGTGGGCGTTCCAGCGCAGGAGCGCGTCGGCAGTCGGGCCGGCGGCGAGGGCTTGGAGTTGGCGGCGTTGGGCGCCGAGGCCCGGCAACTGGGGGCCGAGCAGTGCGGTGAGGTCCGCGGCATTGAGATGCTTGGTCTGTTCGACGTTCAGGGCGCCGGCCAGGACGCTGCCGAGGGCTTGGCGCAACCAGGGTTGCGGAGGCGTGACCGCGTCGCTCACGGTGCGGAGGGCATCGGCAAAGAGCAAGATGCCGGCGTGCTCGCACCACACGGTCTGGCCCACCGACCAGTCCTCCCACGAGGGAAGTGATTGCCGCGCTGCGGGCAAAACGAAAGCCGGGAGCGGCGGGGAAACGGCAGTTACTTCCGCCCCACTGGGTGGCGGGGCGGTGTCGGCGGGGAGGGGCGCGGGCACGGCGGCGGGCAGCGCAACGGGCAGCGCAACTGCGGGCGCGGGCGCGGGCGCGCCGGCAGCGGTGGGAGCGAGGGCGAGTTCTGCGGCGGGCGGGGCCGGGGTGGGTGCGGGCGCGGGCAGCGCCGTCGCTGCGGCGGCGGCCGGCGGTGCCGCCACCGGAGTGAACTCCAAAGGCAGCTGCGGCGTGGACCGTGTCGGCGGTTCGTTTGTGGCGCCTGGGCCGGGCGGGGCTGTGGCCTCCGTGGCGCGGGCCGGGTGGGTTTCCGTGGCGGGTGGGGCTGCCGCGGCACCGGCCCCCGACGGCAACGTCCCGGGCTTGGCGGTCGGGCCAGACCCTGCGGCGGCGCGCAATTGGCGCAACAGGGGGCGCAAAGTTTCCCCCGCCACTTTCACGTCGAACACTCGCGCCAGTTCCGCGCACAAGCGCCGCCGAAAGTCGCGCACGCCTTGCGCCCGCAACAGCGGCCAGCGATGGCGCACGTAACTTTCCAGCGCCGGGGTAAGCTTGCGCCGCCCCCAGCAGCCGTCCAGCACGCGGGCCAGCCAGTCCCAATCCCCCGAGCTTAACGCCCGGCCCCAAGTGCGGAGCGTCTTGGGATCCAGGCCGAAGAGGGCACTCAGCGTGGCGACGCGCAGGCCGGCGTTGTAGAGGCGGGCGGCCAGCAGGCGAAACGCGGGACTGGCCCGGTCGTTGGGCACGACCTCGAGCAACTCCAGGCCGTAATAGACATGGAGCGCCTGCTCGTCGTCGTCGGTGTAGAGGCAGAAGGCCGGATTGCGTTTATCCGTGCCGAGGATCAGTTGTAAGCCGTCAGGCGAGTCAGGCATCGTGGCGGCGCCGGCCCGGTGCGGGCGGACGGCCGCGCGGGCAGTTTAGCGAGCCGGTGCCCGCGGTGGAGGTAAATTGCGGGAAAGGAGTTGGCGCGCGGTTACTGAGGTCTGATCATAAACGTCGGCTCGATTGCCGGGCACGTCGCCTACGAGGGCGGAGCAGCCTACTGCGGCGCCAAGGCGGCTGAGTTGAAGATCACGGAAGCTTTGCGACTGGAGCTAAGTGGCACCGGCATCCGCGTGTGCACCATTGATCCCGGCATGGCAGAAACCGAGTTCTCGCTAGTTCGTTTTAAGGGCGACACAGCCAGAGCCTCGAAGGTCTATGACGGCGTGAATGCCTTAACCGCCGGTGATTTCGCCGAGACCGTCCTGTGGATAGCCAGCCGCCCAGCGCATGTGAACATTGATGAAATCATCATCAAGCCCACAGATCAGGCCGCGATCCACAAAGTATTTCGTCGCACGCCGAAGAAGTAACCCCGGGGCTTGAACCTCCAGTGGGATTCCGCCAATCACTGCCGGCGGCCCAAAGCGCGCCGCCGCTACTTCAATCGCGCCAGGATTTGCTCGGTGATGGCTTGGACGGTGGCCTCAGCTTCGGGATCAAGGCCGGCGGCCGGGGTTTCCTTGGGCGGCACGGTGCAGCTAACGCCAGGACGCCAGTCGTCGTTGTCGCAAAGTTCGCACTCTTTCAGGCCGAAACGCGGGTCCACGAAGCCAAGCCCCTGCTTGATGGAAAGCAGTTCCTTCATCTGGCCAGCCGAGAAGGTCTTCATCGGCTTGCCCAGTTGCGAAGCGATCATCAGCGTGCGGCAATAGGCCTCGATGATTTCCATCCGCCAGTAAGCTTCCTCCAGGCCGTTGTGGCTCCAAGTCACCACGCCGTGATTGGCCATCAGGATGGTGTTGTGCTCCTCCACCAAGTCAGCCACGAGCTTACCCATCTCCGGCGTGCCGGGAGTGCGGTAGGGCGCCACGGCGACGGCGCAGAAGACTTCGTATTCGGGCAACATGCACGTCGGCGGCACAATGCCCGCAACGGCGAAGGCCGTGGCGTAAGGCGGATGGCAATGGCAGGTGGCGAACGCCTTGGGCTGGCGCTTCATCATTTGCAAGTGCATCAAGACTTCGCTGGTGCGCTTCTTGGTGCCGAGGATCTGGTTGCCTTCAAAGTCCACCAAGCACATGTCCTCCGGCTTGAGCGAGCCTTTGCTGACGAGGGTGGGCGTGCAAATGACGAGGTCTTCACCGACTCGAACGGCGAAGTTGCCGCCGTTGCCATCCACGTATTCGCGGTCCCACAGGCGCTTGCCTAACTCGCAGATTTGCCGCTTCAAATCGAGCGCGTAAGGCGAGACGAAGAACGCCTCCAACTCGGCCTTGGGTGATTTGGAACTGAGCGTCTTGCTGGGCGGCTGGGGCTTTGCGGCAGGAACTGGAGCGGCAGTTTCCGGGGCGCTCGCGGGGGCGGGGCTGGAAGGCTTGAGGCTGCCGTTGGTTTCCAGATCGCGCAGGTAGTCGCGCGCAGATGGCGTGAGGATGACCGATTCGGGGATCGAGCGGACATCCTCGCCTTTGCGAACCATTTCTTCCAAGTCTCTTAAGCTGATA
>CAIKLQ010000924.1 GCA_903828255.1 uncultured Verrucomicrobiota bacterium
CTACGCTAACGGTTTGGGTGATCGAGCATTGACTTAACTACGACTTACATTATCGTCTTTCCACATGCGCGTGTCGAAAAGAACTGATTATGCTCTCCGAGCTTTATTCACCCTGGTTGACCATTATGGCGGATCACCCATTCCCATCAGGGAACTGGCGCGACGCAATGACGCTCCCAAACGCTTCCTTGAGCAAATCATGCTCGATCTCAAGGCGCAGGGTTGGGTGGACAGTACGGCGGGGGCGCGGGGAGGTTACGTGCTGGCGAAGCAGCCAGGCGCGATCACGATGGGGGAAGTGGTGCGGCATTTCGACGGTATTCTGGCGCCAATTGATTGTGTTTCGGTCACCGGTTACAAGCGATGCTCACAAGAATCGGTTTGCCGTTTTCGCCGAGTCTTTCTCGATGCGCGAAATTATGTGGCGAGTGTCATGGACCGCTCCACGCTGGCTGACGTCGCCAAAGGATCGCCGGTGACGCGGCAGGAATTGTCAGCCGGATTCGTGGGTGGAGAGGGAATCTGATTCGCACCAGGTCAATGCGGCCGGAAAGCCGGCCAAAAATATTTTCAAACTTCTGTTGACAAAAATCTGGCATGGTAAATAATACGACCACATTAGTCGTGTATGAAAACTGACAACGTCAAACAAACAGCAGCCAAGAATGGAGTTGAGGGCAACTCCGCCAAGGCTGCTTGGGGCGGGTCTTTTTATTTGCCTTCAATAACGACCCGACATGTCGTTATCAATATTTCTCTGAACCTCAATACCCGGACAGCCAAACAACGGTCCTGAATTCCCTATTATGAGCCTGACAAAAATCAAGCCGGCTGGCGGCGCGGAGGAAAACCCAAACTGGGTGGACGTGGTCCGGCAGTTGGTGGGGGACATCCGCTTCGGGGTGGTGGAAATCACCATTCACGATTCCCGCGTGGTGCAGATCGAGCACACGGAACGACTGCGGTTGGGCGGGACCGAGGGGAGCGCGCAATCCGGGCGCGCAACATCCGCCGCAAGTGCTGAGGTCAAACCCAACGGCCACCCCTCCGCATCGCGATGACGAAATTACCCAGCCCGAAAACATCCATGACTTTGCCCATCACCGAACGATTCGCCTCGTTGACCACCTGCGCTTGTTTCCTGGTGCTGATGATCAGTGCGGTGAGTGGGCTTGCCCAAGACCAGGGCGCACCGCCGTCGGCAGCTATTGCTATTTCTTCCAGTAATGGTCTGGCGGCGGCCGAAGCGCCTTCGGCCCCGCCGGCCCAAACGGATTTGATCCAGAAACTGTTGAGTCGGATCGAACAACTGGAAAAGAAGGAAGCCGACCGCGCGAGCGCCGGCGAAGCGGTCCAGAAAGCCTACGCGGAGCGCGTGGAGAAGTTGCTGGGGCGGATTGGGGAATTGGAAACGAAGGTCGGCTCGCTGGAAGCCGGTCGGGTGCTGCCGGAAATTACTTTGCCGGCCAATGATGCGCCTACGACCGCGGACTTGGATCAGAAGATCCGCATCCTGGAACGCCAGAACGAACTGGCGTCGGAAGCCGCCGCCGCGCGGGCCAAGGAGGCACCGAGACTTTCCATCGGGCAAAATGGCGTTTCCTTCAGTTCGGCGGACTCCAACTTTGTGTTCAGCCTGCGCGGCGTGTTGCAGGCGGACAATCGCTCGTTTTTCAATGACGGCGGCATTTCCGGCAATGACACGTTTCTGCTGCGCCGGGCGCGGCCGATTTTTCAAGGCACCGTGTTTCGCGATTTTGACTTCCTCTTCGTGCCCGACTTCGCGGGCTCGTCGGTGCAAATCTTCGATACCTACCTGAACTACCGCTACGCACCTTGGTTGCAATTGCGCGCCGGGAAATTCCGTCCGCCGGTCGGATTGGAGCAATTGCAACTCGATGCGAACACCGCCTTCAACGAACGCTCCTTGGTCACCGCGCTCGTGCCCAATCGCGACATTGGCTTCCAACTGTGGGGCGACATCGCCAACGGTGCGCTGAGCTATGCCGCGGGTGTGTTCAACGGTGTAGGCGATGGACGCAACACGAGTAATGCTGACTTTGAGGATCATCGCGAAGTAGCGGCGCGCTTGTTTGCGCGGCCCTTCAAGAATTCGGAAGCCGTGGCGCTGCGGGGACTGGGTTTCGGGGTGGGCGGGAGTTTCGGTCAAACCACCACGAACCTCGCCGGGATGCCCGCGAACATCGGTGGCGTGCTGCCCGGATACGCGACCGACGGGCAGCAGCAGTTTTTTTCCTACAACCCAACGGGCGGCGCCCTCGTTCTGGCCGACGGCGATCACTGGCGGATTTCGCCGCAAGCGTATTACTACTACGGCCCGTTCGGATTGTTGGGTGAATATGTGATTTCCGACCAGCGAGTCCAACGTTTCGGCGCGTTGCCGCTGGTCACGGCTGAACTCCAGCATACGGCTTGGCAGATTCAGGGCTCGTGGGTGTTGACGGGCGAAGATGCGGGCTACGACGGCGTGACGCCCCGCCGGCCCTTTGATCCGCGCAATGGCAACTGGGGCGCATTCCAACTCGTCGCCCGCTACTCGGAGTTGAACATTGATGACGCCGCGTTTCCCTACTTTTCCGACCCGCTCACGTCAGCAACTTCGGCCCACGCCTGGTCGGTGGGGTTGAATTGGTATCTCAACCGCAACATCCGGTTTAACGCCAGTTACTCGCACACGACCTTTGAGGGTGGTGGCGGTCCCAGTTTGATCGCCCCCGGCACCGTCACGCGGCAACCCGAGCAGGTCCTGTTCACCCGGCTGCAACTTGGTTTCTAAACACGGCTCATGGCATTCAAGAATCACATTCGGACCCTAACCGCTGCGCTCTTATGGTTGGGCTTGCTGGCAACGACGCGGGCTGGCGAGGTCACCTTGCTCAACGTCTCCTACGACGTCACGCGCGAGTTTTATCAGGAATTCAATTCCCGCTTCACCGCGTACTGGAAGGAGAAGACCGGCGACACCGCGCTCATCAATCAATCCCACGGTGGCTCCTCGAAACAGGCCCGCTCCGTTATTGATGGACTGGAAGCGGACGTCGTGACGATGAACCAGCCGTTGGACATTGACCTGATTCAAAAGCAATCCGGGCTGTTGCCGGCTCGTTGGGCCAGCCGGCTTCCGAATGAGAGCGTGCCCTTCACTTCCACGATTCTCTTCCTCGTTCGCCAGGGGAATCCTCGAAAGATCAAGGACTGGGACGATTTGGTTCGCCCGGGAGTGTCCGTGATCATTCCGAATCCCAAAACCTCCGGCAATGGGCGCTACAGCTACTTGGCCGCGTGGGGTTACGCGCTGAAGAAATCGGGCGGCGACAAGACCAAGGCCCGCGAATTCGTGGGCGAATTGTTCCAGCATGTGCCGGTGTTGGATACCGGGGGCCGGAGCGCGACGACTACGTTCGTGACCCGTGAAATTGGCGACGTGCTCCTGACCTTCGAAAATGAAATCGCGCTCACCGTGAAGGAGTTTGGCGAGGCCAAATTCCAGGTCGTGGTGCCCTCGATCAGCATCCGCGCCGATAATCCGGTGGCTTGGATTGACCGGGTGGTGGTGAAGCACGGAACGGCCAAAGTTGCCCGAGCTTATCTGGAATACCTTTACTCCGATGCCGGCCAGGAACTGGCGGCCAAGCATCACTTCCGCCCCCAGAATCCGACGATCCTCGCCCGCTACGCGAGCCGTTTCAAAGCGCTGGAACTCCGCAGCGTCGAAGACGTCGCCGGCGGCTGGACGGCGGCCCAGGAGCGCCATTTCCACGACGGCGGACTGTTCGATCAAATGTATCAACCCCGGAAGTAACATGACCACCACCTTGAACTCCCCGATTTCAGAACCCCGCTCCAGCTGCGTGCGCTCGGTTCAGGATTTGATTGCCCCCCTGGATCGGTTGGCCGCCACCTCGGCGAGCCTCATCGCCAATCACGATGCTCGCTTCGAGAGCAATGGGGAAACGCATGTCCTCCCGAGCTATCGCTTCATCGGGCCGCTCGGTGGCGACGCGCCGATTCGGCTGGGCATTTTCGCCGGCATCCACGGCGATGAACCGGAAGGCGCGTTCGCGCTCGTGCGGTTTCTCCAGTTGCTCGACGTGCACCCGGAATTTGCCGCCGGCTACGCGCTCTCAATTTATCCCGTGTGCAACCCGACGGGCCTTGAGCAGAACACGCGGCATTCGCGCACCGGCAAAGACCTGAATCGCGAGTTCTGGAAAAACTCCAGCGAGCCGGAAGTTCGCCTCTTGGAATCGGCGCTCGCGGCGCAGACTTTTGACGGCCTCATTGCGCTGCACACGGACGACACCTGCGAGGGTTTTTATGGCATCGCCCGCGGAGCGACGCTCACCAAGCATTTGATCGAACCCGCGCTCGCCGCCGCCGCGAAGCTTCTCCCGCGCGACGAACGCGCCATCATTGACGGCTTTCGCGCCCGCAACGGCGTCCTCTCGGATTGTTACGAAGGCGTCCTGAGCGCGCCGCCGAAATCCCGCCCGCGGCCGTTTGAGATCATTCTGGAAACGCCCGCGGCCCCGCCCGCCTTCGTCAAGGAAGCCGCCTGCGTGGCCGCTTTGCAGGCGATCCTGCTCGAATATCGCAAGTTCATCGCCTACGCGCCGAACTTGTAACCCAAAACCAAGAACCAACAAACCAACACCCAATCCATGGCTCGCATCTATAACGACATCACTGAAACCATCGGCAACACCCCCTTGGTCCGACTCAACCGCACGGCCAAGAAACACGGCGCCGTCGCCGACGTGCTGCTCAAACTCGAATTCTTCAACCCGCTCTCCAGCGTGAAAGACCGCATCGGCGTAGCGATGATTGACGACGCGCTCAAGTCCGGCCGCATCAACTCCAGCACTGTTTTGATTGAGCCGACGAGCGGCAACACCGGCATCGCGCTCGCGTTCGTCGCGGCGGCGCGCGGGTTGAAACTTATTCTCACCATGCCCGAGTCAATGAGCCACGAGCGCCGCAAGTTGCTGAAGATTCTCGGCGCGAAACTCGTTTTGACCGAAGGGCCGAAGGGAATGAAGGGCGCCATCGCGAAGGCGGAGGAGCTGCATCAGGCGATTCCCAACAGCGTCATTCTGCAACAGTTCTCCAATCCGTCGAACCCGGCGATTCATCGCCAGACCACGGCGGAAGAAATCTGGCGCGACACCGATGGCCAGGTGGATTTCGTGGTCGCGGGCGTCGGCACGGGCGGGACGATCACGGGCGTGGCGGAAGTCATCAAGGCGCTCAAGCCGTCCTTCAAAGCCGTGGCGGTCGAGCCGATCAAGTCCCCGGTGATTTCCGGAGGCCAGGCGGGTCCGCATAAATTGCAGGGCATCGGCGCCGGTTTCATTCCCGACAATCTCAACGTCAAGATCGTGGACGAGGTCATCCAGGTGAATGAGGACGACTCCGGCCCGGTTTCCAAGGAAGTCAATCGCCTCGACGGCATTCCGGTTGGCATTTCCAGCGGGGCGATCATCTGGGCTGCCTTGCAAGTGGCGAAGCGCCCCGAGAACCAAGGCAAACAGATCGTGGTCATCGTGCCCTCGGCATCCGAGCGCTATCTGTCATCGTGGCTGTTCGCCGACATCACCATCGAGAGCGACAAGGTGGACCTCGCCAGCCTTGGCCTGGCGTAGTCGGCCCGCTTCGCTGAGCAAATTCTCCAAATCCACATGAACCACATCGCCAGACGCAAAAAGTTCACGACAGCGAGCGGCCCGCTCTCCGAGTCGCGGGCGCGCGTTCTGGTGGTTGCCGACCCGATCCCGGGAGGCGTCAGTTTCTACCCGCAGATTTTGGGAACTCACCGGACCACCGGCAGTTCTTCCAGGAAGCACCGGAAAACCGGTGACTTCGCACGTTCCATTTCCGCCGGCACGCAATGTCCGTCGCGCAAAATTGTTTCGCCGAAGTTGCCAGTGGTGCCGCCGAGCGCGGCACGGTCGCGCCGTTGAGCGGACTTTTCCCGCTTGCTTCAGTAACCAAACCAGCCAGCTAAACATTGAACTCCAAACTATGAAATCGTTCCAACTCCCCAAACTCCTGTCGGCCGGACTCGTTCTGGCCGGTCTTAACCTCACCAACAACCTCCGCGCCGATGTCACACTCGTCGTGGACGGCGGCAACGCCAGCCGCAACGTGCTGTATGACCGCGCGTCAAACATCCTCAGCGGCTTCACCGTCGTCACCCTCAACGCCAACACGCGCTCCTTCATTGGCGGCACGCTGATCAGCAATCCCGGCCTCGGCACGGTCAACATCCACTTCGCACAAAACGGCGCGACGCTCGGGTTGTTCAACCTGCGCGATCAAGTCGGCGAAGTGCTCGCCACCAACGGTCCGGCGGCGCCGCAATTGACCGTCTCCGGCGCGCAGCCGGAAACCGTCGGCATTGACGGCTCGGTCTTCACCTCAACGCGCACGCTGGTGGTGCCGTTCGGCTTCATCAAGAACCCGGCCAAGTCGCCGAACCTCGCCAACGTCACGAACCTGACGCAGCGCCAGATCGCCTACCTCCAAGGCGCTTCGGGCACGTTGCCGTCCGCGTTTCTCGGCGGCAGCGCCACCAACGACATCGTGTATGTCGTGGGCCGCGACACCGGCGCGGCCGTGCGGCAGATCATTGACGCGAATATTTACTTCACCGCCACGCCGTCTTTCTGGACGACCAATCGGCTAAGCTATCAAACGAACGCGGCCTACAACGCCCTCTACAACAACGTCTATAGTAACACCGTGATCGGCGGGCCGGTGCCGAATCCGTTGGGCGGCCACAACAGCGGCGCGCTTGTCACGGCCGATCTCAATCAGCTTGGCAACGCCATCGGCACGGTCGCGTCCGGGGATTTCGGCACCTTCACCACGCTTTCCTACGAAGGATTCCAACCGACGAAGCAGAACATCTCCAAGGGTTTTTATCCGATCTGGGGCTACGAGCAGTGGTACTACAAGAACGCCGGCGCCGGGCAGCCCAGTCCGCAGCAGTTGATCGTCATCAACGCCCTGCGGACCGCCGTCACCGATTACACCTATCAGCACACGGTGGGCAATCCGTTCGATACTGGCAAATTCGTCCCGCTCGGCGACCTGGAAGTCGAACGCGCCTCGGACGGCGGCCCGATCACGTCGCTCCTTTACTAAGCACCGCCGTAAACCAACTGAGGTGATCCATGAATAAAATTCTTCAACTCACGCTCGCCGGGCTGTCACTGGTGACAGTGCCGCTGGCGCACGCGTGGACCTATCAGGACGAGCAGGCGGTGCTCGTTTTCCGCAAACCGGGATTCAACGACGTGGTGTTCAACATCGGAAGCGTCAGCAACTTCCTCAACAAACCCAATGGCTACAGCACCACGGTGACGGGCTGGAATCTGGGCCGCGTCACGAGTGTTTTCGGCTCGGACCTGACCGCCGACGTGCGCGTGATCGTGCTCGCGACGACCAGTTCCTCCAGCGCCAACCGACGCGCCTGGTTGAGCAGCGCCGACCTCAACACGCCAGTCTATGACCAGACGCCGTCCGTGTGGCAGGGGCAGTTGTATGGCAAGATCAACGCCATCGGCACCAAGCCGCTGGGTTACGACGCCAGCGCCACGAACACCTACGAGATCGCGCCCACGCACATCTCGGCCTACGACTACATCGTGTCGGACGCCGGCGTGAATACCGCCAACCTGCCCAAACTCGGCGGCACGGTGCCCTTCAAGGTGGAATCCCCGATCGCCGCGACGCTGAAGTTCTGGGAAATCAAACCCAGTTCCGTTAATCCCAAACCCGCGTCGTCGCTCGTCGGCACGTTCACACTCGATGCCACCGGCGTGCTGAGCTTCAGCGTCGGCAGCGTGGCGACCCTCACACCCGCGAGCATCACGAGCATCACCCGCGCTGGCGGCATCAGCACGGTGAACTTCACCACCGGAACGAACGGGAATTACTCGCTTCTCTACAGCAGTTCCCCGGTCAGTTCGTTGGCCACCTGGTCCACCGTCGCCGGCCCGATCAGCGGCGATGGCGCGCCGCACCAACTCACGCACACCACGGCCGGCGGCACTGGATTCTACAGTATCAAGACATCGCCATAGCATAACGCTTGAAGCAGGCCCGGCCTTGCGCCGGGCCTGCTTTCTGCCCAACCCGATTCGTGAGAGGACCACCACAACGAATGAAATTGCAGCGGCTGCTCCGACTGGCTCTGGCAACTTGCTCCCTCGGCGCCGCCGCCGCGGACAAACCGGTTGCCGCCGACAGCGCGTCGCCGCGCGTGCCCTCGTATGTGGTGCGCCGCTACGAAGTCGCGGGCAGCCGCGCCTTGCCGCAGGAGAGCATTGACCAGGCGATGCGCGAAGCCACGGGCGACAACCTCAGCGTCGCGCAAATCCGGCGCTCGCTCGCCAAACTGCAACAAGCCTACCGCGAGCGCGGTTTTCCGCAGGCCGCCCTCACGCTCGCGCGACAGCCCCTCACCAACGGCGTCGCTTTGATTCAAGTCGTCGAAGGCCCGTCGGCTTCGCCCGCGCAACCGCAAGCCTCGACGACCTTGCCCGCGTTCGCGCCGGTGTACGATTTCCGCCACTTTGAAATCCACGGCAACACAACCTTGAGCGCGGATGACATTGACCGCCTGCTCAGTCCTGCCGCCGGTGCGAATGCCAATCTCGACCAACTGGAGAAGGCGCTGGTTCAATTGCGCACAGCTTACCGGGAGCGCGGCCTGCCCAACGCCCGCGTGACGCTGCCGCAGCAGTTGCTCACCGACGGCACCGTCATCGTCAAAGTGGATGAAGGGGCGACGCCAGCAACCGAACTTGCGGCAACTCCCCAAACCATCACGCCGCCGCCGCCCGCTACTCCGCCCCCGGTCCGGACGTTTGAGGTGCGGCGCTATGAAGTCACCGGCAACACGTTGCTCAAGCCCGAAACCATTGACGGGATTCTCACTCCCAGCGCCGGCACGAATGTTTCCATCGCGCAAATCCAGAAAGCCGTAGGCGAACTCCAACTCGCCTACCGCGAGCGGGGTTTTGCGAC
>CAIKLQ010000925.1 GCA_903828255.1 uncultured Verrucomicrobiota bacterium
CGTGCGAATCGAAACGAACAGGCGAGACGCCCGTGCCACTACGGCAGCGCCGCTTCGCCAAGGCGCTCCGGTTGTTTGAAAGCCCCCCCGCACGAGAACATATATTCAGTCCCGTAAAATGAAAGAGTCCATACAAACCGAACCCTTGGACTTCGTGGAGCCGGCTAATCCAGGCGTTCAAGCGAGTCGGTTCACGCACGCGCCAGAACTGTGCCGGGCGGAGTTGTTGCACGAACTGTTCGAGCGGCAGACCGATCTCCAGCCCGCGCAAATTGCGCTGGCCTGTCGGGAGGATCGCATGACTTATGGCGAACTGGAGGCCCGGGCGAACCAGTTGGCGCGCTATCTAAGAAAGCGCGGCGTGGGCCGCGGCGCGATGGTTGGCCTGTTGCTCCCGCGGTCGCTGGACGTCGCCGTGGTGTTGCTCGGCGTGCTTAAGGCGGGGGCCGCCTATGTCCCAGTGGACGCCGATTACCCGCCGGATCGGATTCAATTCATCCTCGAAGACTGTGGAGTGGCTGCCGTGGTTTCCGTAACCTCCTTGACAGCGAAACTGGGAGCCTTTGCCGAGCGCGCCGTTTGGCTGGACGCCCAGGCGGGGGAGATTTTGGCCGAGTCCAGCGCGCGGATTAGCCGCGCGGTCACCAGCACGACGCCCGAGGATTGCGCCTATGTGATCTATACCTCCGGCTCGACCGGGCGGCCCAAAGGCGTGCAAATCGAGCATCGCAGCGTGTGCCATCTCGTGCGGGCGGAGGGACAGATCTTCCAGGTGCAACCGGCGGATCGCGTCTATCAGGGATTCTCCATCGCCTTCGATGCCTCGGTGGAGGAAGTGTGGCTGGCGTTCTTCTCGGGCGCGACGCTGGTGGTGGGAACGCGCGAAATGGTTTTCTCCGGTCCGGCCCTATCCCAGCGGCTCACGGAGGCCGGCATCACGGTGTTCTCCACGGTACCTACTCAACTGGCCATGATGGCGGATGATGTGCCGTCGGTGCGAATTCTGATTTTGGGTGGCGAAGTCTGCCCCGCCGACCTCGTCCGCCGCTGGGCGCGACCGGGCCGGCGCATGGTGAACACCTACGGGCCAACGGAGGCGACAGTGATCGCCACTTGGGGTGAAGTGCGGCCCGGAGAACCCGTAACCATCGGACGCCCGGTGGCGAACTATCACATCTGCCTGCTCGACGAAAGTTTGCGTCAGGTGTCCGACGGGCAACCGGGGGAGCTATGCATCGGGGGCATCGGCCTGGCACGGGGATACATGGGTCGCGACGACCTGACCAATGACAAGTTCATCCACCATCCGCTGAAAGCCAATGGTCATCAACCGCGCCGACTCTACCGTACTGGGGATATGGCGCGGTTCACTCCAGCGGGCGAACTAGAGTTCCTCGGCCGACTCGATTCCCAGGTGAAATTGCGCGGCTATCGCGTCGAGCTTTCGGAAATCGAGGCGGCGCTGTTGGCCTGCCCCGGCGTGCGCGCGGCAGTAGTGGTCGTGCGGGAAGAGGTGCCCGGCGTGCAACAACTCGGAGGCTACATTGTAGAGTCGGACGCTGCCTTGCCCGCCGAGAGTGAATTGAAGCGCATCCTCGGCGCGCGACTCCCGAGCTATATGGTGCCGGGGTTTATCGAGGTGCTGGAAAGGTTGCCGATGTTGCCAAGCGGAAAAGTGGACCGCCGCGCCTTGCCGCCGCCGCGCTCGCGCCCGGCGGAGGAGGATACGAACTATGTGGCCCCGCGCACGCCACTGGAGAAGAAACTGGCCACGGTCTGGGAACGGTTTTTCGCACCCCAGAAAGTCTCCGTGTTGGCGGATTTCTTCCGCGACCTGGGCGGGCATTCGCTGCTGGCGGCGCGGGTGGTAAGCGAGTTGCGGCAGGATGAGGAATTGCGCGGCGCTTCGATCCTCGATCTCTATCAACATCCCACGGTAGCGGCGCTGGCGGCGGAGTTGAGCGCGGAAAGTCGCGCCCGACCAACTCCCAGCGCCACCGCCCCGGCGGCCGCCAAGGACGCCGCGCCGCGGATTCCCAAGTTGCGGCATTTCCTCTGCGGAAGCGCCCAGTTCGGGAGTTTGTATTTTGTGCTGGGGTTTTTCTCCCTGCAATGGATGGGGCCGTACTTTACCTATGCGTGGATGTTTGAGGAAGGTTACGAGCGCTGGGAGGCGATCCTCGCCGCCTTCGGAGTGCTGATTGTCTTTTACCCGATAATGCTGCTAGTTGCTATTGCCATCAAGTGGCTGGTGATCGGGCGTTATCGGGCCGGCGATTATCCACTGTGGGGCTCTTACTACTTTCGTTTCTGGCTGGTGAACACGATCCACTCTGCCGTGCCAGTCGGCTATCTGGAGGGCACGCCGTGGCTGAATCTATACTACCGGCTTTTAGGCGCGCGCATTGGACGCGATGTGCATCTGGCTTCGCCGTGCTTCGTTTGCTATGACCTCGTGGACGTGGGAGACGAGACTTGTGTGGGCCATGAAGCGTCGCTGGCAGGAGTGCATGTGGAGAACGGCCGGTTGACCATTGGCCGCGTGCGGGTGGGACGCGGATGCGTGATCGGCTCCAGTGCGGTGGTGCGGGAGAATGCCACCCTGGAGGACAACGCCACGCTGGAAGAGCTTTCGTTCTTGCCCGCCGGCAAGACCATTCCCGCCGGGGAACGGTGGCTGGGGTCGCCGGCGCGCAAAGCCGCGCCGTCGAACGGAGCCACGCCCGCGCCGGCGCCGCACCCCGGCCGGGTGCGACGGGCGGTGTTTGTCCTGCTGCATTTGCTCGGCGTCATCCTGTTTCCAGCCTGTGTGCTGGCGGCGATCCTGCCCGGCGTCGTTGTGATGAACGCCCTGAATTACGCGGACAATTACTCCTGGTACCTGATGGTGTCGCCGATCATCGCGTTGTCGTTTGTAGTTTTCCTGTGCCTCGAGATCGCGGCCGTGAAGTGGCTGCTGCTCGGCCGCGTGAAGCCCGGCCGCTACTCCACACATAGTTGGTTCTATCTGCGGAAATGGTTCGTGGACCAGTTGATGGCACTGAGCCTCGATGTGCTCGGCCCGCTCTACGCGACGATCTATCTCGCGCCCTGGTACAAGCTGCTCGGAGCGAAGCTGGGGGTGCGCGCGGAGGTTTCCACGGCGTCATTTATCTCGCCGGACCTGCTAGAGGTGGGCGACGAGAGCTTCATTGCGGACAGTGTGTCGCTCGGCTCGGCGCGATTGGAGAATGGGTACTTCACCATCGGCGTGAATCGCATCGGCAGGCGGAGCTTTATCGGCAATAGCGCGTTGCTGCCCCCCGGCGTGATCATCGGTAACAACGCGCTGATCGGTTGTCTGTCCGTGCCTCCCGCTGATCCAGCGGACGCGGCACGGGACGGCGCGACGTGGCTGGGATCGCCGGCGGTATTCCTGCCCCAGCGGCAGACCAGCACTGCGTTCTCGATTGAAAGCACATTTCAGCCGACGCCCAAATTGCAGGCCCAGCGCGCTGCGATCGAATTTATCCGCGTGATTCTGCCAGTCACCGGCTTTGTCATTCTATCCAGCATACTATTCTCCGTCGTAGTCTGGATGGAGCCCAAGCGCTATCTCTGGGAAGTCCTACTCCTCTTTCCGCTGCTCTACGCCGGAGTGGGGCTGCTGGCCATCCTAATCCTTGCCACCACCAAATGGCTGCTGGTAGGACGCTATCGGCCTGGCGAACGACCCTTGTGGAGTTCCTTCGTCTGGCGAAACGAATTGGTCAACGCCCTGCACGAACATCTGGTCAGTGACTTAATCCTCGAAGTGCTGCCCGGCACGCCGTTCCTGTGCTGGTTCTTCCGGTTGATGGGCGCGCGCATCGGCAAGCGTGTGTACCTCGACACCACAGACATCACTGAGTTCGACCTCGTTTCCATCGGCGACGAAGCTGAGGTGAACGGAGATGCCACACTGCAAACGCATCTTTTTGAAGACCGGGTGATGAAGATGTCGCATGTGGACATCGGCGCGCGTTGCACGGTAGGCAGTGCTTCACTTGTACTATACGACACCAAGATTGAACCGGGCGCGCGGTTGAATGACCTATCGTTGCTGATGAAAGGTGAAACTCTACCGGCGGGAACCTCTTGGGAAGGCGTGCCGGCGCGTCCCCCTTTGGCCTGATGAAAGCGCCTTCCATGAACCGCCGCGCCGTACCCCGTGACTACTCATGAAGACTACTGATTGGATTGTATGTTGGGGGTTGACGATCTTTCTTTGCGCCAGTCAGGACGCGCGCGCCGCGAATTTATTCGATGACAGCCGGATGTCCACCCTGCC
>CAIKLQ010000926.1 GCA_903828255.1 uncultured Verrucomicrobiota bacterium
GCGGGCGCTGGCGTTTTCCTTGTCGAGCACGATGATGCACGCCGGGATGCCCGTGCCGTAGAACAAATTCGCCGGCAGTCCGATGATGCCCTTGATGTACCCGCGCCGGATGATCTCCTTGCGGATGGCCGCCTCCGCGCCCAGGACCTCCACAAGATCGTGGACGCCTTCACGCGGCTGGCGGAAATCCCCCGCTACTCCCGCATGGTGTCGCTGGCGGAAATCAGCGACGCGAAGAACGATTTCAACCTCAACCTCCCGCGCTACATTGACAGCACCGAGCCGGAAGATTTGCAGGACATTGAGGGCCACCTGCGCGGCGGCATCCCGAACCGCGACATTGATGCGCTGGAAAACTTCTGGCAGGTGTTCCCGGCCGTGCGCGCCACGTTGTTCAAAAAGGCCGACCGCCCCGGCTACACCCAACTCCGTGTGCCCATCGGCGAAGTCAAAGCCGCCATCTTCGGTCATCCCGAGTTCACCGCTTACAATGAGTCCGCCACCCGGCTCTTTAAGAAATGGCGGACGGACTCCGTCCCGCGCCTGCGTGGCATCGCCAAGGGCGGCAAGCCCAAGGCGCTCATTGACACGCTGTCCGAAGAGTTGCTGGCCACGTTTGAGAAGGCCCGGTTGCTCGACGCCTACGACGTGTATCAACACCTCATGGACTACTGGGCCGAGACGATGCAGGACGACGTTTACATGATCGTCAGCGACGGCTGGCGCGAAGCGGCCAAGCCCCGGCTCCTCGTCGAGTCCAAGGACAAGCGGGAGAAGCCCGATTTCACCGTCGGCAAGCTGAAGTACAAGGCCGAGTTGATCCCGACCGCGCTGGTCATCGCCCGCTACTTTGCCGCCGAGCAGACGGCCATTGAGAAACTGGAAGCCGAGGTGGCGGCCAGCGAACAGGCGCTAGAAGAAATGGCCGAGGAACACGGCGGCGAAGACGGCTTGCTGGAAGCGGCCAAGAACGACAAGGACAAGCTCACCAAGGCATCGGTCGCGGCGCGGCTGAAAGAAGTCAAAGGTGACGCCGCCGCGGCGGACGAGCGCCGGGCGCTGAATGACTACCTCGCCCTTGCGGAAAAGGCCGCCGCCACCAGCGCGAAGGCCAGCGACGCGCAGGAAGCGTTGCTGCTCAAGGTCGCGGCGCAGTATGGCAAGCTGACCGAGGACGAGATCAAGACGCTGGTGGTGGATGACAAATGGCTGGCCACCCTGGCTGCCGCCGTGCAGGGCGAGCTGGACCGCGTGTCGCAGACGCTCACCGGGCGCATCCGCCAACTGGCCGAACGCTACGCCACCCCGCTGCCGCGGATCACCGCCGAAGTGGCCGCGCTGGAAAGCAAAGTCAGCCGGCACTTGGAACGGATGGGATTCAAACCATGAGCACAACGAAGCCAATCACGCCAATTCCGTGTCTGACCACCGATGCTGATTATCAAAGCCTGCTCGGGCGCATTTCCCAAGTTTACACCGCCGGCCAGTTGCGCGCCCATCAAGCCGTCAATTCCCAGCTCATTGAAACGTATTGGCAGATCGGCCACGATATGGTCGAGTTCGAGCAGGGCGGCAAAGCTCGGGCCGACTACGGCACGGGCCTGCTCGCCAGTCTCAGCCGCGACCTGACGCTCCGCCACGGCAAAGGTTTCAGCCGCAGCAATCTCATCCGCTTCCGCCAGTTTTACCTCGCTTACTCAAAAGGTGCGAAGCCATCGCACCTTTTGAGCTGGTCGCATCATGTCGAACTTTTGAAATTGGACGATGCGTTGGAACGTAACTTTTATGAGCAGCAGGCCGTTCGGGAAAAGTGGTCCGTCCCGGAACTCGTCCGCCAGAAAAAGGCTTCGCTCTTCCTGCGGTTGGCCGCCGGGAAGGATAAAGCCGCCGTCCTCCAACTGGCTTCCCAAGGCCAGCTCATCGCGCAGCCCGGCGATATTCTCCGCGATCCCTACGTCTTTGAGTTCCTGAAAATCCCCGAGACCCATCAGGTCTCCGAAACCGAACTGGAAACCCTGCTCTGCGACCACCTTCAGCCCTTTCTCCTCGAACTCGGCAAAGGCTTCACCTTCGTCGGCCGGCAGTACCGCATTACCATCAACAACACCCATTACCGGGTGGACCTGGTTTTTTACCACCGCATCCTCCGCTGTTTCGTCCTGATAGATTTGAAACTCGACGACGTGCAGCATCACGACATCGGCCAGATGAATCTCTACCTCGGCTACTTTGCCCAGGAAGAAAACACTGAGGGGGACCAGCCGCCCATTGGCATCATCCTCACCCGCCACAAAGATGAACTGCTCGTGGAATACGCCACGTACCAGATGAACAGCCAGCTCTTCGTCCAGAAATACCAGCTCTACCTGCCCGACCGGGAGGAACTGCGCCGCGAATTGGAACTCACCTTGCAGGCCGCCGCCAAGGGAGGAACCAATGAATAAGCGGTGTGCTTGCACCCCGCTACCGCGGATCACCGCCGAAGTGGCCGTACTGGAAGGCAAAGTCAGCCGGCACTTGGAACGGATGGGATTCAAACCATGAGCCCGGAAAAGAAACTCCAAATCCGCAACAGCACCGCCGAGTTCCTGGTCTTCACCTCCCAGGCCGGGGAAAAGGGCATCGAAGTCCGCGTCGCGGAC
>CAIKLQ010000927.1 GCA_903828255.1 uncultured Verrucomicrobiota bacterium
CCAAATTATGACCACCATCCAATCACCCTTGTTCCATATCGCCCCCAAACCGAACTCCTACTGGACCGCCAAACTGCACGGCGCCGAGTTCAAACTCCAACGCCTGCAAGAAGCGCCCGCCCCGGACCTGGTGTGCGACACCCCCGAGCGCACCGTCGCCTGGCTCACCCCGCAACTGGTGGACAGCGTCCGTTACAACCCGGACACCGAGAACTTCATCGTCATCCACCTGAACACCCGCCGCCGCCCCATCGGCTGGGCCGTCATCAGCAACGGCACGCTGGACACCCTGCTCGTTCATAGTCGGGAAGTCTTCCGGGCCGCCATCGTGGTAAACGCGGCGGCAATTTTGTTGGCGCATAATCACCCCTCAGGATCGCCCGACCCCAGCGAGGCCGACATCAAGGTGACGCGCGACCTGATTCGGGCCGGGCAACTGCTCAAGATTGAAGTCCTCGATCATTTGATCCTGGGGCGGGTAAGCCCCGCTTGCCCCAAAGGCTACGCCAGCCTGCGCGAATCGGGTTTCTTCAGTTTCTGAGCCCAAACTCATAAACTCTAAAAGAACCGGCCCGGTCGTGGGCCTGGCGATGGCGCGCTGCGGGTCCCGCTTCCCCTTCCTGATTCGTTTCTGAGTTTTTGAGTTTCGGCTTCATCCCTTTATGCGAACCCCCACCCCCGGGAGCGCCGCCGGCGCCACCCGCGAACCGCCGCCCGTGCAGACGCCTGCACCCGCCGCCAAACCGCAACCCAAAACCAAAGGGCTGGCGAAAGTCAGCTTCGGCGCCATCGCCGCCAAGAAGGAGGAAACCAAGACCGCGTATCCGGTCTTCCCGGATGCCAATGGCGAGTGCGCGATCATCGCCGCCCGCCTGATTGCGAACACCGACGCCTTCGATGCGTTGGAATCCAGCCTGAAGGTGGACAAAGCGGAGCTGAAGCTGCGCGTCGAGCCCCACTACTTCGCCGTCAACCAGCGCAAGCACGAAGTCCCGTCCAGCGTGGCGGTGAACTCCCCCGCCGGCGAGGTGCTCGTCACCTTCCAGAACCGCTACGCCAGCCTGCCCGATGAAGCCGGCTTGCTCCCGGTGCTCGGCGAGGAGCGCGTCGGGACGTACTTCCGCCAGGCCTTCGAGATCAAGATCAACGGCGACAAGTTGGAATCCGCCCGCTGCCCCGAGGAGCCCGCCGACCTCGACGTGGCGGACGAGCGCAACCCGATCCAGGAATTGATTGACGCGTTGCAAGCCCTCTTCCAGCGCTACGGTGTGCTCGATGCGCTCGAACGCAAGGTCGGCATCAAACCCACCAAGGAGTTCCATGCCGCCCGGCATCTGGAACTCACCCCCGCCGAGAACCTGGCCCTCGAACAAGCCTGCCCGATCATCGCCATGATCAAAACCAAGGGCCGCAAGTAACGAACCGTGTCTTCCCGGAGTGCGTACGGGTGCCGATACCGGCGTGCCGGACAACAATAAGCCGCCCGGCGCACTCCCCTCCCCATGAACCACAACCGTATTAACCCCGACTTCCGAAGTCGGACGGAGGAATGTTGGCGCATACCGGGGAGCACGCGCCTCGGGCGTGTGGTTTTCGGCGTCGCGCCGAAAACCTCGTCTGACAAAATTCCGCGCTCGGGGAAGTTCGAAAATAGTGTGGGATGAAAGTTCGGGCGCGACGCCCGAACTCGCACGCCAGAGGCCTGCGCTCCCGATTCCTACATCGAAATTCGGGTTCAATTGAATGATTCCAAATGCGGCCCGTCTAGTTCATCATGTTCCCAATGAATTGCCCTAACCGATGCCATTTTAGTGGCGTCTGGGCACGGGCGATTGCAACGACCGTTACGAAGCTAAATTCTATGCAACAACTCATCCCGCTGCTCCGGGCGACGCTGATTTGCGCCGCCACTTGTTCTGCTCCCACGCTCCTGCCCGCCCAACCGGTCTATGAGACGGAAATGGAGTTCATCGCCACCGGCGACTTCGACGGCGATGGCAAGCTGGACATTGCGATCGTGGACAAAGCCACGGGCTGGGTGCGGGTCGGCTGTCGGATTTCCGGGGACGCGGACGCATTCTATTGGCCGAACTGTGTTCCGAGCGGCGTTCGCTACCCGACTGGCCTGTCGGTCGGTCGGGTCACCAATCTTAAGCATGACTCGCTCGTGATGACCGGCGCCGATGAAAACAAAACGGTCGTGATGGATGTGGTCAATCCTCACATGCCGGCGGAGCGAGTGCAGGCGCCGGTGGTCAATTTTGGTCCGAGCGCGGTTGTTGCTGTGGACTTGGGCGGGGCCGGCAACACACCGTTGATGGACCTCTATGTCGCGAGCATCTACAATCCGGACCCGACGCCCAATCGCGTGTCGCTTTTGCGTAACGAGGGTCAGAAGTTCACCCCGATCGCTGACCTGCCGGTCCCCGGGGAAATTGCGCATGCGAATCGGCTGGCTCTCAAGTCCGGCGGCCCGGAGTTCGTGATGATGATCTCTCGCGGGGACCGGTCGCATTCCTTCCGC
>CAIKLQ010000928.1 GCA_903828255.1 uncultured Verrucomicrobiota bacterium
CAGGTGGAATTTTCAGTGCGTCTGCCGGAAGGACTGGCGATTCCGATGGAAGCCGTGCTGGATTCGGGCTTGCGACAAACCGTCTATGTCCATCAGGGCGATGGCTTGTTTGCCCCCCGCGAGGTGACCATCGGCCGGCACTTGGGGGACCAGGTGGAGATTTTGCGAGGGCTTGAACCGGGGGAGCAGATCGTTCTTGCAGGCAATTTTCTGCTCGATTCCGAGAGTCGGATGAAACAGGCGGCGGGGGCCAGCGACATGAAACCGACGGCGGGGGGAGGAGTTATGTCTCCTGACAATGATCCCGTTTGTGGCATGGCCATCGAGGCACAAGACGACCAGACCACTCATCTCTACACCACCTATCAAGGCAAGACCTATTACTTCTGCGCCGATACGTGCAGGCAGAAGTTTGAGGAGGACCCAGCCCAATTTTCCGCCCACGCAGCTAAGCTTGCCGGCCGTGCCACCCCATTTTGACAAAGGTGGTTCATGCCTGGAATACCCCACTACCTAACCCGAGCCACCGGCGGCCTAATGTGTCTCTTCCTAGTCGTAGCAGTCGGCTGCGGCCCAAGTTCAAAGCGTCCGGGCAGCGCCGCCAAACTTTCGGTCGAGCCACCCGCTCAGGCACAGAGGAATTCCGCTGCAAAGCCAGGTTTAGCCCCGCGCAGCGGAGTCGCTTTTGACTTGGAAGCCACCCGGGCCGCCACGTTAGGCGGGGCGGCAATCGCCCAAATCGCCTTGGCCGACTACTACGCCACTAGCCGGCAAGGCTCCAATGGTTGGGCGGAAGCCTTGAAGTGGTATCGGGCGGCGGCCGAACAAGGCCAGGCCCGGGCCCAATACAATGTCGCGCTCATGTACACCCAGGGTCTCGGCGCGCCCCGCGACTATCTGGAAGCCGCCAAGTGGTATCAGCAGGCGGCCGAGCAAGGCGACCGTCAAGCCCAGTATGAGCTGGGAATACTCTACCCCACGGGCCGGGGCGGTGGCCTCGATGCGGAGCAGGCGCGCAACTGGCTTCAGAGGGCAGCGCAACAAGGCGACGCCATGGCGCAGATCGCGCTCCAGACTGGGGAGGCAAGCAAGACAAACGTATTTCCGCCAACGCAGGAACTTCTCGCCTTGTATCTCCAAGCAGCCGGCCAGGGTTATGCCGAGGCGCAAACGACGCTCGGCCGCTTGTATGCGGAGGGCCTTGGCGTTGCGCGGGACCCGGCCGAGGCCCGCAAATGGTACGCTCAAGCCGCAGACCAAAGTGAACCCGGCGCCCTCCACTGGATCGGGGGCAACTACCTTAATGGAGAGAACGCCCCGCAGACTCTCGCCGAAGCGACCCAGTCGTCCACCAAAGCCTTGGAGGCATATACCAAGGCCGCCGCCGCAGGTTACCCGTTGTCTCAGTTCAATCTCGGCATGATGCATCTGGCGGGTCAAGGAGTGGCGGCCAACGCGGAAGAGGCTTTCGGGTGGATTCAGAGGGCGGCCGACCAAAACCTGCCCGCGGCTCAAACGCAACTGGCCTCCATGTACGAAACCGGTCACGGTACGACTCAGGATTTCGCCCAGGCTTACCAGTGGTATGTCAAGGGGGCCGCCGGCGGCGACCAGGAGGCAGCCCGCTCTGTTGACCGGATGGCCCGGCACCTGGGCCAATGATTCTCCCGCGCGCCAACATTGCTCCGAGGGCGGCGAAGGCCCGACCAACTTCGCGAACTGGCCGCGACTCGGGAGCAGCTTGGGGGATGCGGCTGGGCGGTTTTGCCTCACCGACGCGACTAGGGAAAGCCCGGCCCGGCTTTATCGGGGCGGTTTCCCTGAACCGCTGGGAAGGTGCTGGCGGCGGGCCGAAACGCGCCGGCGAATCTTTTTTTCATTTTTGGGAACCTACACACCCACTCATGCTTCTCATCAGGGTGAATGTTTATGATCAGATCCGGGCCAGCGACGGCAGCCGCGCCCTCCGCACCGTTGCGCTGGCCGGCTGGGCAACGTCGGAGTTTGCCGTGCCGGTTCGGCGCGCGCGCCCGGACAGCCGAACGTCCATTAGCCGCACCCGAAAGTCTCCGCTGAAATTGCAATTTTTCTAAAAAGCAAACGAACAGATAACGCCATACACAATCCACCAAGAAAGGAACACACAATGAAAAGAACACAAAAACAACAGACCGAAAACTCATCGAAAAGGAATCGCCCAATGAAAACGCACCGCAATTACATACTCCTCGGCGTTTGCCTAGCCGCCTTGTCCGGGCCGCTGAGTGGCCGCGCGGACACCGTCACCCTCTCCGCGGTGGCCGACACCTTTATCAACAGCGGGAGTCTCGGCAACAGCGCCGGGGGTAACCTATGGTTTGACGCCGGCACTGACGGTGTGGGTGGGGTCCGTCGGGGTTTGCTGCGCTTTGATCTCAGCGGCCTCCCGTCGGGTTCGACGGTCACTTCGGCGGTCGTCCAATTGACCGTGACCCACGTGCCGGGCCTTCCTGTGGACTCGACTTTCGAGCTGCGGCGGTTGACGGTGGCCTGGGGGGAGGGCACCAACAGTGGCCCCAGCGGTGGTCCTGCTCTAACGGGTGACGCGACCTGGACCGCCCGCATTCTGGGCACGGCTAACTGGACGGTGGCGGGGGCGCTGAGTGACGCAGTGCCCACTGCCAGCGCTTCCACAATGGTCGGTTCGAGCTTGGCGACCTACGAGTGGAGTGGGGCCGGCTTGATCAGTGACGTCCAGCTTTGGGCGGGCAACTCCAACCAGAACTTTGGTTGGCTACTGCAATCGCAGGACGAAGCGACCGGGCGGACGGTGCGTGGTTTTGCCGCCCGCGAGAACGGGGCTAGCGTGCCGAGGTTGCAAATCGGCTACACGACTCCACCCAAATCTCCGCCCAGCGTGGCCATCACCAGCCCGGCCGACAACGCCATCTTCGGGAACGCCGACACCGTGGCCATTCAGGCCGCCGCCAACGATACGGATGGCAGCGTGACGAACGTCCAGTTCTTCGACGGGGCCGTATCGCTGGCCAACGATTCCACCAGTCCTTACAGCTTCTCGACCCGGCTCGCGCTGGGCTCACATACGCTGACCGCAGTGGCCTCGGACAATCTCGGCGCCAAGACCACCTCGGCACCTATACACCTCACCGTGGCCCGGTACCTGTCGCCGATTCCGGACGGGAACATCGCCATCCAGCTGCAGCCCATCGCTACTGGAATGGCCGCGCCCGACTATGCCATCAGCCCGCCCGGCGACCTCAGCCGGCTATTCGTGGTGGAGCAAAACGGCTTGCTGCGCATCATCCAGAACGGAACCCTGTTGCCCGGGGCGGCCCTCGACATCCAGAGCCGCGTGCAGCCGCCGCTAGTCGCGACCAACCCTAACGACGAGCGCGGCTTCCTCGGACTGGCCTTTCATCCCGGCTTTAACACCCCGGCCAGCCCCGGTTATCGGACGCTTTACACCTACAACAGCGAGATCATCCCCGCAGCGACGACGCCTACCTACCCGGTGCCGACCACTGCCACCAACAACTACAAGAACGTCGTCAACGAGTGGAAGATCTCGACCACCGACGCCAATGTCGTTGATCCCGCCTCGCGCCGGGAGGTCATCTCCTTCGGTAAGACCGCGGGCAATCA
>CAIKLQ010000929.1 GCA_903828255.1 uncultured Verrucomicrobiota bacterium
CGCTTCGCCACCGGCTTCAGCCAACCGCTCCTCCCGCTGCCTGCGCGCGGTTCGCAGCCCGGCAAATCGCCGCTGCTCCGCCTCAGTTCCGACAACGTGCTCCTCACAGGCCTGAAGCCCAGCGACGACGGGCGAGCCGTGATCGTGCGGTTATTCGGTGCATCCGGCAAAACCGAATCCGTGAAATTGAATTGGGGCGCGTGGAAGCCGAAAGCCGTCTTCGCCACCGACACGAGCGAGAAACCGGGCGCGAAGCTGGAAAGGCCCGTGACGGTTCCAGGCTACGGTCTGGTGAGTTTGCGCGCCGAAGTCGAATAGCGTCGGTGGTGACTTGCTGACGAATCCGACGGATGAACTAACGCTTGCCGGCGCCCCTGCTGGCATGCGCGTTTCGCGTTTTGGTGCTCCGGTAATGACTTGCTTCAGGGGCATTCAAGGCAAGGCAGAGGAGTGAAGGGCAGGTGGATGCAGCCGGGAAAAAACCATTCCCCTGCCGATTCGGCCGCCGCCGCACCCCCCCCCCAAGGCCCAACCCGAAGTTGGAACAGGCAACCAAAGCGCGGGTTGCTGGGTGATTCGGGGATCAATGATAATTCGGCGAATCTGTCCAACTCCCACCGCAACTATAACTCGCCGGACAATCGTAACGAAAACCTCGAGTTGCGGTGTGGAATTGCTTTTGGTCTGCCGTGCGCCGGCAAGCTGGCGCGAACGTCCAGAAGTTTCAGGCGCCGCCTTCAGTCAGCAGTTGCCAGCAGCCGCTCTCGCGTCGGTCGGACGGCGCGGTTACGCGCCCATGCCGTCTTCAAACGAGCCGGCGGCCAGCGGGAAGCAGAGGTGATCGCGCACGTAGGCCACGCCGTTGGCGCTGGTGGCATCGAGATCGCGATAGGCGCTCTCGGCTTCGACGATCAGTGGGGCGGTTTTCGTGCCCATGATTTGGCAATAGCGTTGCGGGTAACCTACGTTGATCAGCAACTCCGCGTAGCGTAACATGTTCAGGTCGCCCGAGGGGATGTCCACAAATTGCATCGCGCGGTCCGGCCAGTTCGGCGCCATGGCCCGCAACGGCAGTCCGGCGCGGACGACGTAATTTTTCACATGACAGGCGTAGATGCGCGAGCCGACCTTGCGGAAGCGCGTTTCCCAGTCTTCACCTTCCCAGCAGTGTGACGGATCGGCATTCACCGCGAGCGTCGAGTCGCCGTCGCAAATTTTTACGAGCAGGTTGAAATCATCCGCACAACTCGCCGCCGTGCCGGGATGGATTTCATGCGCCAGATAGATTCCCAACGACTTCGCGTGCTTGCGGATCTTCGCGGTCTTTTTTACAAAACGCTCCTCGCCTTCTTTTAGCAGGTCGTAATCGCCGCCCTTCCAGAAGCCCCACGGATAACCCGTCGCCAGTTCCCAGCCGAACGCCACGCCCCAGAACATCGGCACGATCTTCACGCCCAGTTCGGCGCACAAGTCGAGCAACCGCAAAATGTAATCCTCGGCCCACTTCTCGATTTCCGCCGGAGATTGCTTCGCCACGTCGGCCGGGATGAAGGGGCGGATGGTCGGGCTTCCGGTCCAAGCCGTCGTATGGACCCAGAAAGCGCAGTGCGTGGACACGCCGTCCAAAGACATTTTGGCCTTGGCAAATGTGGCTTTGATTTCCTTGGCGGACTTGAGGCCCTGCGCGCCGTGCAACATGTAATTGGAGGGCTGCGCGCCGGTCGCCCCGGAATTTTTGGCGTAAGCGAGGAATTGAGCGAGGTTCTTCGCACCGTGTTGCGCGCCTTCGATACTGGGGTGATAACAGTTGTTGGCCATAGCGAGTTAAGGTTTTTGTTTCAAACTACGCTGGAAGAAATAGCCCTGCCGGTTGCGGAAATCAACTCGAATTCTTGGGGGCGAGGGTTCAGTATTGAGTGTTCAGCGTTCAGTGGGCGACCGGGAACGGAGTTGCGATTCTGAAAACTGAATCTGAATCCTGAATACTTTTCATGCCCATTTTCTACGACACGCACGCGCATCTGGATTATCCGGATTTTCACTCCGACATCGCGCAGATCCTCGAGCGCGCGCAAGCCGCTGGCATCACAAAACTCATTTCCATTGGCACGGACTTGGATAGCAGCGCAAGGGCGATCAAGCTCGCCGAAGCGCATCCGGGCATTTACGCCGTGGTGGGGTGGCATCCGAATGACGCGACCGGCGCTCCGGCAGACTTGCGCCCGGCACTGCGGGAACTGACGAAACATCCCAAGGTGGTCGCCCTCGGCGAAACGGGCCTGGATTATTTCCGTTTGCCCTCGACCAAAGGCGGCACCGCGGCGGACGACGAGCCATGCAAGCGCCGGCAAGCGGACATTTTCCAGCAGCAACTCGAAGTCGCCGCCGAAACCGGACTGAACTGCGTGGTGCACCAACGTGGCGACTGCTTCGAGGATACGATCCGGATTTTCGAGCCGTTCGCCAGGAAGGTGCGCGCCGTATTTCATTGCTTTGCCAGCGATGCCGCCACCATGCAGCGCGTGCTGGCGCTGGGTTCGATCGTGAGCTTTACAGGCATCGCCACGTTCAAGAACGGACAAAACGTTCGCGCCACGCTCGCTGCCACGCCGCTGGGGAGCTTTATGTTGGAGACGGATTCTCCGTTTCTCGCGCCGATTCCGTATCGAGGAAAGCGCTGTGAGCCAGCGTACGTGAAGGAAATATCGGAAGTCGTCGCACAGGTGAAGGGGTGCGGGCTGGAGGAATTGAGCCGAGCGACTTGCGCGACGGCGCACAGTTTTTTTCCCAAGTTGGCGGCGTAAGGCCAAACGGGCTTCGGCTTGGCAGTTTCTGCTTGGGGGTGGGAGCTTGAAGTTTTCCTATTCCAACGCATCCGCCAACACTTCCGCCAGGTGCCGCGCGTGGATATGCGCCAGATGATCAATCTGATGCCGGCAACTCGCGCCCGATGCCACCACCAAACTGCCGTACGGCAGGGCGCGGATTTTCTCCACGAGCGGTTTTGCCACTTCGCGCGAAAGGTCGTATTTCGCCTTCATCATGCCGAACCCGCCAGCCATGCCGCAACAGCCCGTGTCGAGATAGGTGATCTTGCGTCCGGGCAGGCGCGCGGCGAGTCGGTGCATGTAGGACGCGTTGGTGACGGCCTTCGCGTGACAATGGACGTGGATCGCCACCGTCGTGGGACGCGACTGGAATTGCAATGCCTCCGGTTCGCGGCGGAGCAGTTCGTCGAGAAATTCTTCGAGCAGGAAACAACGCGCCGCCATCCGCTCGGCCCCGGGCAGGTTTAGTTCGCGATAATCTTCGACGAACATGGAATGGCAGGACGGTTCGAGGAAAATGACCGGTGGGTTGTCCACATCCGGACCAAGCAGGGCCAGGTTATGCGCGCCCAAACGCGACGCTTCGCCCAGGTTGCCCTGACTAAACGCCGGTCGCCCGCAACATTCCCGCCCTTGGGCGAGCGCGACTTGAAAGCCAGCCAGTTCCAGGATGCGGACCGCCGCCATGCCGATGTGCGGTTCGTGGTAACGCACGAAAGTGTCGTCCCACAGAATCACCCGACCGCGGGAGGGTGGGCGAACATCGGTTCGCCGCTCGAACCACCGATCAAAGCGTTGCCGGGTGTACTTCGGCAAGGGTCGCTCGGCGGAGATGCCAGCCATCCGCTCCAAGAATTTCCGCACGACGAACCGCCCGGTCAGCGCGTTGGCCAGCCGCGGCATGACGCAACCTAGCCGGCCCA
Organism: uncultured Verrucomicrobiota bacterium; assembly: GCA_903828255.1. Taxonomy (GTDB): domain Bacteria; phylum Verrucomicrobiota; class Verrucomicrobiia; order Limisphaerales; family JADLHS01; genus CAIKLQ01. The sequence goes on from CAIKLQ010000929.1 coordinate 3,752, forward strand.
ACCGGTCCACCGAACTGAACAGGCGCTGGCTCGGCGAAGGTCCGTCGCGCCGGATGCGCGCCCACTGTAGCTCGGCTTTGAGTAGTGCCATGTTTACGCTGGATGGACACTCACTGGTGCAGGCTTTGCAGGAGAGGCAATTGCTCAACGCGGTGTCGAGCTCCGCCGAGGCCAGCGCGTCGCCGCCGGCCACGCCGCGCAATTCCAAGGCGGCGCGGATGGCATTGGCCCGGCCGCGTGTGGACATGATTTCTTCGCCCGTCGCCACAAATGTCGGGCACATCGTCGGCGTGTCTTTGCGACAACCGCCGCAGCCGTTGCACTGTTCGAGATGGCCGACAAACGAAGCGTCCCGCGCGGCGAATACCAACACCGGCTCGAACGGCAGCTTGAGGGTGTAGCCCGCGGCTTGTCGCAGGTTCGTGTCCAGCTTGAAGCGTCCGTCGTCAATCAGCTTGCCCGGATTAAAAGCATTATGCGGATCAAACGACTTCTTGATCTGCCGCATGAGCAGGTGGAGATCCTCGCCCACCTGATCTTGCAAAAATTCCGTGCGCCCGATGCCCAGACCATGCTCGGACGCGAACGAGCCGTTGAACTGTTTCACCAGCGCCGCCACTTCCATCGTGATCTGCCGGAAAGTCCTCACCCCTGCGCTGGTGTGCAGATCAATCATGGGCCGCACATGCAGCAGGCCGGAAGCGGCGTGGCCGTAGAACGACGCCTCCAGCCCGAACTTGCGCAGGAGCGCCGTGAGGCCGGCGTAATATGCCGGTAAATCCTTTGGGCGCACCGCCGCGTCCTCAATGCATGTGACTGGCTTCCTGCTGCCTTTCAGACCTGTGAGCAGCGAAAGTCCCGCTTTGCGCAACGTCCACACCTGATTGATTTGCGCGAGCGTTTGCATGACTTTCTTGCGCACGCCGAGGGGTTTCTTCTCCAGCGCCGCGAGCCGATCTTCCACGTCGCCGTAAAATTCCACGGCCAGCACGCCGGCGGTCGGAAGCGCATCCAGTTCGAGCAAATCCCGCGCACTCTGAAACTCGCGTTGCCCGCGCGTTTGATCGAGCAGCAGGCGATCCAGCAATTCGATGGCGGCGGGCTTCAGCTCCAACAACTCCACCGTGGCCTGCATCGCCTCCGCGAGGTCGTCGAAGAAAATCAGGCCCAACCCGATTTCGTCCGGCGTGGGCAGTACTTTGACCACCGCTGAGGTGATGGCGGCCAGCGTGCCTTCGCTGCCGGCGATTACGTTGAGGAGGTTGCCCGGTTCGCGCAGGACCCGGTCCAGTCCGTAACCCGGCCACCGTTTCACCATTCCCGGCCCGAAGCGTTCGGCGATTTGCAGCCCGTTTAACATCGCCAGGTCTTCGAGTAAATCGCGCTGCGGCTTCAACGTGTCGTGGTCGCCCCCCACCTGAAACACGCGCCCATCGGCGAGGACAATTTCCAATTCCACCAAATGATCCGCCGTCGTGCCGTAAAGCGGCGCCCGTGCTCCGGAAGAATTGTTAGCGATCATTCCGCCGAGCGTCGCGCGCGAACTCGTCGCCACGTCCGGCCCGAAACAAAATCCGCTGGGCCGAAGATACTGATTGAGTTGATCCAGCACCACGCCGGCACCGACGCGCACGGTTCGCTGTTCTGGATCGAAGTCGCTGATCCACCGGTTGTGGCGGGAGAAATCAATCACCAAGCCGTCGCCGATCGCGCCGCCGACCAAGCCCGTACCGGCGCCGCGCGGGATCAACGGCACGCCGGCGTGGCCCGCCGCTTGGATGACGGAGCTGGCTTGCGTCGCATCGCGTGGGAACGCCACGGCGAACGGTTCGATCTGGTAATGCGACGCGTCGGTGGCGTAGATCTGCCGCGTGAGATTGTCATAAGCGACCTGACAACTCGCGGTGGCGAGCGTGGCGTGTTGTTGCGTCGGTGTCATCTGTTCCGGCCAGCGGCGAAGTAGTGGGGCAGCCGTCCCGGTCGCAGACGTGACGTCCGCGCCACTACCGTTCGTCGGCGGCAGCTTAAGCCTGGCCCGCACGATTGACAACGGCGAACCCGACAGGTAAACGACAGGTGGAATATGACACGCCAGCAAGTTCTCGATCACTACTTCCTCGACGCCCGCAGCCGGCTGATTGATATCGCCGCGTTCCTGGACCGCGTCGAGCGCGCCGCCGGCCAGGATGATTTCCGCATCAAGGCCTTTCGCGCCGCGCTCAACGATTTGAATGGCCGCGGCAGACAGAAGACCAAACGGGTGCTGCTGGCGTTCAGCGATCCAACCACGGAACCAATTCCCGCCGCGACCACCAAGGCCGCGTGCGGCGCGTGGCCGGGCGGAAATAGCCGATAGCCAGAAGCGAAGCGCCGGTAGTTCACGCAAACCGCAAACCGCATCACGCGCCCGAATTAAGATCAAGAGGAAGATTAAGATTAAGAAACCGACTGCCAGCAGACCTCGAATTCATGAAATACATCGAACCCCACGCCCACATGGTCAGCCGCGTCACGGATGATTACCAACGCATGGCGCTGGCCGGCTGCGCGGCGATTTGCGAGCCGGCGTTCTGGGCCGGCTTCGACCGCAGTTCGCCCGCCGGCTTCTACGATTACTTTTGCCAGTTGACCGAGCACGAGCCGAAGCGCGCGGCGAAGTTCGGCATCGCCCATTTCTGTTGGCTGTGCATCAACCCCAAGGAATCGGAAGACGTGAAGTTCGCCCAGGAAGTTATCGCGCTCATTCCCCAGTTTCTGGATCAGCCAAACGTGCTCGGCATCGGCGAGATCGGGTTGAACAAGAATTCCCGCAACGAACTCCGCGTGCTGGAAATGCATGTGGACCTCGCCGCCCGCCACAACCAACTCATCCTCGTCCACACGCCGCACCTTGAAGACAAGCTCAAGGGCACGCGCCTGATTCTCGACGTTTTAAAGAGTGACCGGCGGATCAAGCCGGAGCGCGTGATCATTGACCACGTTGAAGAACACACGGTGAAGCTGGTGCTGGATCGTGGCCATTGGGCGGGCATGACGCTTTACCCGGAAACCAAATGCACGCCGGCGCGGGCCGTGGACATCCTGGAAACCTACGGCAGCGAACGCCTCTGGATGAACAGCGCCTGCGATTGGGGCGTGAGCGATCCACTCGCCGTGCCGAAGACTGTCTTGGAAATGCAACGGCGCGGCCATTGCGCCAAAGCCATCGAGCGCGTCGTGTGGCAGAATCCCCGCAGGTTCCTCGGCCAATCTCCGAAGTTCAAGTTGCCGCCGACATGACCCAGCGATCCGCTCGGGAAATCGGTTGAAGGCAGTTGGGCCGCCGACTTTATGCCGCTTCATCTCATGCACCTTTCCGAGGCCGTCTGCGAATCTTTGTCCCAGGTGGGACAAGGATTTGCAGTGTCAGGTCTATCGGTGGTGAGCAGGTCAAAAAGGAACCGGGAGCTACCTATGAGCCGGGTAGTGGCACTCCAAGCCGCTGCCGCGCTTCAGCCTCCACCAGTGCGATACTGTGTGGTTCAGGGGTTCAAGGCGCGAAACTTTCGCGCGGCAGATTCACGGCTCCCGCCACGTTCCTTCTGCGGGGCAGTGGGAGAAGCACTCTGCCCCACCGCAATTCGCTATTTCCACGCGCAGGCTTTTCTGTCTGAATGTCGGGCAGGATCATTATGAGCAAAACCAAAGTCGCCCTGCTGGGGGCCGGATTCATTGCGGACATTCACCTCGAGTCCTATCGCCGCTTCGTGCCGGACGCGGAAGTCGTGGCGGTCTTCGCGCGCAATCCTCAAAAAGCCGAGGCGTTCGCGTGCAAGCATCACATCCCGCGCTGGTTTTCGGACCTCGATCGGGCCCTCACGGAGTCGGGTTGCGACGTGGTGGACATCTGCCTGCCGAACTTCCTCCATCACCGGGCTGCCCTGGCGGCGGCCAAAGCGGGTAAGCATATCATCATCGAGAAGCCGCTGAGCGTCACGCTGGAGGAGGCGGATGAAATAATTGCGGCCAGCAAGACCGCGAATCGAAAGCTGATGTATGCCGAGGAACTGTGCTTCGCGCCGAAGTACGAGCGTGTGCGCCAACTCGCCACCGAAGGCGCGTTTGGAAAAATCTACATGCTCAAGCAGGCGGAGAAACACAGCGGCCCGCACAGCGACTGGTTTTATGACATCGCCCAATCCGGCGGCGGCGTCATCATGGACATGGGCTGCCACGGGTTGGCGTGGTTTCGCTGGATGCTCGGCGGGCGGCCCCGCGCCGTCAGCGTGCTGGCGCACATGCAGACTGGGCTGATCCACAAGGGCCGCACGCGTGGCGAGGAAAATTCGGTGGTGATCGTCGAGTTCGAAGGCGGCGTGATCGGCGTCGTGGAAAACAGTTGGGCCAAGCTCGGCGGCATGGATGACCGCGCGGAAGTTCATGGCACCGGCGGCGTCTGTTACGCCGACCTCTTCCAGGGCAACTCCGCCCTCACTTATAGCGAACCGGGCTACGGCTACGCGATGGAGAAAGCTGGCTCGACAAAGGGCTGGACCTTTACCGGCTTCGAGGAAGCGTTCAACCAAGGCTATCCGCAGGAGTTGAAGCACTTCATCGAATGTGTGCGCGAGGACAAAGAACCGGTCGTCACGGGCGAGGACGGTCGAGCCGTGCTCGAATTGATTTACGCTGCGTATTGCTCGGCGGGCACGGGGCAGAAAGTCAGCCTGCCGTTCCACGCCAAGGTGGCGAAACCCGTTGATCTATGGCTGGGCGTGGGGGAGGGAAGGGATTGATGGAGTAGTGGATTGATGGGGGAACTCCGCGTTTTCAACCCTCCAAAATCCATCATCCAGTAATCCACCCTTTCCCCTCCGTCACTTCAGTTTTCGCTCCTATGCACCTGCTGAAATTTGATTCTGAGTCCGCCTGGGCGGATTGCCTCGCGAGCTTGTGGCGCGACCGGCTGCGCACGAACCCGCGTCTGCGCCTATGTCTGCCAGCCGGCCACACGCCAGTGGGCGTTTTTGCTGCGCTGGCGAAATCCGTTCAGCATGGCGAGGTAACGTTCCGCGAGGCCGAGGTGTTCTTGCTGGATGAATTTGGCGATCTTCCCGCGAACGATGCCGGGCGTTGCGTCCAACAGCTTCGCCGCACGTTGCTGGATCAAATTGATTTGCCACCGGAGCGCTTTCATTTCATTCGCACTGACGCGCCCGACCTGGAGTTGGAGTGGCGCCACTACGACCAAGGGATTGGCCGCGGCTTCGACCTGACGCTGCTCGGCTTGGGTTTGAACGGCCATTTGGGCATGAACGAACCCGGCACGCCCGCCGACAGTACGACCCACCGCGTGGAATTGCATGACAGCACCGTTGCCGCGTCCCGGCGTTACCTGACGCACGCGCAGACGCCGACCTGGGGGGCCACGGTGGGGCTGAAACATCTGCTGGGATCAAGTGAGGTCTGGCTGCTGGCTTGCGGCGTGAACAAAGCGGAAATCGTCCGCCGGACGGTGGTTGGCGAAATCACCACCGAGGTTCCCGCTTCGTTGTTGCGGCCGCACCCGAACAGTTTTCTTTTTGTGGACGCCGCAGCGGGAGCGGGCTTGTAATTCCCGCCCTTGCCATTGGCGTGGTCGCGCGCGGGGCGACCCCGGAAGCGGACGCAATGACGCGGGCCTCTGGGACGATTTGCTTTCGCCGTGTTACGCGGGCTAGGGTTCATTCAGCTACCAGCCGGGGGTGCCGGAGAACAATTTTTCAAGAACCAGTTTGACATGGAAATGATCGCGAAATCCGAATCCGGACAATGCCAGGAAACCATCCAGCGGCGTGCTTATCTGATCTGGGAACAAGCGGGGAAGCCCGCGGGCCGGGCGCTCGAACATTGGGTGCGAGCCGAAGCCCAATTGCTCGCGGCGGTTCGTCGCGGAACTGAGCCAAGCGAAGCCGTAACCCAAGCTGGGGCGGGTTCAAATCTGGCGCCGCGGGGTCAGCGTTACGGTCTGGTCCTCGCGCAGAAACACGCCGGGTAAGTTTTGGCTTTCAGCGCAGTCGTAATCCGATGGGCAAGGTGTCGCCCAACGCTCGGGCCTCATCGGCGGTTTCGAGGGCCGCCACTTCGCTGAGCATCCGCAGCCAAGTTTCCGGGGCGCCCGCGGCCTTGAGCGCAGCCACCGCGCGTAGGCGAATGTCGTCGTCCAGATCGCGGGTGCGATCACCGGTCAGACGCGCCAACTGCGCGGCGGCGAACGCCGTGCCGTCAATGCGCCGCAGCCCCGCGTCCAGTAGCAGGGATAACCACCGCGTGGCTTGCTCCGCGTCCACGGTCTTGTGACTGCTCCCGTAGAGCGGCTGGCGCGCGCCCAGGCGGCCCAACGCCCAGGCCCACGGACCGGCCGCAGTCTCAGGGTTCTTCAGACACTCCACGACCCAGTTGCCGAGAACCACTTTGTCGGCCGGATCAAGATGTTCCAATGACGCCGCGACGCGCACCATTTCGTCCAGACCTTCCGGCTGGATGCCTTTCAACTTGGCGCTTTCTTTCAATGGTGCGGATGAGAGGCGGCGGGCCAGATGCGGCTTGAGATAGTTCCACAACTCTTGTTGTTGGACCTCGCTCAGTCCCCCGGCGAGGCGACGCCACATGACCCAGAACTCGCTCCAGACGGGTTGCTCGGCGTGGAATTTCACGCTCGGACCAAACAACCGGAACGTCTGCTCGCAACGCCACTCGTCCAGGGGATAACCAAATCCAGGTCGCAAGCTGTAGCCGGCGAGTTGGAAAAACACCCGCTCGTGATCGGCGGACCGGAGGCGGCGGCTCGCGCCCGCGTAAAGCGTGCCCCACAATTCGCGCAACACCGGTAGCCGCCACGACTCGCGCGGGCCGAGATCCTTTTCCAGCGTGCGATTGAGTTGCTTCACTTCCTTGGCAGCGACCGGCATCGGCTGGTTGCCGAAGACACGTTCCACCACCACGCGCGCTTCCGCAAACCGCGCCGGCATGGATTCCGTCACCGTGGCGGCGCTGGTCGTCGTAGCGCCGCGCAGTTCGAACTCGAGTCGCCAGCGCTGGTGGTCCGCGTTGGACACGCACCATAACTCCAGGGTGCCCAGTTCCGTCAGCGCGGCTTGGAGGTAAACTGACACCATCCTTGTCCCGGTGGTCGCACCTTTGAAGAGGGTGTGAATGGGCGGCAGCGCGCGAAATTCCTCGCCGATTTCCACCACGTCGCCCGGCCGGTCAATCCGATCCGAGGTGGTCGAGAACAAGGGGAATTGCACCGGCCGTCCGAGCATCAACTCGAACGGCCGCGCTTTGAGATCCACCGGCTGACCTTCTTCGTGACCGCGGGGAATCAGGCAAATCGCGCGGGGCGGGGTCGTTTGCGATTCGGCAGCCAACCCGACGTAAAGCGCGTGCGCCGATCCGCCGCTGATGCGCCGGCCCAGACCACGTCGGGCGAGACCGTAGCACGCCGCGCCGCGCGCGACGGCAAATTCAAGCGACTGGTGCGGCAACCGGCGAATCGGCGGCGCCTCCGGCCACCACGAGGAAACGACTTCGATCAGTCTTTGGCAAATCTTGGGGGAGTTGAAGACTCCGCCGTTGAACAGAATCGCATCCGGTCGCGCCAGGGCCTTTCCCTCGGGCGACGCATTCAGCGCCGTGAAACTAGCGGCGGCGTGCTGGCGCAGAAAGGCGGCGAGATGCCGCGTGATGGTGGGATCTTGCGCGTAGGGCAGCCCCAATTCCTGCAACGCCGTGCGAGCCGCGCGGCGCGGAGTTTCGTCAGGGGCGCAGGCGGGAAGGAAGCCTTCGAGAATCAAACGCTCCGCTTCGTCGCGCTGAATTTCCGCCGAAAGCGTGCCGCTCAACAACCGGCTGCCTTCGGCCACCACGGCGATGCGGTGGCGCTCGGGCGCGTCGTTGCCGAGCAGCGATTCCTTTGCCGTGCGGGTGGCTTGCACGAGTTGGGTCCATTGCGTGGCGCTGAGTTTCCGGCCACTGGCCAACAGCCGCTCCTCGACGTGCCGCGCCAACGCGGCGTCCATGTTGTCGCCGCCGAGCATCAGATGATCGCCCACCGCGACGCGCCGCAACGCCGGGCCGTCGTCCGCCACGCCGGTTTGAATCAGCGTGAAATCCGTCGTGCCGCCGCCCACATCCACCACCAGCACCAGCCGGACGTCGTGCAACGCATCCGCCAAATCGTGGCGATGATGCGCGGTGAAATCGTAGAACGCGGCCTGCGGTTCTTCGACGAGTGTGAATTTTTCCAACCCGGCCTGACGCGCGGCATTTACGGTCAAGGCCCGCGCGACTTCATCGAAAGAGGCGGGCACGGTGATGACGACTTCTTGCTGCGCCAGCGGGGCGTCGGGATGTGCGGCATTCCACGCCGCCGAGATGTGCGCGAGCAACCGCGCCGAAGCCTCCACCGGCGAAACCTTGGCGACGTCGGCCGGCGCACCCCACGGCAGAATCGGCGCGGAGCGATCCACGCCCGCATGGCACAGCCAGCTTTTCGCGGAGGCCACCAACCGTCCCGGAACGCGTGCTCCCTGCCACCGCGCGAACGCGCCCACGATCAGCCTGGGCGACTCGCCCCACGGCAACTGGGTCGAACCGGGCGGCAATTCGTGATCGCCGGCAACGTAGAGGCACGCCGGCAGCAGGGGCAGCGCGGCGACCTCGCCCGGCCGCTGCAACTGCGGAATGGGGAAGTCAACGACCGGGGCGTCAGCTCCTTGCGCCGGGTCCACGAACGCCACGGCGCAGTTCGTGGTACCCAGGTCAATCCCGATGATGTAGGCCGGCGCAGTCATGAGGGAATCGGGTGAAGCCGTTGACTGCCAGGTCCTAGATTCACGCTCCGCCAACTCGTCACGGCAGTGCTACTCCTTCATCCGCACATTCAGTTCGAGCTTCCACTTGCCCGGGCCGCCTTTCTCCAGGCAGCGCAGTTCGAGTGTCCCGATTTCCGTGACCACGGCCTGCAAATTGACGGGCACGAGTTTGCCTTCGTTGTCATGCTGGGCCGGCAGCGTGGTTTCGATGGGCGCGACTTCTTCGAGTTCGTCGTTGCCGGCGACGTCCTCCAGCATCACCCCGACGCGGTCATCGCGGCGCAGCGAACTGGCGAAGAAACGAAAGCGTGTGGGTTCGCCCACGACGAGACCAAACTCCTGCGGCGGCACATCGGCCTGCGTGCCTTCCTCCATGCCGAAGGGCGCGACGCACAGGGCTTTGACCGGCGGCTCCATGCCGGGCACGGCGGGCATCGCCGTCTCGACGCCAACATAGTAGGCGCGGGCGGTACCGCCGCGAATCCGCAGACCGTGGCCGTGCCGCACCCAACCGTAGTAGGCGGCGCCGCGCGCGACGGCGAGGTCGAGTTCGGCACCGGCCAGTTCCTTGGCGGGTTGGCCGCCGTCCGCGGCGAGCCAGGCGTTGAGAACTTCAAGCACGCGGTCTTTGAGCGGCGTGGCTTTGAACGCGCCGCCGTTGAACAGCACGGCGGTCGGATGCACGAAGGTCTTGCCCTCCACCTTCACCGGCGCGTCGTGAGCGGTCGCCATCGCGCGGGCCTGGCGGGTCAGAAACGCAGCGAGGTGGCGCGTCACGCCGGCATCCTGGGCGTAGGGCAGGGCCATTTGCGCGAGGCCGGTGCGCCGCGCGCTTTGCGGCAACTCGGTGACGGCGGACTTCGGAAAAAATCCATCGGTCAGAACTCTCGTGAGTTCGTCGCGATTCAACTCGGCTTTGATCGTGCCGCCCACCAACGATGAGCCCCGACCGGGGACCACGACCGGAGCGTTATGGAGTGTGGCCTCGGCGAACAAATGCTCCTTGGCCTGGCGGCAGGCGAAGGTCAAGGCGTTGAATTGCCACAGGTCGAGCTTCTTGCCCTCGGCGGCGAGCCGTTGATTGACCGTGTGGGCGAGCGCCAGATCCATGTTGTCGCCGCCAAGCAGGATGTGGTCGCCGACGGCCACGCGCGTGAGCGCCACGTCGCCGTCTTTGGAGGTCACCGCAATGAGCGAAAAGTCGGTGGTGCCGCCGCCGACATCCACGACCAACACCACATCGCCGGGCTGGACCTGTTTGCGAAAGCCTTCGCCCATCTGCTCGAGCCACGCGTAGAACGCCGCCTGCGGCTCTTCGATCAACGTGATGTTGGGCAGGCCGGCCTGTTGCGCGGCTTTGAGCGTCAGGTCGCGGGCAGCGGCGTCGAAGGACGCAGGCACGGTCAGGACGACATCCTGTTTGGCCAGGAGATCCTCTGGGAACTGGTGATCCCACGTTTCGCGCAGATGGGCCAGATAGTGTGCCGCCGCATCCAGCGGCGAAATGCGCGGCACGTCTGCCGGCGCCTGCCACGGCAGAATCGCGCTCAACCGATCCACGCCGGCGTGACACAGCCAGCTTTTGGCCGAGGCCACCAGCCGCATGGGAACTTTGCTGCCGTGCGCCCGCGCGAATTCGCCGACAACCCGTTCCTTCCGCTGCTTGTCCCACGGCAACGCGAGACTGCCCGCGGGAAATTCCTGTTCGTTGGGCAGGTAGAGAAACGAGGGCAGCAGCAGCTTTTCCTCGACCGTGCCCACGGACGTAAGCTGCGGAATGCCGAGCATGGTCTGCGCGCCGCCGCGCGCCTCGGCCTCCGCGAGTTTGAAATAGGACACCGCGCTGTTCGTGGTGCCGAGGTCAATACCGATGGCGTAAGTGGACATGTAAAATCGTGATGCGTGATGCGTGAGTCCGGGTTGGGAGGGGATGGCAAATTACAGTTCGACTTCGGCGGCGGCGATCACGCGCGGATCCAGCGCCTCCGAAACGGTGGGCAACTTCACCGCGGTGGCCACCCAGCCGTGATGTTTAAGCGTGCCGCGAAACGGCGGCTGGCCCGCGACATTGCCGGTCAAGCGGATGCGTTGCGCGTCGAAGCCGGCGGGCACAGTGATCGTCGCCCCCTCGGCATCTTTGAGCGCCGGTTCGAGGGTGAAGTTTTCCGCGAACGCTTTGCGGCAGCCGGCATGGACGACCCGCGCGGCGGCGCCGATTTCGGCGTCTGAAAACGCCGCCATGTCCTCCTGGAGAAAATCAATGAGCCGGCCTTCGCGCTGGAGCAGGGACAGCACGGCGAGACCGGAAGCCTGAAGGCGTTCCGGCGGCAACGCGACGGGGTTGGGTTGTGCCGGCGCTTGTGCCGGGCGCAAGAGTGCGGCGACCCGGCGGCAAAAGTCAGGACTGGCGAGGGCGCCAGTGAAGCACGATAGCGCCGTGCGCAGCCGCGCCAGGAAAGAGGTTTCTGATGGCATGGGTTGCTCCATAAGTATGTGATTGAGGGTGACGAATTGGAAAGAAAGGTCAAACGTGAAATCTCGCTGGGACGTCTCGGGCTAAAAGGCTGTGCCAATGACGCCTGCCGTTGATCCCGCGCCGCATCCTCTGTTATCACCCCACGGGCCAACAGTCTGCCCTAACCGCCCAACCTGATCCCAAGGCCAAACCTCATATTCTGATAGATCGCCGATTCGTAAATCGGCGATCTAACAGGTTGGGAAACTTGCGCTAAACTGCGCCCCGCCATTGGCAGGAGCGCGGACTCGGAGGTCCGCGCTCGGTGCGATGGTTTATGGCCCGGAAGAAACCCGCGCTCAGAACCGGCGGGTAAGCGTCAGCGTGATGGTGTTGCCTTGGGGGCGATCCTCAGCGCCGAATTCATACGCATAACGCAGCGACGTGAACAAACCGAGCTTGGGACAGAACGCTACGATTTCCGGGCCGACGCCGATAACTTGATCGCGATTCGAAGAGGCATGGGTGCCGGAATCCTCTGTCGTTTGCAATTGGTAATAACCGATCACGCCCAGCTCGATCGTTTTCGTCACGCTCTTGCTCAGACCCCATTCGAGAGTCCAAATCTGGCCGGGTGTGATGCCGGTATCTTTGTATTCGGTGTTGAACTCGTAGCGGTTGAGGGCGGAGAGCGACCAGGTTTTTTCTTTGTCGAAGTAAACCGTCGCGCCCAAGGTGAGCATGTGGGTCCAGAAGCCCTTTCCAGCATCTGCCATCTTCCCCGAAGGAGCGGTTGGTGCGAAGAAGGAATACCCAAATGCCGCGTCGAACTGTTGGCCGTGCCATGAAAGCGTGAGCGGCTCGAAGTATAAATCGGCTATCTGAAACTTGGATTCGCCGAGGCCATTGACCGTTACATCTGTGTACTGCAGCGGCACGATCATGTCCATGCCGACGCTGGCACCCAGAATCTTCCAGTCGGTGATCCAGATCGGGCGGATCAGATTCGCATACACAAAGGCATCAAAATCCATGGGCAACTTGTGGCCGTTGGAGTCGTTCAACTGGTTGGCGAAATAGAACACGTTGTAGTCGCGCACATAGAATCCCGGCGGCGGCAGGGAGGAGCCTTTGATGCCTTCGACCCCCGGCACATAATGACCCGTGAATTGGGCGAAGAGCAGTGAGGGGGTGGCGAGTAGTGCCACAATGAACACGGTAATTTTTAAACGAGTTTTCATGATGAGTTGGTTTGGTTGTTTTGGGTTATACGTCTTGCAATTTTCCGGTGAGATAGGTTTCGTAGGCGCTCAAGTCGAGTAGGCCATGACCGGAAAGGTTAAAAAGGATCACGCGTTTCTGGCCGGACTCGCGGGCCTGATTGGCCTCCTTCACCACGCCCGCGATGGCGTGGGCGGATTCTGGCGCGGGCACGATGCCCTCGGTGCGCGCAAAGAGGGTGGCTGCCTCGAAGACTTTCGTCTGGTGATACGCCTCGGCTTCAATCAATCCCAGTTTCAACGCATGGCTGACCATCGGCGACATGCCGTGATAGCGCAGCCCGCCGGCGTGAATGGAGGGGGGCATGAAGTTATGGCCCAGCGTGTACATCATCATCAGCGGCGTGGTTTCCGCTGTGTCGCCGAAGTCGTAACGTAATTCACCTTCGGTCAACGTCGGACAGGCGGACGGTTCGACGCCCACCAGGCGGTATTTTTTCTTTCCCTCCAGCATCCGCCGGATGAACGGGAACGCGAGGCCCGCGAAATTACTTCCGCCGCCGCAGCAGCCGAAGATCACGTCGGGTTCTTCGCCCGCCAGTTCCATCTGCCGGATCGATTCCTCGCCGATGACCGTTTGATGCAGGCAAACATGATTCAACACGCTGCCTAGCGAGTATTTGGTATTGGGAGTTTTGACCGTGTCCTCGATGGCTTCACTGATCGCGATGCCGAGACTCCCCGCGCAATGCGGGTCTTGGGCCAGCATCTTCCGGCCATACTCGGTCTGATCGCTCGGGCTCGGATGCACCGTGGCCCCCCAAGTGTGCATCAACATGCGGCGATACGGCTTCTGCTGATAACTCACCTTGACCATGTAAACATTGCACTCGAGGCCGAAGAGCTTGCACGCCAGTGCGAGCGACGAACCCCACTGCCCCGCGCCGGTTTCGCTGGCCAGTCGTTTCGTGCCGGCCTGCTTGTTGTAGTACGCTTGCGGAACAGCGGTGTTGACCTTGTGACTCCCGGCGGGACTGGCGCCTTCGTATTTGTAGTAGATGTGCGCGGGCGTTTGCAGCGCTTGCTCGAAGCGGACGGCGCGCATCAGCGGCGTGGGCCGCCACAGCGCGTAAATGTCGCGCACGGGTTCGGGGATTTCAATCCAGCGTTCCGGACTCATCTCCTGCTGAATGAGATTTTTCGGAAAGATGGCCTCCAGCGCTTCGGGCGGCAGCGGCTCCTTGGTGCCGGGATGGAGCGGCGGCGGCAACGGTTGGGGAAAGTCGGGGAGCAGGTTGTACCATTGTTTCGGAATGTCCGCTTGCGTCAGATCAAATCGCGTTTGCATGAGTTGTAATTTCGTTGCTTAACGCCGGAAACACTGCCGCACCCTGGCGAAGGCGTCACGGCAATTCTTGCCAAACCTTGCGCGGGAATTGACATCGGCGGCGTGGCGGAATCGAAAAGTTCCGAATCGCCGTAGCAAGTTTGACAGCGGCGTGCGCCCGTCCTCGGGCGCAGCAACATCGGAAAGGCTGGGGGCGTGGTCCTTTCGAATGCACTGGAAATGCTCGTCCTGCTGCGCCGCCGGCGTTGTCAAACCGGCTCTACGCCGCGGTCCCCGCCATCCAAACCAGCCGCAACCCTTCCAGCGTCAAATTCGGTGCGACGGCCGAAATCTCCGGCAGCCGGGCCGCGATCAGCTTCGCGTAACTGCCGGTGGCCACGACCGGCAAACGCGGTGACTTGAGTTCGTGCTTCAACTCGGCGATCAACTCGCGCACGAGGCCGCGATAACCATGCACGGCCCCGATCAGCATCGCCTGTTCAGTGGACTTGCCGATGGCGGAATTCACGGCGCGAATTTTGATGCGCGGGAGCAGCGCCGTTTTCTCGTGCAGATAATCCGTCATCGCTGCCAGTCCGGGCGCGATGACCCCGCCCACATAATTGCCGCACTGGTCCACCACGTCGAAAGTCACCGCCGTGCCGAAATCCACCACCACCACCGGCGTGCCAAAGCGATGCCGCGCCGCCACCGCGTTCGCCAGCCGATCCGGACCGATCGTGTCCGGCTTGGGATAATCAATTCCTACTCCGCGCAATGTTTTGGGTGTGAGTTCCAGCGGAGCGCGGAGCTCTAGCTCGGCGCGTTGGTGAGGCTTGTTCCGCGTCGGGCCGGGGCCCAGCGTTCCGAGTTCCGCAATGGCCTGACGCACGAGCGGGGTAATGTCCGGCACCACGCTGCAAAGCGCCACGCCGTCCAGCTTCGCTGCGGCGACAAATTTCCGCACGCAAGCGGTCGCTGTTCCGTCGAGCCACGCGGCGGTGGGAACGTCGGTTTGTTTCACCACGCGCCGCCCATTCGCCAGCCCGAGGTGCGTATTCGTGTTGCCGATGTCGAAAAGCAAAATCATTGGGTAAATGACGAATGATAATTGACGCAGGGTGGAATCCAGAGCCAAAGGCAAGTTCCTTCGCCAGTTACCCGCCCGAAATGCAATTCGTGATTCGTCATTCGCAATTTCATTTCTCCACCGTCACATCCCCGCCGATGATGCGCTCCAAGTGCCCGTGCTCGGTGCGCACCAGCAGCGCGCCGTCGTCGTCCAGCGATTCGGCGTGACCGCGGATTTGGCGCTCGCCGATGGAAATCGTGACTGGCTGACCGATGGTCGTGCAGCGCTCTTCCCACTCATCCGCCAGTTCCGCGAAGTGCCCGCCGCACACCCGGGCATAGTCGCGATCTAGTTCGCGCAGAATCGCCGTTGCGAGTTCGGCACGCAGAAGGGGCCGGCCCAGTTCGGCGCGGAGCGAGGTCGCGAGCTTCCGCACCTCGGGCGGGAATTCATTCGCGGCCTGATTCACGTCCACGCCGACGCCGAGGATGAGGTATTTGACGCGGTCGAGTTCGGCGTTCATTTCCGTGAGAATGCCCGCGACTTTTTTCCCGCGAAACAAAATATCGTTGGGCCACTTGATTTCGGCGTGCAGTCCCGTCTCGGCGTGGATCGCGCGCCACAGTGCCGTGGCGGCGGCGACGGTGAGTTGCGTGGCTTCCTGCGGACGCAGTTCCGGCCGCAGGAGAATGGAAAACCAAAGCCCTTTGCCCGCTGGCGAAATCCACTTGCGCCCGAGCCGTCCCCGGCCTCGCGTTTGCGATTCCGCGAATACCACCACGCCCTCCTTCACGCCGTCGCGCGCGAGCTTTTCGACGACGTCGTTGGTCGAAGTCGTCTCCTGAAACACGCGGATGTCGCGGCCGATGATCTGGGTTTTGCCGAGACGGGCGACCAAGTCGTCGGCGTGTAACACATCGGGATCGTTGGTCAGGCGGTAGCCGAGATGCGGGCTGGCTTCGATTTCGTAACCGAGTTTACGCAATTCCTCGATGCGCGCCCAGATGGCGGCGCGGCTGATGCCGAGTTTCAGGGAAAGCTCCGCGCCGGAAACGCCGCTGTTCTCCGCCGCGCGGAGAGCTGAAAGGATTTGTGCGTCAGTGGTCATAAAATTCGTCCTCGTCATCCTGCTCGGCCTCGTTCTCGAATTTCTTTCGGTTCGATTTTCGGATCAAGGACGAGTTGATATCGGAGTCGGCTGGCGGCCCCGCTTGGGGCTAACTTCCAACCGATTGAATACGATACCCACCACTAAACCCAACCCAACCGCCAATGTAAAACTGATTAAGTTGTCGGCGGACGCCCCTCGGGGCGACGGCAAGATGTATCGCCAGTGCGCCGATCAAAATCTCCAACGGCAAGGTGCGCCGTCCCAGCGAAGTGGCGAAGGACAAGTTGGTGAACAAAAAGTTTCGTTTGCGAATCGCGCCGCGCCGTCATCTACCAGTCGGTCGGCTGGTAATCCTTGAGAAATTTTCCCCACACATGCTGGCCGGTGTTGAAGCCGGCGATGATCGGGTCCACGATTCGTGCCGCGCCGTCCACAGTGTCCAGCGGCGGATGGAAGCGATGCTCCTGCACCTTCCGCTCGGCGATTTTCACCGGGTCTTCGTCTGTGACCCAGCCCGTATCCACGGCGTTCATGTGGATGCCATCCGCCTGATAATCCGCCGCTGACGTGCGCGTCATCATGTTGAGCGCGGCCTTGGCCATGTTTGTGTGCGGATGCCGCGTGGTCTTGAACTTCCGGTAAAACTGACCCTCGACGGCCGAGACGTTGACGATGTGCTTGTCGCGCTCCGGCGTGCGGAGCAGCAGTGGTTTGAGGCGTGCGTTGAGAATGAACGGCGCGACGGCGTTGACGAGGTGGACTTCCAGCAACTCGACCGACGGCACTTCCGCCATCGTCAGCCGCCAGGAGTTGCGCTCGCGCAAATCCACTTGCTGCAAATCTTGATCGAGCTGGCCTTCGGGAAACAATCCTTGCTGCGCCGCCAATTCGTCCGGCAGCAGCGGCACTTGCGAGAGTTCAGCGGCGTGCGTGAGGCCGGCGACCCCTGACAGGCGGTGGCTTGAAGTCCCGCTCTTCGGCGGCACTGCGGCCAATCCGCCTGCAGTCGGGGTTTCAAACGCGGGCAGAGTGCCGCCTTCCGGCAACATGTGATAACCCCGCAAGCCCTCATACGCGCCGAGCAGTTTGCGCGCGTTCTCCGGCATTTCGTGCAGCGAGGCCGTTTCGCGCTCCATCATGTGCTGATAAAAATCTGGCGGCCGGCGCACGGTCTGGCAGGCGTTGTTGATGATAAAATCCAAACGCGGCCGCGTTGCGAGCAGATGACGGCAAAAGGCCTCCACGCTGGGCGTATGGCGCAAATCCAATCCGAAAATCTCCAGCCGATGTCCCCAGTCGGCGAAGTCCGGTTCAGCGGCGTAGCGCCGGGTGGAGTCGCGCGGAAAGCGGGTGCTCACGATGAGTTGCGCGCCGGCCCGCAGCAATTTGATGCCGGCCTGGTAGCCAATCTTCACGCGCCCACCGGTGAGGAGCGCCACCCGCCCCCGCAAATCCGCCGACTCGGTGCGCTTGTGGAAATTCAACTCCGCGCACGTTGGGCAAAGCTGGTCGTAGAAATGGTGGATGGTCGAATAATCGCGTTTGCAGATGTAGCAATTCTGCGGCTCGACGACTTCTCGGAAACCGGGATCGTCGGTGACTTCCTGCTGCTCGCAGTCCGGCGGGGGAAGGACGTTGGGAGTGGTGAACACCGGCTTTTGCCGCAGCTTGCGGATGCCGGTTTCGCTGAGCTTGGACTGGTCACGGTGAAGTTTCTCCGCCTTGCGCTGGCGCACGCGGGCTTTGACGAGCTGCCGGCGCGCGCTCACCTCGGGGCAGTAAATATCTCCCGCAGCTTTTAGCAAGCGCGTGCGGTCTTCGACGGACAAACTAGCGAGCAACGCGCGATTACCGGCGACTTGTTCGAGCAGTTCGGCGGCGGCCTTCAACTGGGCGGTGAGTTCGCCGATATGATTTGGTCGGGCTGACATTTAAGAAATTCGGCGAGCAGCATAACCAGCCGGCGGGTGGCGGGCGACTCAATAGTAGGTTTGAATAGCGGCGCAAGCCGCGAGGCTTGTGCCGCTAACGCGATCCGGCGCTCGCTGATTCCGTCCGACGATCTGGCCGGCAATAGTTCGAAGCGCTGAAAAGATGGGTTACTTTCTCGCTTCGGGCGTCACGGTCAGCGTGACCCGCTCGTTGTTCCGAAGCACCACGACCGCCACGGGTTTTCCGATTTTCACGGCGTCCATCGCGTAGGTGTAATCATAGACGTTGGCGATCTTTGTTCCGGCGAACTCCACGATCACGTCGCCGCCTTTGAGGCCCGCTTTGTCCGCCGGGCCACCTGTGCGCACGCCGCTGAGTTTCACGCCCTGAACTTCCGCGGCGTAATCGGGGATGGTGCCGAGGTAGGCGCGGAGCGTTTCCCGACCGCCGCCGCCGGAATCTTTCCGCGCGACCTGGGCGTAGGCGGGCCGTTCGGATTTTTCGAGATCGAGCAAAATGCCCCGGGCCAGTTTCGCGATGCGTTCCGTGCCCTCGTAGTTCAACGTGTCGGGCTTGTCGGTCGGGCGATGGTAATCGTCGTGGCCACCGGTGAAGAACGCGAGCACGGGAACGCCCTTCGGATAGAGCGCCGTGGTGTCGGTCGGCAGATACGGATCTTCTTGGAGCGTCAGTTGAAAACCCGCCGCCACGTTGCGCTTCTCGATCAGCTTCGTCCAAACCGGCGACGAACCGATGCCCTGCAATGTCAGCTTGTTTTCGCGTAACCGTCCGACCATGTCGAAGTTCAAGTAAGCCGCGATATTCGTGAGCGGTACCAGCGGCTGCTCGGCAAAGCGCGACGAACCAATGAGGCCAATTTCCTCGCCCGCCCACGCCGCAAAGATCAGCCCGCGCGGAAAGGCCGTGGGGTTTTTCGCCCGCTCGCTGGCGAGCGCGGCGGCCAATTCGAGCAGGGTGGCGACCCCGGAGGCGTTGTCGTCCGCGCCGCAATGAATCATCCCTTCCTCGCCCTTGCGATTCATCGCGCCGGTTTCGCCGTGGCCTAGATGATCGTAATGGGCGCCGACCATGACATATTCCGCAGTGCGGGCGCTGGCGGCGGTCACTGCGGGCGGAATCATGCCGAGGACATTGCGATCGTTTTTCCGGATGTGTTCGATGCCGGTGGTCAGTCGCACGCGGACATTCGTCAGCCCCATGCCGCTTTCGGCGTGCGGGTTTTCAATGTCGAGCGCCGCTTGAAGTTGGGCCAGGTCCTTGCCCGAACCGGCGAATAGCGCGGCGACGACGTTGCTGCTGGCGCAGGCGATGGGGATGGCTGACCCGGCAAGGCTGCTGTCCGAAGTCATCCTGAGCAACTCCCCGGCGTTGGGCGAACTTGGGCCGGTGATGAAGATCACGCCCTTCGCGCCGTGTTCGCGCGCGTGCATGGCCTTGTAGCGGACGCCGGCGTAACGGTTCAACTCGGCGCGGCGCTTGGCCTCCACCTGTTCCGGCACGTAGCGGAGCACGAGCGCGATGCGGTTCGAGACGTCCAAGCCGGCGTAGGAATCGTAGCCTTCGCCGGGCTTGCCGGGCACGGAGAGGCCGTAACCGACGAAGATCACCTGGCCTTCCACCTCGGCGCTTGCGGAGAAGGCGAGCGGGCGGAAATCTTTTTCGACCGTGAACTCCACCGGCGTTCCGTTCGTGGGCGTGACGGTGAGGCGGTTGTCGTTGGTCAGGACCCGCGCGCCCGCGTTGAAATCGTAATTCTGGAAATAGGTTTCGTTCGTGCCGACGGGCTGGAGTCCGATGCGTTTCATCTGCGCCGCGATGTATTCGGACGCGAGTTCGGCCCCGCGCGAACCGGAGAGACGGCCTTCCAATTCATCGGAAGCGAGGTGGGCGACGATGGCGTGAAGATCGTTAGTTGTGATTTCGGGAGTGAATCGCGATGCGGGATCCGTGAGGGGAGTTCTGCTGGCGGAATGGGCGTTGGTTTGCTCGTGAGACCGCGCCCCGGTCGCGGCTCCGGCAACGGAACTCCGGTTGGCGGAGGTTTCGCGCGGTGGAGCGGCTTCCAAGACTTCGAGCGCGGCGGTGTGATTCCAGTCGGCCAGGAAGATTTGCGATTTGCCTTCCGCCGTGCGGCTGGAAGTCCAGGTCAGTTTTGTTCCGTCGGGCGAGAACACGGGCAGCCCGTCGAAGCCGTCGGTGAACGTCACGCGCACGGGCTCGCGTGTGCCCGCTGCGTCCACGAGAAACAATTCAAAATTCGCGAACCCGAGTTTGTTCGCCGTGAAAATGACGTAGCGCGCGGACGGATGGAAATACGGGGCCCAAGACATGGCGCCGAAATCCGTGAGCCGCCGCTGATCAGAGCCGTCAATCTTCATGGTGAACACATCCGCCGTATCGCCTTTCTCGGTGAAGTGCCGCCAGATAATGCGCTGACCGTCCGGCGAGAAAAACGGGCCGCCATCGTAGCCGGGCGATTGCGTGAGCCGTCGGACATTCGAGCCGTCGGCATTCATCAGGTAGATTTCGCCGAATCCGGCGGGGTCGGTTTCGAGGCGTTGACGATCCGACGCGGAAAGCTGGTTGGTGGGATACGCGTCGCGTAACGAACAGAAGGCGATCAGCTTTCCATCTGGCGAGAAGGAAGCTTCGGCGTCGTAGCCTTGAACGCGGGTGAGTTGCCGCACATTCGAGCCGTCGCGGTGGGCGACAAAGATGTCCATCTGTTCGTCGTAGTCCCAAGAGTAACGTCGCTCCTTGCCGGCGGCGCGGAACGCAAGCTCGGCGTTCTGCTTCGCGCCGGCTTGAGGGTCTAAATGGGTTGAAGCGAAGAGGACGTCGGCGCTGCCGGGGCGGAAAAAGGCGCACGTCGTCTTGCCTGTGCCGGGGGAGACGCGGTGGCTGTCGCCGCTTTCCAGATCGAGCGTGTAGATTTGGTAGAACGGATTCGCCGGTTCGCGTTCGCTTTGGAAGACCAGCACTTTGCCGTCCGGCGAGAAGTAACCCTCGCCGCTGCGCTTGCCTTCAAAAATGAGTTGGCGGGTGTGGAAAAGCAGCCGCGCCTCGCTTGCCGGGCCGGATTCCGCGGCCCCGGCGTTGGCGAGTAATGCAATCCAAGTTAGGGCGAAGCCAAGATAACGATTCATGGGCGCGGATTCTCTGACGGAAACAAGGAGTGGAGCAATGGAAAATCGCCGTGAAGTTGAGGGGCGGAGTCCCCGACGAGCAACCGCTATCGCGGCGAAGTGGCGTTCGTGGTCGCGGCTTCGAAATGCACCACGGTTTCGCCGGGTTTGGCGAAACCGAGTTGCTCGCGGGCGAGCCGTTCGACGGCTTTGGGGTCGTTGCGCAAGGCGTCAATGGAGGCTTTCAACTGGCGCGCGGATTCATTTTCTTTCTGCGTTTGGGTGTCGAGTCGCTGGACTTCCTGGCGCATGCGCTCGTTTTGGCGGATCAACGGAAGATACCAGCCGGCGATGGCCAGCAGCACCGCGATGACTAGGAGCGCAATCACCAGCCGGGTGAGCTTGTTCCAGATGTCGAAATCCACTTTCATCGCGCTTAGTTAAACAGGCAGGAAAAAAATCGGAAGCGGAAATTACCGGATCAGTTTTTTCCAAGTTAGCAACCGTCCGTCTGGTCCAAAAGTCAGTCGCAGGAAATAGTCTGGCGAGTAGGTGTCCACAACGGGCGGCGGGTACGCCATGGCCCCGTAAGGCGAACCATAAAAGCCGCCGGTGGCATAGACCTGACGATAGCCCCGGCGGGTGAGCCACTCGGCGACGAGGGTGTCGTCGGTCAGTTTCGCCTGCTTGTCCGGCGGGCCAATTTCGACAACCGCTTGGTCAAAAGTGTAAGTGCCAACCCGGGCGCTCCAGTCAATTTTCCGGGTGGCGCAACCGCCCAGCAGCCCGGCTAGCAGCAGGAGGGCCACCCCAGCGGTTGGGAAACGCGAAATAATCATGGGGCTAGTGTAGCCGACGTGGCTTGGGGTGCAACCCGGCAGGCGCAGCTACCAACGATCAGGGCGTGATTAGAAGTGGATGCGGCCCGGAGCGTGGCGTCCTCGGCCCCAGCAAGGTAGACCGGACGGAAGCGTGCTGACCTTCCCAAACCGCGGAGCGTAGGTGGCTGGCTGCGCCCGAGGACGGCCCGCGGTTCGGGTTTAGTGTCCAGGGGCACGCCGCCGGGCCAGTTGCCGCACGGTATTTGATTGTCATTCGGTTGTTTAGCCGATATGTCTTGGCCGTCGAATGATAAAGGCTTTCTTGCTGATTTTTGAACCGGTTCAGAGCTGGGACGTGGTGGCTCGTTCCCAACGCAGTCTCGCGTTCATTTTCGTGACGTTCCTGCTGCCGATGGTCTTGCTTTCGTCCGCCGTGGAAGGTTTTGGGCTGGTGCATTGGGGGAAATTTCGCGCCGATGTGGATGTCCAGTCCGCCAAGAAATTCACCCCGTCGGAGGCGGTGGTTTATGAAACCGGGCAGGTGGTGCTTTACCTCACGGTGGTATTCGTCGCTGCCGGAATCCTCAAGTCCCTCGGGGAGACGTTTCATGGCCGGCATACCCACACTCAGTCGTTCAAGACCATCGCCTACGGTTTAAGTCCGTTGTTTGTGTTGCGGTTGTTCGACGCGCTTCCGGCGGTGAGTCCCTGGATGGGTTGGTGGGCTACTTGGAGCATTGGGGTGGTGCTTTGCGTGGTCGTGCTTTACCAGGGGCTGCCGCGAGTGATGATGCCTGACCCACCGCATGCGTTTGGGCTTTATTTGATGACTTCGCTGCTGGTGGCGCTGATTACCGGCATGCAGCGGGGTCTCACCGGCGGGTACCTCCACGGCGACTTCAAACCCATCGAGCAATTCATCTCCGCCGCAGCCGAGCGACTGCCTTTTTGATCACGCCACCGCAGGCTAGCAGCGTTGTTTGGGCGAGAGCGTAATCTGCGCCGGTCAACTCCTGCACAATCCGGGTCGCACGGTCGCGCAACTTTACGTTCGTCGGCACGACGTCCACCATCAGGTTGCTGGAAACTTTTCCCAACTGCACCATCGCCAGGGTGGTCAGGAGGTTCAGCACCAGTTTGGTCGCCGCGCCGGCTTTCAAACGCGTGGAACCGGTCAAAACTTCCGGCCCGTGTTTCGGAATGATGCAGACGTCCGGGCGCATCGCGTGGGGAATGTTCAGGAACGGATTAAACGCGAGCAACACGGTTTTGGCCCGGCGCGCTTTGGCGGCCTGTAATGCGCCCCAAACGAACGGGGTGGTGCCGCTCGCCGCAATGCCGAACACGACGTCGCGCGCGGTCACGCCGCGAATTGCCACGGCGGTGGCTCCGGCGGGCGCGTCGTCCTCCGCGCCCTCGACGGGCTTCAATAGCGCCGTCGGTCCACCTGCGAGGATGGCTTGCACCATGTCGGGCGAGGTGCGGAAAGTCACCGGACATTCGCTGGCATCGAGCACGCCGAGGCGTCCGCTTGTACCAGCGCCGACGTAGAAAAGGCGACCGCCTTGGCGGAAGGAGTTCACGATGAGCCGCAACGCGCGCTCGATTGGTCGTCGTTCCGCGAGTAGTGCGCTGTGAATTCGCGCGTCCTCTCGGATCATCAGTGTGATCCCATCCGCCAGCGATAGTTTGTCGAGGCGCAGCGAGCGCGGGTTGCGCTGCTCTGTGGGCGAGAGGCGGGTGGAGCGCACTGGCAGCACAGGTGGAGTGCCGAGCCCCGTCGCGGCTAGGCTGGCTTCTGTTTTGGAAACTTGCCGAGACGGTGCTCGCCGCTCCGGTTGCGGGGATGGTTCAGCGGTCTGGCGGGCCAACTCCACCGCGCCCCAAACGCTCTCGCGCTGAAGTGGTGTGACGCGGGCGGTGGGCCATTCCTGGCGGAGTCGCCTGGCCAGCAAGCGGGCGAAGCGCGGTTGCTTGAGCAGGACGCTGCCGGCCAGAACAAATTGGATGGGCGTCCCGTGTTTTGCCCGACGATGTGCGCAAGTGAGAGCGTTCTCGGCTAGCGCACCGATGGCCGTGTCGAGAATTGTCGCTGCCAGGGAATCGCCTTTCGCCCACGCCGCGAAAACGTCGAGGGCGAGTTGCGCGACTTCTGGCTTGCTGGCGGCTTGCGCCCAGTTGATCAACTCCGTGGGCTCATTGAGTTGGAGTGCGTGCAACAGTTGGGCCCCCAGTTTCGGCCAGCTTCCTTTGCGGTCGAAATGAGCGACGATTGCTTTCAAAGCATCCAACCCGATCTGGTAGGCGCTGCCGTGGTCGCTGAGGACATGTCCCCAGCCGCCGATGAGCAGATCGTGGCCCCGGGTGGTTTTGGTGTAAACGCAAGAACCGGTACCGCTGACGATCAAGACCTGAGCGCCAGCGGGCAGGCGTTTTGGAGCTCGCGACTGTTGCGCGGGCAACTGCGCGGCGAGCAATGCGATTTCCAAATCGTTCGTGGCGTGGCACGAAACGCCCGGCCAGACGATGGCGGCGAGTTCGCGGACGCGTTGCGCGTCGGACTTGGCCCACGCGCCCGCCAGGCCGATGCCGAGGACGGTGGGTTTGGGCAATGCCTGCGCAAGGCTCTGAAACTGCGCGATGAGTTCCGCGTCCGACAGCAATTTCACATTCGACGGGCCGGACTCGATTCGGCGTATAAGTTCACCGCCAGCGTTGGCGGCCACGGCGATGGTGTGCGTGCCGCCGCCATCAATGCCGAGATAAATGGCCGCTGAAGCAGGATCTGCCGAATTGTGTTTCACCGCGCGCAAAATGGGTGCCGGGCGCAGAGGCGTCAAGCGTGTCGTGCGAAACGGCTTGGTTGCCCGGGAAAATTTGACTATTTCTCTGCACAAACATGAATCAAACCGAACAGGAAATTTTGCAGACGTTCATTGAATTGGACGCCTCGGTCAAAGGCCTGGCCAGCATTCAGCCCAAGCCGAATCTGTTGCCGCTGTTCGCCCGGCTCGATGAGTTAGCCGCTCAGCTTCCGCGCTCGACCGACCCGGAATTGCTGCATTTCCTCCAGCACAAGAGTTACGAGAAGGCCCGCGCTAAACTCGAAGGTCAACAAGCGGCGCACGGCTCGTGCAGGCGCTGACAACTCCTCGCACCTGGCCCTTTCCGCATGTTCGACGACACCATTGCCGCGATGGCCACGCCCCTGGGCGAAGGCGGGTTGGCCGTAATTCGCCTTTCCGGCACGCAGGCGCTGACGGTGGCGGATCGGTGCTTCACGCCGGTCGGGAAGAACTCCCGCAAACCCAGCGAAGCCGCAAGCCACACGATCCAGTACGGAAAAATCATGCGCGCCGGGCGGCAGGTGGACGAAGTGTTGTGCGCTGTAATGCGCGCCCCGCGGACCTACACGCGCGAAGATGTGGTGGAGATTAATTGTCACGGCGGCATCCTCTGCTCCAAGACGGTGCTCGATACTGTGATCGAGAATGGCGCGCGACTCGCTGCGCCCGGCGAGTTCACCCAGCGCGCCTTCCTCAACGGCCGGCTCGACCTCACGCAGGCGGAGGCGGTGCTGGACCTGATTCATTCGCGCACCGAACTCGCGCTGGCCGCAGCGAATGAACAACTCGCGGGAAAACTGGGCCAGCGCATTAACGATTTGCGCGACGACCTCATGGCAACGCTCGCGCACCTCGAGGCCTACCTTGATTTCCCGGACGAGGACATCCCGCCAGCCACGCGGGAGGAACTGGAAGAAAAGTTAGAGCGCGGCATCGCGTTCATGGACGAATTGCTGCGCACGGCGAACGAGGGGCAGATTTTGCGGCGCGGCATCCGGGCGGCGATTGTGGGTCGGCCGAACGCGGGGAAGTCCAGTTTGCTCAACCAATTGCTCGGCCACAATCGCGCCATCGTCTCCGCCATCCCCGGCACGACGCGCGATACGATTGAAGAAACGGCAAACATCCGCGGCCTGCCGGTGGTGTTCATTGACACGGCGGGATTGCGCGAAGCGCATGACGAACTGGAACTGGAAGGGATCCGCCGCAGTCGCGAATCGCTGGCGCGGGCGGAATTTGTTTTGCAGGTGCTGGATGCTTCCGAACCGCTGACGGCGGCGGATGAACAGTATCTGGCGGAGTTCGGCGGCAAGAAACGGATCTTCGTGCGGAACAAAGTGGATTTGCCTCAGCAGTGGAGCGCGCAGGAATTGGAGCGCCGAGCACCGTCTCGGCCCGTTTCTGGTAACGAACCCCAACGCGCGGATTCAGAGGTCGGCGCTCCGAGCATTGACGTTTGTTGCACGACGGGGCAGGGGATCGAAGCTCTCAAGGATGCCATCAAGGCGCTCGTGTGGTCCGGCGAGATCAAGTCCGAGATGTTGCAGGTGATGATCAACTCGCGCCATCAAGATGCGTTGCGGCGGGCGCGTGAAGCCGGCGTTATCGCGCTGGAGGCGTTGCGCGCGGATTTGGCCCTCGACCTGGTCGCCTCGGATTTGCACATAGCGGTGAATGCCGTGGGCGAAGTCGTGGGCAAGACGGCGACGGAGGATTTGCTGGATTCAATCTTCCGCCAGTTCTGCATTGGGAAATGAGTTGGAGTTCAAGCTTTAGCTTGTCGCGGGAAGATGGTTTTGTGGAACGATCTGAAGCTTGAACTCCAACGAAAAAACGCCCCGAGCCGAAGCCCGGGGCGTTGGATATTTCAAACCGATCTCAACTGCCAACGCTCGCCAGCTCTTCGTTGGTCGTCACGTTTTGAATCTTGAACTGCTCGGCGTGCATGGCCGGGTCGGCGCGGAAGGAGAGTTTGCCGAAGTAGCGTTTCTCCATTGCAATGAGGTGCTTTTCATCCTCGGTGCGGAGCCGTTCCAGCACGTTCGGGTGAACCACGATGCGGAGCTCGAAGTCGTTCTCATCGCGCTGGCGTTTCTTGAGGATTTCCTGGAGCTTGCGCTGAATCTCGACGCTCATGGTGAGGGAACTCTTCACCTTGGCGCGGCCCTGGCAATACGGGCAATCGTCATACACCGCGGCGCGCACGCTTTCGGTGTGACGCTGGCGGGTCATTTCCATCAGGCCGAGTTGGGAGATCGGCAGGATGTGGGTCTTGGCCTTGTCGCGGCGCAGACCTTCCTTGACGCGGGTGTAAACCTGCTGCTGGTCGCGGCGGGATTTCATGTCAATGAAGTCGAGCACGATCAAACCGCCCATGTTGCGGAGGCGCAACTGCCGGCAGATTTCGTCGCCGGCTTCGAGGTTGACCTTGAGGATGGATTGCTCCTGATCTTTGCCGCCTTTGTGGCGGCCAGTGTTCACGTCAATCGCCACGAGGGCCTCCGTTTCGTCAATCACGATGTAGCCCCCGCTCTTGAGATGCACCTGGCGCGCGAAGGCGTTCTCCAGTTGTTTCGAGATGCTGAACCGGTCGAAGATCGGCTGGGCATCGGTGTAATACTTGATTTTGCTGACGGAACGCTTGGAGATTTTGGAAATCATCTCGCGCATGCGGTCGTAGGCTTTTTGACTGTCCACGACGATGCGCTCCACGTCTTCGGTGAGGAAGTCGCGCACCGTTCGCTCGATGAGGTCCGGCTCCTGGAAGACACAGGTGGCCATGCCCTGGGATTTGATGCGTTCCTGGATGCCGTGCCATTCTTCCAGCAACAAGGCGAGGTCGCGCACGAAGTAACGCTTTTGCTGGCCCTCGCCGGCGGTGCGCATGATGACGCCCATACCGTCGGGGAGCGAAAGTTCCCGGAGAATTTTTTTCAAGTTCTTCCGCTCCTCCTGACTCTCGATCTTGCGCGAAATACCGCTTTGATCCGAGTTCGGTAGCAGCACGAGGTAGCGGCCGGGTAGCACGACGTTGGTCGTGATGCGCGGGCCTTTGGTGCTGATGGGACCTTTGGTGACCTGCACGATGATATCGCTGCCGGGCGGATAGACGCGCGGGATGTCCTTTTGCGTGATCTTCGGACGGTCGCGGCGTTTGGCGCCTTCGCGCTCGACGATTTCCACGCCGCTGTCGAACTGGTTGGGAATGATGTCCCAGTAATGCAGGAAGGCATTTTTCTCGAAGCCGATGTCCACGAAGGCGGCTTTCAAACCGTCTTCGAGATTGCGCACGCGGCCCTTGAAGATGCTGCCCACGAGGCGTTCCTCGGTGGTGCGCTCGATGTTGAATTCCTCCAACTTGCCGTCTTCGAGCACGCCGACGCGCGTTTCGAGCGTCTCGGCGTTGATGATGACTTCCTTGTGGAGTTTCTTGACCGGGCGGATGAGGCGTTGCACGCGTTTGACGAGATTGCTGGCGGCGACTTTGATTGTTTCCACGAGGCCCTTGGGCTGTTCGGGCACGGTGACGGGCTTGAATGTTTTTTCCTCCTCCACTTGGGCGGGGGTTTGCAGGTTGGGTTCGCGAAACTCGCGTTTCGCTTCCGGTGTGGCGGGCGCGGCTTCTGGCTGGCCTTCCGCCGGCAAACCGGCGGCGATGTTTTCGGCGCGTTCGATCTCGCTCTGGTGGCGGCGCTCGAATAATCGCTCGGGGCCACCGACCGTCTGGCCGATGACCTCGGCCCGGGCTTGGGTAGCGTCGTGGTCCGCTTTTTGCGGACCTTGACCGAGACCTCCGCTGGGGCGGAAGCGCATGCCGCGGCGGCGGCGGCCAAAGTTTCTGTCACTCATATATTTAGTATCCTCTTCGATTCAGGTGAATGTTTTGTAACCAGCCCATGGCGATCAACGAGCCTAGCACTGAAGACCCGCCGTAAGATAACAGCGGCAGTGGCACGCCCGTCACAGGCATTAACCGGATGTTCATGCCGATATTGATGAACACGTGACTGAACAGGAGCGTGACTACGCCCACCGCCAGCACTTTCCCCAGGCGATCGCGCGCCTGGCCGGCGATCCTCAGTCCGGTGAAGAGGACCACCGCATACAGCGTGAGCACCGCCACGCTGCCAACGAACCCCTTCTCCTCGGCAATGACAGAGAATATGAAGTCGTTGTGCGCCACAGAACGGGGCAGGAAACCCAGAGACTTCTGGGTGCCTTCGCCCCAACCTTTCCCGGTCAGGCCTCCGGAGCCGACCGAGATCAACGCCTGCCGGACGTTCATGGAATCGTCCATTTGTTTTAGCCGCAGGCGTTTCAGCTCCTCCTTCGTGGCATTGGGCGGAGCAAAATTGGTGTAGTCGCGACCGAAATAAACCAGCAAGCGGTCGCGTTGATAGGAATGAAGGGGAATTCGCCAGTGGTCATTCTTCACAAACAAAATGTTCGCGAGACACAAGGCGGCCACCACCCCGCCCAGGCCGAGCAAGCGCAACAGATACTTTCGCGGCGTGCCGGCGACAAACATCATGGCAAAGCCCGTCGGGACCAGCACGAGCGCCGAACCGAGATCGGGTTCTTTCATGATGAGCAGAAACGGCAGCACCAGCATCCCGAGCGGTTTCCAGAAATTGATGCCGAGGCGCAGTTCGTCGGCAGGACGGCTGAGAAAACTGCCGAGCGCCAAAATGAAACCGAGCTTGGCGAACTCCGACGGTTGCAGGCTGAAGAATCCCAAATCAAACCAGCGGCGCGCGTTGTATCGCACCGTGCCGAACAGGAGCACCAGCACCAGCAGCACGATCGTTACCCAGTAAATCACAAACGCCCAGCGCGTGATGGTGTGGTAGTCCACAAAGCAGAGCGCCGCCGCCGCCCCCAAGCCACAGCTATACCAGAAAGCCTGTCGCAACCAGAGTTGCTTGAGCGCTGGCACGAGGGCGGCGGATTCGCTCGCGAATGTGGCGCTGTGAACGAACGCGATCCCCATGAGCATCAGGCCCCCGATGGCGACTATCTGCAACCGATCCAGCCGGGGCGCGTTTTCGTTGAGGTTGACGGCGTTCATTGCGTGGAGGTCAACGCGGGGCGACCGCCGCCGGGTTGGCCCAAGTTGAAAAGCTCCTGGTAAATCTCGCGCGCAACCGGCGCGCAAGTGCCGCCGCCTGACGCGCCATCTTCGACCATGACCACCACGGCGTAGCGCGCTGGCGCCTCGTAGGGCGCAAAGGAAATAAACCAGGTGGTGTTGTGCTTCGTGCCATGCACCATGCGGGCCGCCGTGCCGGTCTTGCCGCAGATGCGCAAGCCTTCGACGCGTGCATGTTTGCCCGTGCCTTCATTCACATCCTCGGTTTCGGCCACCATCGCGTCGCGCAAGGTTTGCAGATGGCGCGGGTTGACGCCCAGATGGTCGCGCACCCGGCTGGCGGGAAAAAGCGTCGGCGCCTCGGTGCTCATCGAATCCTGCGGTTCCAGCCGGCTGACGAGTCGAGGCCACAAAACTTTTCCGCCGTTGGCGAGCGCGCTGGTGAGCACCGCCATTTGCAGCGGCGTCACGTCCACTTTGCCCTGACCGATGCTGATGAGGGCGGTATCGCCTCCCTTCCAGCCTGCTCGGAGAGTTGCGGTATCGGGGAAGTGGCCGGTGCCTTCCTGCCGCAATGGAAGTTCGGTCGGTTCGCCGAGGTGCAAGCGATGGGCGAGCTCCACCACCCGCGGAAAAACTCCCGGACGCAAGCCGGTGTGAATGAAATAGGAGTTGCTGGAACGCACGATGGCGCGGCGCAAGTCGTACGGGCCGGCGTCAGCGGTGTCGCGGAACTTCTGGTTGCCGACGAAATACGCGCCTTTCGGCGCCGCCGCGGGATCGGGTTCGACCTGAAAGGTTTCATGCGGGTTCAAGCCGTTTTCCAACGCGGCGAGCGCGACCACGGTTTTGAAGGTCGAGCCGGGCTGATACACCTCGCGCGTGGCGCGATTTTTCTGCAAGCCGGAGGTTTCATCCGTCCATTTTGCGTATTCGCCCGGCGGAAATCCCGTGATGAAATAACTCGGGTCAGATGCCGGGGAGGAAGCGAGCGCCAGGATGTCGCCCGACTCGACTTCCATGACGACCGCCGCGCCGAAACGTCCCGGGCCGATTTTCTGGCGCAACGCCACTTCAGCCCGGCGTTGAATCCTCAGATCCAAAGTGAGCACGACGTTGTGGCCAGCTTCGGCAGGGCTGGTGATGCTTTCCGTTTGGCGGTAGCCACGGTTGTTGACGATCACCGATTTCGTGCCGGCTCGTCCGCAGAGATCTTCATCGAACCCGGCTTCGATCCCTACGACGCCGCGAAAATCCGGCAGGCGATAGGAAAACGTCGCGTCTTCACCGTCCGAGAAACGATCGTCGTCGCGTCGCAAGTAACCGAGCACGTGCGCCGCCGTGTTGCTGAAGGGATAGTAGCGCGTGGACTGGATTTCCAAGTCGGCGGCGATGTTGCCGGAGAGCTTCTCTTGAAAGCGAGCCATGTCCGTCATGGAAGCGTTCTTGAGGATTGGGTAGGGCAGGGCGAGGCGGTTGGTGTAGTGGCGGATGAAGTCATTCGTGTCAAACGGCAACCGGGGCAGGTCCAGGCCGCGCGCGAGTTCCTGGACCAGGTTGTTCATGACCGAGAAGCGAGCCTGCCATTCGATGGGGCGGTATTCTTCGGGCTTGAGCTTGACGGGTTTTACTGAGGCGCTCAAACCGAGCCAGCGCTTCCAGAAGGGCGCCGCAGTGGCCACGGTGTTGGTGGGCCGGATGCGCAGGTATTCCTTCTTGAACGAGTCGCTCAAGTCTTCGAGATAAACGCTGATGTTGAACTTGGCGCGGTTTTCGGCGAGCACCGCGCCGTTCCGGTCTAGAATTTTCCCGCGCACGGACGGCAAGCGCAGGGTGCGGGAGGATTGCGTTTCCGAACTCGTGCGGTAGTCACGGGCACGGACCACTTGCACCCACCACAACCCCGCCGACAACAGCGCCAGCCCGGAAAAAATGACGATCGCCAGCAACTGGAGTTGCGCGTCGTTCTTTTTCAGTTGGTCGAAAACGAGCATGTCAGTCGCGGGACTGGTGTCTGGAGTGTAAAGTCGTGAGCGCGCCGAACCGGTTCAGCGACTCCAGACTCCAGGCTTTAGGCTTTAGACTCATTTTATTTTCTTCCGCGCCTGATTTCCCGGTCCTGGCGAAAACTAGTTTCGGTTACGCGGCGATAGCTGAGGGTTTGGTCGCACCAGTCGAACCCCAAAAAGAAGATCGGTGTAGCGAGCCCGCCGCCGAGGCTCATTACGAGCCATTGCCAAAGCGAACCCCAGCCGAGCAGGGGGGAATGACCGCCGGTGAGCAGGAGCAAAACCGTCAGCAGTGGTGCGACGGCGCTGGCGGCAAAGCCCAGCACAAATTGCGCGTAAGGTTGATCGCGCAGGATCAAATCCCGCCGAAGATAAATCGCAAAGCCGACGGCGAACAATGGCAGCAGGCTTACGCCGAACGGATTGGCCGAAAGCGAATCGAAGCACAGTCCGCCCCACACGGCCAGCAGCACGATCAGGGAAGGTCCTCCCCGCAGGCTGGCATAAACCATCAAAGCCGGAAGCAAGTCTATCTCGGTCTTGAGCCACTGCGAAGTGCCCGGAAACGCGGCAGCCCAGAACACCGCGAGGAAGGCGGCGAGCAAAACCAACATGGTGCGCATGGGGGTCATAACGGTCTGGAGTCCGCAGTCTCGCGGCTAAAGTCCTGCGTTCGCACAGCCACTCGATGGTCAAGCATGTGAACTTCAGGCTTTAGACTCCAGACGCGAGACTCTTTCATGGCAGGATCACCCATACTTCCTCAAGTCCGGAGAGGTTGGCGCTGAGTTTGACGCGTGCTTCGGTGTAGAGCCCAAATTCCGCCGGGCGTGAATCCACGATCCGGCCGATGGGAATGCCCTTGGGGAAGATTCCGCCGTCCCCGCTGGTCACGACTTCATGGCCCGGCTTGAGGTTCGCACGGGATGGGAGAAAGCTCATTGCCACCAGGGAACTGTCGAATGGCCCGCCCGTCCCGACGATGCCAGCGTCGCGGGTCTCGTTTTGCACGCGCGCCGCGACGTTGCATTTGGGGTCGCCAACGAGCACCACCTGGGAGTGGTCAAAACTCACCGAGTTAATGCGGCCAACCAAACCTTCTGCCGTCAGCACGGGACGGTTCGTGGTGATGCCGTCACCACTGCCGAGGTCAATCTGTACGGTGCGCCACCAGTTGGCCGGATCGCGCATCACGACGTGGGCGAACCTTAGCTTCCATTGGGGACGACTTTTCTGCCAGCCGATGAGTTGACGAAGCCGGTCGTTCTCGCGGGCGAGTTCGGTATCTTGGAGGCTTAGGATGCGGAGTTGTTGGTTCTCACGTCGGAGAGCCTCGTTCAGCCTTTCCAGTTCGCGGCGCGGGACGAGGGTATCGCTGGCCTTGGCGACCGCTTGCTGCGAAGCGCCGACCAACCCGAAGAGCGGGAGAAAAAGACTGCCGAAAGCGAGCTTGAGACGCGCCGCCGTCCGGCCCGGCAAGTTGAAAACAACCAGTGCGAGCAAGGCCACCAAACCCAGAGTTATGTAATGCGAACGTTTTAACATCACTGCACTTCACTCGGCCTCAGCCGCAGTGCAGGCAAACGCACCCGCCGTCGCTCCCGGAGAGCTTTGGCGGGCAGGGGGCGGGAATTACTTGTTGGCGACGCGTTTCAGGAATTGCAATTCCTGCAACACGCGTCCGGTGCCTTCGGCCACTGCGCTCAACGGATCGTCAGCGACGTGGACAGGCAGACCGGTTTCCTCCGCGACGAGGCGGTCAATGCCGCGTAGCAATGCGCCGCCGCCCGCCATCACAATCCCGCGATCTACGAGATCGGAGGAGAGTTCAGGGGGGCAACGTTCCAGCGTCAGTCGGATGGATTCCAGAATGCTCGAAAGCGGTTCCTGAAGGGCCTCACGAATTTCTTCCGAGCGAATGGTCAACGTCTTCGGCAGACCTGCGCTCAAATCCCGGCCCTTCACTTCCATGGTTAATTCCTGCTCCAGCGGAAAAGCGGATCCGACCCGGATCTTGATCTCTTCTGCCGTGCGTTCACCGATCATCAAGTTGTAGGCCCGTTTCATGTGCGCCACGATCGTTTCATCGAACTCGTCCCCGCCCACCCGCAGGCTGCGGCTAAAGACGATGCCGGCCAGGGAGATGATTGCGATTTCGCAAGTCCCGCCGCCTATGTCCACGATCATGTTGCCCGCCGGCTCGTGAACGGGCAGTCCTACCC
>CAIKLQ010000930.1 GCA_903828255.1 uncultured Verrucomicrobiota bacterium
CCCATGCTGGCTATCAAGGTCCGGAAGCGCGTCTCGGAATCCCGCAGCGCTTCCGCAACCCGCTTCCGTTCGATGCCCAAGGCGATCTCGTTCGCGACCGAGCCGAGCGCGGTAAGGATGACTTCCGCCAGCGGGTGGCGCGCGAACATAGCCATCACGCCCACCACCTGGTTGCCGACCATCAGGGGATAACCGGCAAAGGCGACCAAGCCTTCCTGCTTCGCCCACTGCTGGTGGGGAACCTGCGCGTCGCCTAAGACGCAGTTCGTGAGATGGGGGGTCTTTTCCGAGGCGATAAGGCCAATCTTGAACTGGCCGACCGGCACCTGCCGGTGGGTCCCGCTCAGGTGAGTGTAGAGTCCGGCGCTGGCTTGGAGTTCCAATACAGTGGCCCCCGCCCGCAGGGTCCAGATGCGGGCAAAGGCGGCGTCCAGATTCCGGACCAGCGCGGCGCAACATTCCTGCAACGCGGCCGGGAGAGTCTCTTGGTAAGCGAGGGCTTTGCTCACCTCCGCCCCTAACTGGCCTACTAAAGCGCGCTCCCGCAACGCCGCTTCCGCCTGCTTGCGCGCAGTGATGTCATGCCCGACGCCGACCAATCCGATCACCTGACCGTCCGCGGCGCACAGTGGGAGTTTTGAGGATAGTACCCAAATCTGGTTGCCCTGGGCGTCCGTGAACGACTCTTCGCGGTTGAGGACTGGCTGACCAGTGCCCATCACCGCCTGGTCATCGGCGAGGAATTTCGCGGCAACCTCTGGCGGGTAGAACGCCGCGTCGTCCTGGCCCAACACTTCTGTCTCGAGGGTGCGCCCGAGGGTGCGCAAATCGGCCGGGTTGGCCAGGGTTATCCGGCCCAGAGTATCCTTGGCATAAATCGCGTCGGGGAGGTGGTCAATCAACGTGCGGAGTAGGGTGCGCTCCTGGGCCAGGACGGCTTGGGCTTGGATCCGTTCCAGCGCGCCGCCGCAGTGGTCCGCCAGACCTAGCAGCGTTTCTAGATCAGCTTGGTTGAACGCGCCCGGGGTATAGCTCTGCACCGACAACACGCCGACTGGCTGGCCCTGCCGGCGGATCGGCACACACATGATCGAGGCGGACAGGCGGGCCGTGTCGCCGAACCTGACGGAGTCGGAAGCTTGCCGCTCATGCGGCGCGCGCAGGATCAACTCCGGTCCCTGGGTCAGCACGCGGCGCACCCGGGGCGAAGGCACTGCGCGCGTTCCGGTGGGGGCCACTTCGCGCCGCGCCCCATCCACGATGTCATAACCCAGCACCGTTTCCACCAGATCGGCTCCCGGCACCACCACGTCCAGCACGCCCGAGTCCCAGTTCCAGAGCCGGTCCGCCGCGGTGAAGATGGTGTGGGCCACTTCCAGCGGCGTGCGCATTTCGCCGAGCCGCGTGGTCAGGGAAAGCAGGGTTTCCCGGATGGCCTCGGCCCGCTTGCGCTCGGTGATGTCGCGCGTGACGGCCAGGTGGCAGACTTCGTTTGCTTTGCGCATGGGGACCGCATTGGTTTCCAGCCACCGCCGCCCGCCCTTAAGCCCGATGACTTCAAACTCCAGTTGGGCGGGTTCTCCGGCGATCACGCGCTGGTGCATCGCGGCAAAGGCCGCGCGATGTGCGGGGGCGATGAGATCGAGGATCGGACGGCCAAGGAGTTGCTCTTGGGAATCCGCCTCTACCAGCACCAACCCGGCGGAGTTCATCATGATTAATCGCCCCTGGGCATCCATGACCTTGACGCATTTGGGTTCGCTTTCGACAATCGTGCGCAAGTATTTTTCATTTTCGGCCAGCTTCTGCTCCGCTTCCTTGTGCGCGGTGATGTCATCGAGCGCCACGACCACATGCTTGCGGCCATTGAGCGACACCGGTTCGGCACTGACTCGGAACCAGAGATGCTGTTCCTGGCCGTTGATCAACAGGGGATGCTGGAGCTCCACCGCATGCATGGAATTGCCGGATTGAAAAGTCTGGCGGATTTCGTCGCCCAAGCCGCACGTCAGGCAGGCTGGAGAAAGCCCACAGTCTTTTTCCGGTAGGAAAGTGTTCAGGCAACCCAGCCCGTTGCCGCAAAGTTGCCCGGTGATCTGCCCGGAATCCCGGGCCACCATGCGGGCGATCACGGCATTGGATTCCACGATGACATTGGCTTCATTGAGCAGGAGCATGCCCACGGGGGCCGCGGCGAAAATGGCTTGCAAATTAGCATGCTCGACCCGCAGCAACTCCGCCGCCTGCTTGCGCTCGGTGATGTCCCGGACAAAGGCTTGAATGAAGGATTTTTCGCCCACCGTAATCCAGCTCGCCGATACCTCCAGAGGAACGATGCGGCCCTCTTTGTGATAGTTCTGCGCCTCGAATGTCAGGGCTTCCCCGGCCCGCAGACGGGCGAGCCGCTCGGGAACCAACTGGCTTGTGGCGGGCCCCCCCAAGTCTGCCACCTTCATCCCCACCAGTTCCTCCGGACGGTAACCCAACATCTGAGCATAGGCCTGGTTGGCAGAGACAATTGCTCCGTCGGGCGCGAGAATGTTGATGCCATCGCTCGCTCGGGCAAACAACTGGCGATACCACTCCCCGCTTTCGCGCACCGCTTGATCCGCGGCTTTGCGTGCGGTGATGTCGCGGACCACCGCCTGGAGTACCGGTTTGCCATCCAGTTCCATGCGATTGAGCAGCACCTCGGCGGAGAAGGTCGCGGCGGTGTCGGCCCGCTGATGTAACCACTCGAATTGGTGGCTGCCTGCGGCCATCGCCGTGGCGATCCGCTGGCCGACCAGTGTGAGGGAATCCGTGCCGCACGGCTGTTGCGGCGGCGAGAGCACGGCTGGAGTTTTCGAGCAAAATTCTTCCCGCGTCGCACAGCCGAACATCGCCAGAGTCGCCGGGTTGCAGTCGAAAAAGCCCTTGGCGTCCAGCAGCATCACCGCGTCGCTGTTCGCGTCGTAAAGGGTGCGGAACTTCGTCTCCGAGCGGGACCGCGTCGCCTCGGCCTGCAACTGTTGCTCAAGGCGGCGGCGCATCTGCCGGGCGCCCAAGGCAATTCCCAACAGGCCCAAGGCCCACAGGCCGGCATGGACACTGGCGATGGGCCATAGCTGGGCCCGGGCTAAAGCCACATACGGCGCCAGCGGCACGGAGACTGTGATGCCTCCGCCGATGTCGCCCACTTTGAAGCCGTGGTCCGCATGACATTCCAGGCAAGCCGGCTTGATAACCAAAGGCTGCATGAGGCGCAAGTGAGGTTGGCCGTGAAGCCGTTCGCGGGAACTTACCTCGGTCTGGCCGGGCTGGAGAGCCTGCAAGGCGGCGGCTTCCCAAGCATCGGGCGCGTTCTCCGGGCGCACCGGATTCAAGCGGGTGATGTGGCCCAGGAGGTCCCCCGCCTGGGCTTTCAATTGATGCACCTCCCGGGTCATGAAGGCGGGATTCAACAAGTAAGCCATGTCTTTGCTGCAACTGGTTCGGGCGTCATGCGTGGCGGCCCGCCACATGCCATCGTGCAGCAGGCGCGCGTTCCAGGCCACCGACCCGGCCAAGGTCAGCGTCCAAATCGCTACTACCAGCCAGGTTGCCCGCCGCAGTTGGCGCGGGCCGAGAATCAAAGGGGTAGATGAGTTCATGGGAATGCTTTGCTCCAGTTCTTTAGCGGCGGCAAAATAGCGGGGGATGGTTCCGCAGGATTCAGGGTGCGAAAATCCTTCGGTCCGCGGGCTAGGGTTGCGGCCTTGGTAGCAGCGCCCGCGAGTGCGGTCCCCGCTGCCCGCGAGAACCCGCCCGCGCGCCCGAGACGGAGTTGGCGCGGGCTCATGGCCGCTGCTCCTCCCGCAACACGAGCTTGCCGCGCGTGATCATTTTATCGCAGAAGGCGTTCAGTTGGGCGCGGGCGAGACGGGACGGTTTGGTGTGGCCATTTTCCCAACGGTTGACGGTGGCGAAGCTGACGCCAAGCTGCCGGGCCAGGTCTTCCTGACTGATGGCGAGTTGTTGCCGCATCACGGTCACCAACTCCGAAAAAGTGTGTTCTGGTGGATTCATAAAATTTCGTATTTTCGCAAGGCTGGCGCGGATGGCCACGAACTGTTTGATAGGGTTAGCAAGCTGGCAAAAGGCGGCGGGGCCGGATAATTCAGGATTTTTCCAGCGTCTGAAGGATTCCGGCGAACAACTTGTGACCGTCCTCCTGACTGACCGGTTGCGGGTGCTGGCGCGGCCCTTCCGCCGCCGGGAACTGCCAATGAACGGTGTGCTTGTGACAATGTGGACACTTGAGCGGCGCATCTGCCTCGGGAGCGTTTTCCGCCAGTTCAATCTGCGCCGCCGAGGGCAAAACCACTTCGCGACAATGGCTGCAATGGTAGAAGCCATCGCCCGCGCCGGCCGCCAGCGGGGAATTTCCCGCCGGAAGCTCCGAAGAATTTTGTTGGGTTGAG
>CAIKLQ010000931.1 GCA_903828255.1 uncultured Verrucomicrobiota bacterium
AAGGCGGTAGGGACCATTACTTGCCGGGCGCAACGGCATCCTATCATGGATGCCTTCCCCGGCGAATCGGGCGGGATTGCGCTCCTGAACTACTGCCCCTACTACTACGCCAGCGCGCCCGGGCGGCGGACAAGGAGGCTGACTTTTCCCGTCTGATTCGGCTAGGGGTGCCGGGAACTGAACCCTGAATTTGCACCAACCCCAAAGGAACTAAGCTATGAAACTCAAACCCCACCTGGCGCTAATGCCATTCGGAAATTCCCTACAAAGCGGGATACCGCCGGAACGCCCGAAGCCCCGGCGGTTCCGCAATCCCAAAGGGATTATAGCTACCAGTCCAGGGTTGCGAGAAGCGAGCTACCCGGGGTCGCTGCCCGGTGGTTATCCTCCCCCAACGGGGTTGGGTCAGGTGGCATTGTCTGGGGCGCAACCTCCTTGGGGTAGGAGGATGACGGACCCGTTTCCCAGCGTCGCCCGTTCCTCGCAACCTTGGGCTTTGAGTCGGAATCCTTTTGGGATTCAACTTCGGAATTTCCGAAAGTCCTGCGCCCTCACCATCTTGACGGTCGCGCTCGGGATTTTCCTCAGCGGCTGTGCCGCGCCGATTGGCGCCGACCGCGTCAGCACCCAGCAGGCCTATGCGCAAGTGGAATCCAACGCGCTCCGGAACGGAAAACCCAGTGCGGACACGGTTTCAATCTTGCATCGCTACGGGCTGGATCGCTTGGCCGCCAAACAACCGGACGAAGCGGTGCGTCAGCTTCACCAAAAGGCCCTAGCCACCGGCGAGCGCGATCTGCTCTTCGCGCTGGCGGAACTGAGCTACGTGGCCGGCGGCCACATTCGCCACAGCGTCAAGCCGTGGGATGGGCGCGCGGCGCGCGACTATTATCTCGGCGCGGCGGTCTATGCCTGGCTGTTTCTGTTCGGCGAAGGGAAGGATGCGCCGCCCGGAGCCTTTGATCGCCGTTTTCGCGAGGCGTGCGATTTATACAATTACGGTCTCGGTCTGGCACTCACCGGGCCAAAGAGCACGGACGGGGTCGTTCGACTGGAAAACGCCCGGCGGCGGCTGCCTGTGGGTGAAATCGAATTGCAGCTTGCCCAAACCGAGACGGGGTTGCGCTTCAGCCAGGCCGAGCAAATCCTGCTTGCGGACCAATTCCGGGTCCACGGCTTTAGCGTGCGTAATCGCGTCCCCGGCATCGGGGCGCCATTGATTGCGGTTTGGCCGATCCATCCCGCTTTTGGCTTGCGGCAGAGCATGCCCGCTACGGTCTTACTGCGGCTTGATGGCTCGCTGGCTGACCTCACGGCGGGCCGGAGTATCGCGGCGCTCGGGCTTTATTCTCCCTTTCAGGACCGCACCGTCCTGATTGGCGGGACCAAAGTGCCACTCGAACACGATCTTACAACCTATCGCGCCTACACCTTGAACCAGGCCACCCTCTGGAAGCTCGGCAAAATGGACTTCCTCGCTCCCGCAGAGCGCATTCCCAGCCAGTTGATGCTGAATCAACCTTACGAACCCGACCGCATCCCGGTGGTGTTCGTTCATGGCACCTTCTCGAGCCCGGTCACCTGGGCGGAGACGGTCAACTCGCTGGCGGCCGACCCGGTTTTGCGCGAACGGTATCAGCTCTGGAGCTTCATTTACGGCAGCGGCAATCCGCTGGCGCAATCCATCGCCGACCTGCGCGCGGCACTGACCGCCGAGGTGCAACGCCGGGACCCGGAGGGGACGAACGCGGCCCTGCACCAGATGGTAGTGATCGGGCACAGCCAGGGCGGCCTGCTGACCAAGGCTACGGTCGTGGACACCAGCGACCAACTCTGGCGCGTGGTGAGCACCAATCGGCTGGAGGACTTGAAGATCCGGGAACCTGAACGCGCGGAACTCCGCCGGAAGTTCTTTCTCGAACCGCTGCCGTTTGTGCGGCGCGTCGTGTTCATCTCCACCCCGCACCGCGGGAGTTACCTTGTAGGGAGTTTCGTGCGGCGGCTGGGCCAGCGGTTCGTCTCCTTGCCGCGCGAGGTGGCGTCCAAGGCGAAAGACCTGAGGCGCCTGACCGGAGGGTCCGGAGTCGAGAAATTTTTGAAAGGGAAGATCCCGACGAGCCTGGACGGCATGTCACCCAAGAACCCCGGCCTGCTGGCCATGGCGGAAATCCCCGTGCGGCCACCGGTGAAGGCCCACTCGATCATTCCGGTTTTGGGTAAGGGCGACTACCGGCAGGGACGGGACGGAGTGGTGTCCTACCAAAGCGCCCATGTGGACTATGTGGCGTCCGAGTTCATCGTAAGACACGGCCATTCGTGCCAGGGCGAACCCGCAACGATCGAGGAGTTGGGACGCATTCTGCACGAGCATCTCGATCAACTGCCCACGAACCAGCCTGCCCACCCCACTCGCAGTCAACGGGAGTAATTCCGAACCGGCTCCCGCCCGGCTGACCTTTCGGTGGAACGGGGCCAGCGTCCTCGGCGTCCAAATCTCGGGGGACTGGCGGGAGTGATCCCACTTGCCAATTGGCGCGGCGGTGGAAAAAGAACTGGCGAGCAATCCGGTGCCAGCGCTGTGAAAGTCAACCAGGGGATCGAAGCCTTCCAGACGTTCGGCAGCTCGCCAGGGGCCGCAGTGTGGCTGTCCCCGGCCACCGCAAGGGGGAACGTACGCGAGCCGGCTGAACTTCCTAAACCTCCAAGGCCGCTGCCTTGCTGCGCCTGCGGACGGGCGCACTCCGCCACGACAGAACCGCCGACTTTACCCTCAGCGCTCCCCAGGAACAGTTTCCCCAGCTTTGAGGTCGTTGCAGCGGCGTGAACACCGCGCGCCTGGGTGAACTGAGCGCCAAGGTGTTCCTCCGTTATTTTGGCGGCGCGGCGGCGGACCGCGTTCCGAGTAAATCAGACTGCGCCGTTTCTCCTCCCGCCACGCCGCGAGCCGTTTCCGGAATTCCGGCCAGGCGGCGGGATCGCGCGGCGCGGAGATCAGTGGACTCTCCGGCTCGAACTTCAACCCGGTTTCAACAGCGCTGACGACCTCGAATGGCAACGCTAAGCCCGCGCCCAGGGCAACACTGGTCTGGATGAATCTGCGGCGCGAATACATTGTGCCGATACGATCCGCAGCTTAAGGTTCAAGCAAGGGAAGGCGAAACAAGTCCATGTCTCGTTTCATTTGTTCTTTTTGCGGGTTCGGCGTGTTCTTCCGGTCTCCAGCCAGTCGCCCATGCCCTTCCAGCCTTTGTCAGCGTAAGTCCTCCAAGGACCAGCCGGAATATTCTCAGGTAGTCGTCCCAAGTGAGTCATTTCGCCTTTGTAAAAGGCACACCACTCAGTGCTGCTCTTGAGTTTGAGTTTGTGGACAAAGGCCCGTGCTTCACGGAACGATCGGTATTCCCGGTTATGGGTCGCAACTGTGCCCGTGCCCAGCCAGTCACCCCAGTTCTTCCAACCATTATCGGCGTAG
Organism: uncultured Verrucomicrobiota bacterium; assembly: GCA_903828255.1. Classification (GTDB taxonomy): domain Bacteria; phylum Verrucomicrobiota; class Verrucomicrobiia; order Limisphaerales; family JADLHS01; genus CAIKLQ01. The sequence continues at coordinate 3,473 of CAIKLQ010000931.1, forward strand.
GTCGTCTAGACACTCCTCGGAATATCTACCGGTAGTCGCCCTTTGTCAGGCATTTCGCCGCTGCAGAAAGCAAACCATTCGCTCTGTCCTCTGAGTTTGAGTATGCGGGCGAAGGCCCGTGCTTTAAGGAATGAACGATATTTCCTCAGCCGCGGCGCAACTGTTCCTGTTCCAAGCCAATCGCCCATGCCCTTCCATCCCTTGTCAGCATAAACTTGACTCGGACATGCTGGGATATCGTCTGGTAATCGCCCCAGCCTCGGCACGGCGCCTTTGCAGAAGGCGAACCATTTAGTCTGGTTCTTGAGTTTGAGTTTGCGGGCGAATGCCCGCGCCTTCCTGAACGGACGGTATTCTTTCAATTGATCCGCAATTCTGCCAGTCCCAAGCCAGTCCCCCATTCCTGCCCAGCCCTTGTTGGCGTAAGTTCTGAAAGGTTTTGTTGGAATATCCTCTGGCAGCCGCCCCAACCTCGCCATCTGGCCTTCACATAACGCGCTCCATTCAGCCTGACTCTTGAGTTTGAGTTTGCGGGCAAAGGCCCGGGCCTCACGGAACGACCGAAATTCTCTAAATTGGTTTGCGATTCTGCCAGTCCCAAGCCAGTCTCCCATTCCTGCCCAGCCCCTGTTGGCGTAAGCACGATGAGGTTTTACTGGAACATCAGCAGGCAGTTTTCCCAGATGCGGCATCTCGCCTTTGCAGAAGGCAAGCCAATCAAGGTTACTCTTGAGTTTGAGTTTGCGGGCGAATGAGCGGGCTTCCTCAAAGGGCCGCCACGACAGTTTGGCCAAGCGATCCCAGCACCTGAGGTCTATCTCCCGCACGAACAGCGTCAGGTCAATGCGCTGGGCGAGACGCTCGTCCAGGTCGAACTCGACGCTGCCGCCGCCGGTGCGCTGCCGCCCTTGGGAAGCGGCGCGGTAGTATTCGATGATGCGATCATCGTTGGCGGCCAGGGCGCGGAGCGTGGTGAGAACCTCCTGAAACGAGTCCGACTCAAAGATGTCATCCGGCGTGGCATCGGCGTCGTGCAGGATCGGCACGATCACATAGCCCAACTTCTTGCCGGGAGCGGGGCGCAGGGCGCGGCCCACGGCCTGCACGATGTCCACCGCACTGCGGCGCGGGTCGGCAAAGAGCACACAGTCAATCCCCGGCACGTCCACGCCTTCGGTAAGGCAGCGCGCATTGGTGATCAGGCCGCGCTGGGTTTGCGCAAACTCCCCGATGATGCGGGCGCGCGTGCCGGTGGGCGTTTTCCCGGAGACGTGGAAGGTTTCGAGTTTCCCAAATTTCGGGAAGGCACTGCTGAAGGCGTCGTTGTGAATCTTGAACAATTCCGCCCGCTGGATGCTGCTGTGAAACGAGACGGCATGGCGGATGGGGTGCTTCGCCATCGCTTTCCGCAGGGCGACGAGGGACGCCAGCATGTCGGCTTCAATCTCCTTGTTCCACCGGCCCTTGTGCGGTTTCACAAAGACGTTCTTCCGGATCAATTCCGCGACTTCGTCCCGCGAGACGGCGATGCTGATGATCTTGTAATCGCTGAGGATGGGCGGGTCGTACTCCAGCGCCCGTTTGAACGAGAGCAGGTGGAAGGTTTCGCCGTAGATGGCGGGATTATCTATGCTGAGCACGGTGTCGCTCTGCCCCGCATAACGCCGCTCGGTGGCGGTCATGAAGAGGCGGCGGCGGATGGGCAGATTCGCGTCGTGCAACAGATGGGAGAACAGCTTGTCGGTGTCGCCGACGGTCTTGTGCGCCTCGTCCATGATGCCGAGGTCAAAGCGGTAGCGGGCGGAGCGGGCCGCTTGGGCGAGGGCTTCGCCGCTTTGGTAGGTGGTGAAAACGACGGTGAGTCCGGAATGCTTCCGTTTCAGCCACGCGGCGATTTCGTCCGGCGCAGTGAGGCACGGCACGCCAAGATCCTGCCGCAGCACGGTGACGTCATCGCGCTCGATGCGCCCGGCGGATTCATCGCTGCACACGCAAATCCAATCCACCGCCTGACGATTGGCCATCGTCTCGCGCAACCACACCTTGAGCGTCTGCCGGATGAGCGCGAGGCTGGGCACGGCGATGACGATGCGGCGGGCGTCCAGGTCCCCGGCGATCCAATACGCGGTGAGGCTCTTGCCGCTGCCGCACGGCATGATGAGTTTTCCGCGCCTCGCTTTTTTGACGACGTAGTGGTGATGCCCTGCTTTCCTCGCGTCTTTTTGGTGCGGGTGCGGCTTGAACGGCAGCAGCAAGGCGGGTTTGTGGTCGAGGTGCGCTCGCAACCGGGCGAAGAAATCGGCGTCGAGTCCCTGCCAGACATCCAGCGCACAGAATCCGATGCGCTCCTGATCCTTGAGGACATGCGTGATGCGTTCGGTGGTGGAGCAAACGATCCCAAACGCGATTCCGCGACAAACGCCAAACGCCAGCCCGGTAAAGGTGGAAATCTCGCGCCAGGTCAGGGAGTGATCGGGGTCCTGCCGATATTTGCACTGAACTCCCCAGAAATCGTCGTCCTTGGTTTCCGTGACGAGATCAATGCCTTGATCGGTCGCGGGCAGCTTGAGCTTTTCGCGCACTGCTTCCGGCACTTCCCGGTGAAGCCAGACGTGCTTGAGCTTGCTCGCATATTCCGGCTCCAAGAGCAGATAGGCTTTGACGAGTTCCTCGAAGACGTCGCCCTTCTGCTTCTCGGACAGGGGGCGCAACTTGCGCTGGAAGTCGTCCCAGGAAGCGCAACCCTTGATCGCGTCGGGCAGAGCTTTGGTTGATTGCGTCTGCGTCACAAAAACTGGCAGATGAAAGGGGTGCGGTGCCGGCGCGGGGTGGCTGGGAATTGAACCCCGCCAGAGCAGGAAGTCGCACTGGCGTTTCCAGGGATGGCGCGCGGCGCGGCAATGTCACGCCGGTGTCTTTCGAGCGTGGCGTTGCCAGCGGCCATTTCGGATTGGGCGATCCAGTGCATGATGAAATTTTCCGCTGCGAAATCTGCGCGCAGGATATTTCAACCCGGTGCGGTAGCAACCTTTGAAACGGAAATCCGAGGACGACGGGGTGAGCGGGTTGGCGGCGTGGGTTCGGGCCGGGTTGCCAAGCATCCTTTCCGTGAACCGTAACCAGTGCAATCGGAGCGCCGAAATCGGAGTCGGCGCGAAGCGAACCTCTTGAATCCATGCGGTGGTGGACGAGTAGGCAGTGGCTAGTCAGTAGGAGTGGCGTCGCGCCCAAGACTGAGCAGCAAGAGTTAGAGGTCGGCGCGCCGCCGGTCCTACTGAATGGATTCCGCTCAGGGCTGGCGGAAGCGTCGCATCAGCCGCGGGGCACTGTGGTCGGCTCGCCAGCCGTCTTTCGGAAGCGTTCGTGAATCTCGAAGACGAAGTTATCGAGCGTCTCCGCGTTGATCGGGTCGCCGTTCAGGGCCAGCGTCAGCGTCGGCAGGCCCTCTTGCTGGGCGACGTGGAAGAACTGCGCCTCGGCTACCTTCGACGGCATACATTCCAGCGGGCCGACGTTCACCACGGCGTCAATCGTCCCCGCCCGCCAGTGCTCCAGCGCCGCGCCGACCGTCAGCGCGGCCTCACCTTGCAAACTCTCCGGTAGATAGTCCTGCGCCGCCGCGAGCGTATCGGCAACCCGCGCCCGGTCGTGGCCGCCGAGTTCACGCGCCATGAGCCGATGCGCCACCGAACGAACCCGCTCCTGCGCCGCCGTGCTGATGCGGGCACTCAAGGTGTTCGCGCGGTTCTCCTGCCGGTTCAAGTGGTCAATGTATTCGATGAACTCGCCACAGTTCACGAGCTTCACGCGCACCCCGCGCGCCTCCAATCGCGCCACCACGTTGTCATTGGCAAACGCATTCGTGCGCACATAAATCTCTCCCACCACCAGCGCAGTAGGCAGGCGCTTCGTCCCGCGCACGGCCGCAAACTCCCGCGCCGCACCGGCCAGCAATTCACGGAAGCCGAACAAGCCTCCGCTCGAAACCTGCCAAAGCGCTTTCGCCAAACCCAGGTCAGTGCCGGCGCGGGCTTGCAGTTGTTTGAGCAACCTGGCCAGCGCCCGGTCGTAAATTTCATTGGCCGCGCCGGGCCGTGTTTCCACGGGACGCACCTCCAGCAACGCGTCCATCAGCGCGTCCGCCGCGACAAAGCCCGCGAACACCAGCAGCGCAAAGCCCGGCGGGAATTTTTCAAAATAGCCCTCTTCGCTCGGGGCCCAGAGGCGGACGCGGTCGTGCAGCCCGGTGCGGTCGAGTGCGAGTTGCGTGAGCAGATTGAAAACGCCAAACCGGCACGGGCCGGTCCCGCCGGGGTGACAGTAGATAAACCGCTCGCTCGCGGCGTTGCTGCGTTGCACCCGGCTCATCAGCGCGCCGAGGTTCATGCAGGCGGGGATACATTCCTTGCCCGAGGTCAGGCGGCGTCCCATGCGCAGCGCCTCCGCATCCACCGGCGGCAGCGCCTCGGCGCGCAACCCGCGCCCGCGGAGACAGGCGGCAAACACTTCGGAATTCGGACCGAGCCGGGGGATCAAAACCGTTTCATCCGGCTGGACGTCCGCCACGGTCATCTCCCGATGTTGTAGCGAAGCAAAGTTCCCCGCTTCTTTCGTCGCGCCTTTGCCCGCCTTCAACTCGCCCGCCACACAATGTAGAAACGCCTCGACCCGCGTCTTGGTGCCCGCATCGCCCGCGTGGCCGTCCGTCTCGATGATCGCGAAGGGCTTGCCGTCCATGATGTGGGCGAAGAAGTGCAGATTGAAACTGTCCGGGCCGCAGGAGTAATTGCTGCAATAGAGCGCATACACGCCCGGCAGGCGGCGGACCTGATGGGCCGGGCGCAGAATCCGCTGAGCCTGCGCCCAATACAGATCGCCGAACACCGGCACTTCGTCGGGCACGGGGAAGCAGTCCACGGGGATCGCCATCGCGCCCTGCTCGCGAAGAATGGCCGGGACGTTCGAGTTGAGCACCTTGTTGTAAATCGTGTAGGGCCGTCCCAACACGACGACGGCGGGCAATTCCTCCACCGCGCAAAAGGCCAGCGCGTTCCGCCCAATCGCCTCACAATCGCCCTCGAAAGCACGTTGCGCTGCGATGGCCTTGTGAAACGCCGGCGTCCAACTATCCTTCGACTTCCGCCCCAGCAGTCCTGCGAGACGCGCGCAGCTTTGCCGGAACTCGACGGAATCGTAATTACCCGCGCCGACGTCAATCACGGGCGAGAGCACATTGCCATTCAACCCGAACCCTGAAACGGTTTTGAGCGTACGTGCGGGAGCGGTGGTAGCGCGGACATTCCTGTCCGCGGGTTCACGGGACTTTCCAGTCCCGTGTGCCAAGGGACTGGCGACTAGAAAGTCGCCAGAACCCGCAGGCTGGAAAGCCTGCGCCACCGAGGTCAGCGACTTGGCGGCTTCGGCGTTGGGGTTCAATTTGGCAGCGAGGTCGCGGCGCAGAATCCACGGACTGGCCTGCACTACCGGACACACTTTCGAGTAAGGCTCATTGCCCACCCGGGGCAGGCTGCGCACCATCGGCAGGAAAATAAAATCCGCCGCCGCATCGGCCATCTGGCTGGTCAGTCCGTGGTAAAGCTGCATCGGCGCGCAATACGAGATGTTCGCCTCCTTCACGCCGCGCTTGAGCACGCTATGATCCGCGCCGGTGGTCAGGCGGAAGTTGAAGCCGAGTTCGCGAAAGAACGTGGCGAAGAACGGGAACAGACCTTTGAGCGTGAACTCGTCGGTGAGGGCGATGGTCTTTGCGCCGGGCGTTTCCCCGAGCGCGGCGACCAACGCAGCCACCAGCGCCTCGCGCTCGCGAAAGGCATCGGGCGACTGATCGGGGAGTTTGCGCTTGCGCGTGCCTTTGTCGTAAAGCGCGCAGGCGCCGCCCCAGTTGAATCGCTGCCCCCGCCCGGTGACCACCGTGCTGATCGAATCAATGCGACAATGATTACCCGCACCGCCGCAACCCGTCTTCGAGCGGCAGATGAAGGTTTGCTTGGATTCGATCCGCGCGTCGAGAAAGCGCTGCGGATCGAAGATCGCGTTGGCCTGCCAGTTGGTTTCCTTGCGCGCCAGCAGCGCGATGCCGAGCGCGCCCACGGTGCCGGGGTTCGGCGGAATGATGATTTCGCTGCCCGTCTGCCGCGCCACCGCTGCCGCGAGCGCATCCGCGGCGAACGGCATGCCCTGGCAGAAAATCACCGAGCCGACCGAGCGGTTGCCCTTCACGCGATGCAGATAATTCTGGATGATCGAATCGTAAAGCCCGGCGATGATCTCGCGCTGGTCGCGCCCGGCGGCCACCGCTTCGCCGATGACTTCGGCCATGAAGACGGAGCAATGCTGACCGAGCGAAACACATTGCGTCGCTTGCATCGCCTCGGCGCCGAGTTGCGCCACGCCCTGGATGCCTGCGAACTTGCCGCCCTGTTCCTCGATAAACGAACCCGTGCCCGCGCTGCACGCCTCGTTCATCGCGCAATCCACCACGCGCCCATCCGCGAGCCGGATATATTTCGCGTCCTGCCCGCCGATTTCGAAAATCGTGTCCACACGCGGATCGAAGTGCCGCGCGCCTTCCGCGTGCGCGGCGATTTCGTTCAGCACGAACACCGCGTCGCCGCCGTAACACGTCGTCATCAGCGACCCGGCGATTTCCCGTCCGCTGCCGGTGACGCCGAACGCTCGAATCACGCCGTCGCCGTCGCGCTCGGCCACATACTGTCGAAGCAACGCCTGCGCCGCGCCGACGGGATCGCCCGACGTGCGCCGATAGCCTTCCCACACCGCTTCCTGCGTGGTCGCATCCAGCGCGACGGCTTTCGACCCCGTCGAGCCAATGTCGAGGCCGAGGATCAACTGGCGCAGATGGCCATTGCGCTCGGGCATTGCTCGCGCTGGCATTCGCCGCACGAGCCGCAGTGCGCCACTCAATCCGGCGACGGTGTTCAGTTGGTATTGCGTGTCCGTCACCAGCAATTCGCCTAGCGGTGGAAGGAGTGCGGGATTTTCCGCCGCGAGCAAGGCGCTGCCGGTGGCTTCCAGAAATTCCACCTGGTCCGTTTCGATGGGAATCAGGTTCATACCCTGCGCGGCGAGCAGAGTGGCGAAGGTTCTCCGAATGCGCCGCGACCGGCTGACGCCGCCAATAAGCGCCACGTCCGCCGGACTGACGCCGGGCTTGACGAGCACCATGACGTTCTCGCACACCGCATCGAACAACCCCGCGAGAATGGCTTCGCGCTTCTCGCCCTTGTTGGCCAGATGCGTCATGTCGGTCTTGAGAATGACCGGGCAGCGACCGGAGAGCGGCGCGGATTTCTCGACGTCGGCGCAAACTTCGCTGGCCTGGGCGGGCGTCAGTTCAAAGCGTTCGCAGAGTTGCCGGAGAAAATTGCCCGTGCCTTGCGAGCAACGGCTGTTCTCGCGGAGCACTTCGAGACCGTTGGTCCGCAACTCCAGCACGGAGAACCCGTGACCGCCGATGGAAACCACCGTGGCCGGACGTTCGCCAAAGAGAAAACGAAAGCCGCGCGCCTGCGCCTGCTTGGTCGGAACCCGCGGCAGCTTGACCAACCGCGCCAGCCGGCCGCAGACCGCCGCGCCGCTGAGATTGGGCCAGTCGAATTCGCCGAGCAGTTCGAGCAGGCGCTGGGTGGGCTCCTTGTGATGTTCGACGAGGCGGCGTCTGCCGAGGCGCAGTTCCGTTCCCTGCCGCAGCACTTCGATGACCTTGATGGTTTCGGCCCCGACATCAATGCCGAGAAAGCGTTGGACGCCCACCGCGTGCGGCGTTGCGTTGCCGTTGCCTCCTGCGTCAACCGAAACCGGTTTGACAATCATGCGCAAGTTTCACCGATTTACCACTGGCAGGCGATGATAATTTTTTCGCGCGCGGCAGCAGCGCGGTGGTTGCCAGCGGGTGAGAGCGCCGCTGGCGATTCCGGCTCCTCTTGCAGGCGGCAACGGTGCGCGCCGCTGCTGCGGAACTCAGTTTCAGCCAACGCCCATCAGCCTTCGCACGGCGGCGGCGACAAGTTGATTGCTTGCGGGCACTTCACTCGTTTAGCGAACCCACGAAACGCCAGGAGCACCATGCGGCGAGGTGTTGCCAGAGGCGGGTCGCATCGTGGGGGGGTGGTTGCCGAGGCCGAAGCGGCCCACCGGATCAGTGTGCCGAAGAGTTCGCGCAGCGTGGCGGTGACACTGAGCCAGGTCACCCGCAGTCCGTGGCGCGCGGCCAACCGGAAGGTGATGACGGCAAAAATGAAATCGCGCGTCCGGCCACTGCGTTGATAGTCGAACGCGAAATCCAGCCGGCGGCAGGTCGCGCCGCGTTTGACCTGTTCCAACGCCCACGCGCTGTCCTCCATCGTGGGTTGGGATTCGTCAAAGGGGATTTGCTCCCATAGCGAACGGCGGATGATGCCCATGCTGTTCGAGTAGATGGAACCGAACTTCAGTCCCTTGGCCTGCAATTCCGGCCAGTCAATCGCGTCGCTGTAAAACGCATCGTGGTCCCATTTGCCACTGGCGCAGGCGGTGCGCGGATTGGCCATCGCGGCGACGAGTTGCTGGAGGGCCTCGGGCGACTGGAGAACGGTGTGCGAACTGAGCACGAGCACCAGGTCGGTCGGGCAATGGCGCAGGGCGAAGTTCAGCACGCGCGGATGGTTGTAAGCGTGCGGCCACTCGATGAGCTCCGCGCCCGCCGCGCGCAACAGGGCAGGGGAGGTGTCGGTGCTTTGTTTGTTCACGCCGATGATCCGATCGGGCTGAACGGTTTGGCGGCGCAGCGCCTCGAGCACGCCGGGCAAGGTGGCGGCGGAATTCTGAAAGCGAATGACTACGCCAAGCGTGGGGCGTTTGCTGAGGATTGTTGCGGAAGCGGGCTTCATATCGAGAACAGTTCGGGAAAGCGGTGCAGCAGTTCCTGCCAGTCCACGCTGCTGCCGGTGACCGGTTGGAGCAGCACGAGCACGGGGGTGTGACGCGCGGGGTGCGCGCTCAGGCGGGCCGTCGCGGACTGCCACCAGGCTTTCAGCGCCGAGGCGTGGCGATGTTCGCCATCCGTAATCCAATACAGGGCCTCGGCGGTTTGCGGGCCTTTGGTGAGGCGGACGATTTTGCTCTGACCGCCGGGGATGGTGGTGGCGGTTTCGCTGGTCACCGTCCAGCCGGCGCCGCGAAAGCAATAGAGCGGATCGTGAATGGCGTGCCGGTCGCCCTCGCCATCCACCGCGAGCAGGACAAACCGGCTGTCCCCGACCTGGTAGAGCCGCTTCACCACGGCGGCGCGTTGAAACACCGTGGCCTCGGCTTCGCTCAAGGGCAGGTCACGTCCGGCGAAACCGAGCCCGCGCGTGGGCAACTGCGCCAGCCGCGAGGCGGGCCGGGTGCGCGGCAGCAGTTCCAGGATGACGGAGCCCAGCACCGCGATCAGGAGCGCGCCCCAAAGAAATTTCCGGAGGAGGTTGTTGATGCGGGACGGAGGGGGCGCGGCGGTAACAGCAGCCACGCGCTGGTGGTGGTCGCGAGAATGATCCGTGACGTTGCGACTGCGGTGACGGGCAAAGCGTGCGCCAGCCAGCCGAGGACAGGCATCCAAGCCAGCGCGCCCGCCAGCCAAACAATGCGACGCGGACCGGTCGGCAACAAGGCGGACACCGAACCGTTCCGCCTCGGACCGGGCGACCGGGTGGATTTGGAAGTTCTGGGCCGTGCCGGTTCACGCGGGAGCACGTTCGTCTGCCCGGATGGGAAGATATACTACGACCTACTGCCCGGCGTGGATGTGTGGGGCGTGACCTTGGCGGAGAGTAAGGAAGTGCTGGAGCGCGAGCTGGCGAAGTACAACACGGGGCCGCAATTGTCCGTCATCCTCACCGCCGTCGAGAGTAAGCGCGTGTGGGTGGTGGGCCGGCTCAACAAATCCGGGGTGTATCCCATCAATGGGCCAACCACAATCATCGAGGCCATCGCGCGGGCGGGCGGCTTGTTCACGTCGCGGTTCAGCGGCACGACGGAGGAACTCGCCGACCTGAAAGCGGACTGTTGATTACCTGGCTGCTCCTGCAAGAGGAGCGCAAGACCGGCGGCATCCACCTAAAGTATTTCTACCTCCGCCGCGCGATCGGGATCCTGCCGGTTTACTTCGCCTTCCTGGCCATAATTGTATTTTCTGACGCAATGCTCAAGGGCAGCGAGGACCCCCCACCTGAAATATAGCCAGGTTATCCGCCCCTGGAAAAGCCGCTTGGGGCTGTTTTATGTCAAACACACCAATGTCTGGCTCGGCCTTAAACTGGTTCTTCTCACTACTGTTGCGATCCTATCCCGGACAAAAGCCCTCGTTGTGGTGCAGACAATACTTCGCCAGTCGGACGCTGGCCCACAACTGCTCCAGGTGGCCGGCCGCAAGGAACCCTGCAGCCCTTTCCCCCTCCCGGGGCAACGGAAGTAGAGCACCGCTACTAAAACCACCTCGCGCCACTGATCCGTGAAAGATGATTTTGTGTGACGAAGAGACAGCAGAAGTCATGAGAGGTTCTTTGAAAACCGCGCCCGCTGAGGGCCGCGGGCCTGCAAACACGATTTGGTCCCCGATTCCTGTAGGCCGCGTGCCCTCACGCGGCAGTTGGCCTGGTTTTGAAAGAACCGCTTGAAGCAAATTTCCCGCTCGTAGCAGCCGACGTAAGAAGGCTCAAACCTCCTGGTTTCCGTTGCCCCGCACGCGCATAAGTCAGAGCGTTCTTCCGGCGGCTGCTACTTTGCAAACCGGCTCTGCGTGGCGCTGGGCGCTTTGTCCGTTGCAACCCCACTCCAATTAAGTTAGCAAACAGGCTCTTAGACGATCGTTCCCTAGTTGGCTTCGAAACCCAAAACCACTTACCCAATGCCTCAGCTTCTTTGTCCGGGTCTTCGAAGCAAGCCCATTGTGGTAAAGATTGTGCCGAAGACGATCAAAGCCCAAGTGATCGGCTCGGGCACTACGCTGGTGACGTTGAGAGTCCAGTTGTTTAACGTGGTTTGTCCACCCGCGCTGGAGTCCGCGAAGAACAGTGTCCAGGTTGCGTTGGGATTTAAGGAAGCGAAACTTCCGGTCAGGTCCAAGGTAAAAGTCGTCGCAGAACTATCGGTCAGCGCCAAACCTTTCAAGGTCGGGGTCAGATCGGCATGCGGTGAGGTTAGTTCATTCCCCATTCGCAGGTAGCCTGAAAGATCGGATCCGAAACCACCCTGCAAGGTTACACTTAGCGAAACCAAAGTGATGGCGGGCGGTTGGTCGTGGAAAGAGCAGGAATCGCTCAGCCCAATCGCGCTGTTGTCTGGAATGATGCCCGACCCGGCGCCGCCGTTGTTGTTGAAGGGCCCACTACTGGAATAAGAGTAAAGCGCCGCCGGGGCGGAACCACCCAGGGTGAAGAGCGCTAGGGCGACGATGAGGTTGATCTTCCGGGTGTTCATGTCTTCAAGTTTCACGTAGTGCGGCAACCTGTCGTAGCGGGCTCATTGCGCAAGGCGATAGAGGCGGCTCTGCGAGCTGGGATTGGTATCCGTGTAAATCAGCACGCCATTGGCGGCAGTGGTTGCGGACCCATAAGCAGCCCAAGTCAGACCGCCATCGTCGCTTTTTTGCACCTGGTAAGTCGTCTGGGGCAAGCCGGAAGCAGTGAGGCGGACATGCCCCGGCTCGGAAGTGGTGTCGAGCAACGTGATCGAACTTGAAGCGTTGATTTGCCGAATCGTCACCGCCACGGTGCCCGAAACCGAAGCCCCTCGCGCATCGCTGACCGTGTAGGAGATACTCGCAGAACCAGCTGTGGCTGGCGCGTCGTAGGTAAGTCCAGACGCCGTAATTGATACCGTTCCCAACCCGCTGGTCAGGCTTGCGGCGGTCACGGTCAGTGATTCCCCGTCGGCGTCCTTCGCCAGTTTGCTGACCGAAATGGTCGTGCCGACGTCATTGATGCGCAAACCCAAAGCGGGATTGATGGCCAGCGGCACGCGATTCACGGCGAGAGAGAAAACCGAACTAGTCGTTGTGCCAAAGTCGCCGCTGACGCTTACCTGGTAATTACCCGCCAGATCGAAAGTAACAGGGTCGAGCGTCAATTGGGCAGCGGTCGCTCCGAAGACTTGCCAACTGTCGGTCAAGTTGGTGCCGCTGTGAATCCATTGGTAGGTCAAGGCGGAGGGATAATCCGCCTGTGCCGTGAGGAATACAGCTCCTCCAACCTGGACAAGTTGGGCTGAAGTCGAGAGGGTCAAGGCTGGCGTGAACGGCGCCGCTTCCCAACTCCAAAATCCCGCCGCCACGAAAACCGCCCCGCCGCTCATGCTCTCGGTCTGCGGCTGTCCCAGCGTATCCTCAACGGCAAAGCGACCTCCGGAACTACTGCCACCGCCCGCGGCGATCACATCCCAGTCTAGGCTGAAATCTCCAGCCTGAACCGCGCCGCCTAAGACCAGAAGCAGCGCGCCCTCCACCACCCGCCGATAACTCGCGGTGGCGGCCTTCATGGTGGAGTGGGGCTGGCCTTCTCTGCCAGAGCGGTGCCGGAATCCGAAGCCGGAGGCGGAATCTGCTCCTGCTCGGACCAGGATTCTTGCTTGACGACTTGCCCCTTTTGCAATTGCGCCTGGGCCTTGAGATACCCACTGGGGTAATACGAACGGGACACACCGTCAGGTTGCCCGTCATTCATGGAAATCTCCTCGGCCAGGCCGCCGTCCGGATGCCACCGGCGAAACACACCTTGAAGCTTGCCGGCGACAATGGCGGCCTCCGATTGTTTGTTTCCGTTCGGATACCATTTCGTGCGCGGTCCGTGGGAAACTCCGGCCACGAAGTACTCTACAACTTGCGGCTGGCTGTTGGTGAACCAGCCTTCGGACTTGCCTTCCAGACGGCCATTTCTGATGGCCGAGCGGGCGCGGAGCCCACCTTCGGGATAACGCTCGATCAATTGGCCGGTGAACGGCGCCGCTGCATTGGTGAGATAAAGCTGCCCCGCGCGCAGAACCAAGGCTTCGCGCGGCACCTCCAGCGAGGCCCCCGCAGCGGCGGGCCGCCGGAGGACAAAGAAGCCGCTTACCGCCAACCCCGCCAGCAAGGCCAGTGCGCTGGCGAGCACGAGTGGTTGCGGCCGGCGCGGACGGAGGTTGGGCGCGGAGGGGGACATGCTTATTGCACTTGCGCCTTGAAGAATTGCGTTGCCGGCTGGCCCTCTCCGCCAACCTCAACCCGCAGGATCCGGATATCCGTGGCGACATAGTCCGGGCGCGGAGTCGCGCCTACAGCGTCTTCCGGCAGGCGGAAGGCAACCGGACTCCAGGTCGTCAGATCGGCGGAGCCGCGAAAGGAATAGCGCCGGCCAGGGATCGTGAGGAACTCCAACACCATGCGATTC
>CAIKLQ010000932.1 GCA_903828255.1 uncultured Verrucomicrobiota bacterium
AGCGCAGGCCGGCGCGAAGCGATTCGACCTGAGTTCCGACCTCAACGCCCCAGCATGACAGCCGGCCCATCCAACAACCTTCACTCTCGAAGCTTTCCCCTCTTCTACCTCAACCTAGCAATGAAATTCCCCGGATATCCTCCGGGCTTACAACTCTTTCAAAAGCTTTGGTGGGTACTATGGCTTATGATCTCAGCGGTCTTGAGCCTTCTCGGGATATCTGACTTGATAACTCATGGGCCAAGGGCGAGTGACGAAATTTTCTCGCTGGCTTGTGTGGCGGTTTTCATTAAGTGTTACAGAAAATTGTCTGCGAAGCCTGTAACGGGTTTTTGTGGCAGGCAGAATTGCGCGGCCCCAGATCTAGGATCCGGAAGCAGAACTTGCCGGCAAAGATGTTTTGCATTTGGGGGGCTCGGTATCCTGCTTATTGTACTTAATCTGGTTGGATACCATGCGACCACAAGCAGGAAGGTCAACCGGGAGATCTCGTTCCCAACAGATTGGCCTGTTGGAACCACCGTGACCTATGAGTTAGTCACCGAGAGCGAAGAATCGGGTGATGCCCAAATGCAATACAGCAGCGTCTTCACGCCGTTGACCATCGAAGTCCTTGAGCGTAGCGAGGCGGGGTATCTCATTGCTTGGAGCACCGGTCGCTCCCAGGTCCTCAAGCCGAAGCTCCTGGAGGAAGTAAAAGCGTGGCGAGCGAGCCTCCACGATGGATTGAAGTTCCTGCTGCGTACCGACGCAAAGGGGTTGCCGGTGGAACTCGTCAACCGCACTGCGATTGCCGCTAGCTTTGAAGAGAAGCTTCGTGATATCCGAAAAAGGCTGGCCAAAAGCGGGATGGTGTGGCAGGAGATCGAGCGGCTCACTGGGCGGGCCGACCTGAGCATTGCACCGGAGGATGCATCTGCCGGTGTGCTGAGGATGGCGCGCATTTTATTTCTGTTCACTGGTCAAAGTGCCGAGCTTGGCAATGCGTGGGGACAGGAGGGCGGTTCGACGAACGCAACCGGAGTCTCATTTGAATGGAAACAGAGACTGATCCTGCTGGAATTGAATCGGGGAACCGGCGAAGCAGTTGTCGAGTTCCTGCGAACTGAATTTCCGCACCGGGGCGCTGCTCCAATCTTGGAGAAAAGCGCCTGGACGACTGCTGTCTTGCCAATGGAGACGGAGGTGGCAGCCGGGGGGTTTCGGGACAAGGGGTCGTCCGTCATGGACATCAAAAATGGTTGGCCCAAGAGTATCAGCTTCGAGACCTCCTCCAAAGGAGACGCGGGTAATTGGAAGGTAGAGCGGAGGAGATTTACCCGCTACGTTGTTTCCAGCCGCAGGCGGAGCCAGTGAAAAATATGAAATCGAGCGAGAGATTTCGCTGGCACCAACGAAAGAGGGGCAACGCTTGAGGCGGCTTGCGTAATGACGTAACGCCCACAGGCAAACTGAATAATTATGAAAAACATTAAACTGACAGAGAATGAGAAAAGTAAGTTTGGAGAGGTGATAATCTACGTCCAAGACTGGTGTTCACGAAACCAGTGGGCGGTCGGTATCGGTGAGATGGCGGCGGGGGCTGAACTGATCGCTGCCGGCATACACATAGGCAACATTCACATGGGCGCTGATTTACTGGGCACGAAACTCAGTGGATTCAATCCGGCATGTCTCGCAACTGGCGCGTTCGTGGGCGGCGCTGGAGCTTTTGCAGGTGCCATTCTCGGTGGTATTGGCGTTGCCGCTTGCGGTGGGGCTATTGGCATCCCCGCATCCCTGCTGATTTCAGGTGGCTCTGTCGTTTTCGGAGCCGCCGGTTACTCCGTCGGTGATATTGTTCACAATTTCCTGAATCCGTCAATCGACATCGGCCAAGTCTTCGCAGGTACGTCTCTGTTGGCCATCGGCACGGCCTTGCTCATTGATGGTGCGCGTCGCTTAATCACGGACGAGGCAATTAAACGCCTGCTGAGTAACTTCCGTGATGGAGTCATCCGCTTGGCTCAGTTGACTGCGGAGGTAGTGGCAGACCCGTTTGACGCCCTCAAACGGTTGGTTGGTACTGCGGGTCCAGCATCGAGCGGTGTGGCGGGGGCCGCCGCCGGGGCTGTCGTTGGCAGCAGCGTTGCCGCAGGGACCGTGACCGTGCTGGGCTCTCATGCGGTCGGCGGGCTCGCGCTATCACTCGGTTTGGTATCTGCGCCTTTGTGGCCCGTCATAGCCGGGGGAGCGGCAGGTTGCGCCGTGGGCTATGCAGCATGGCGAGCCATTCGAGCACTTTGCCGGAGGTAGCAGAGCCAGGAGGTAAAATCCCTCCGGCTTTCGCCCGAATGAACAAGGTAAATTATGGCTGACACCATCTTTCCAAACACACGCCCCACTCTAATGAAGCGGCTGAAAAACCCGAACGCTTCCGGGCAGTGGAATTCGTCATGGGAGGAGTTTTTCGATGCGTATCACCAGGCTGTCCGGGTTTGCGTGCTTGGTGTATTTAGGAAAAGCGGTTGGTATTCGGTTTGCGATGCGGACGTTCAGGACGTTGTCATGGCAGTATTCGAATCAATTCTCAAGGGCCTCGATGCGCTAGAACTAGATCCAGCAAAAGGTCGGTTCCGGCAGTTCCTCTCGACTGTATGTCAGCGACGGGTGGTGGACTTCATTCGGAGCAACAAAGGTATTTCGAGGCCGTCTTTTTCGGAGAGCCCGGTCGAGGAAGCAACCCGAGGGGAGGCCGCAGCAGCGCACGAGGATTTCGCGATCCGGGAAAAACAGGCTTTTCGCAGAGCCCTTTTGGGAATAGTGCTTGCCGACCTCCACCGCGAAGTATCGCCCCAAGTTTACATGATCTTCGAACGCGTGAAGCTGGCAGGCGAGTCCCCAGATACAGTTGCCGCCCAATTGGAGATCAAACGCGGGGTGGTGGACAACAGCATTTACAAAGCGATGCAAGAGCTTCGCGAAATTGCCCTGCGTCCAGAAATTAGCCAGGAGTTTTGACCATGAATATACAAGCACAAAAAGAATGCGCGTCTTTGGAAGAAGTTATTGGCGATGAGAAAATGCTCGTTCTTCAGCAGGCTTATCGCCAGTTGGAGGCGTTTCAACTATCGGACGAACATGTCCAAGCGAAAGAAGTCCTGAAAGCGAGATTGGCCGAGGGGGCTGTCGCTGTCACACCGTAGCCGAGTTATCTCGCTCCAGTGGAAACTGGAAACCGCCGCCGACCACGCGTGAACCGTGCCCGCCTCCCTGTTAACGAGGCAGCGGAAGCTCGGTGCGTTATGAGGGTGCTAACAAAAGCATTTCTCCATCAACCGCGGAGCGTGAGTGCGAATTCCCACCAATTGTATGCTGCCGGACCCGGTAGCGGCACGGTGCGAAGTGACGCACCGGAAATGCCCGGACTGGTTTCCCCCAACCAACTGCCCGTATGAATCAATACAAAATCTCAAAAAACCAACATACCGTGCGTGAGACGGTGAAACCGGGCGGGTCGTGTCCGGCCTTTTTCCGCAACTGGATAAGTAACCAATTTCCCCGCACTGGTGGCCGCAGCGGGGGAAGCAAACAAAACGACGTGACACCAAAATGAATAATGCACAAATGCAAAAACTGCAATCGCTACTAAACGGCGAAGCGTCCAGAAATCAAAATCCGACCCAGACCGGGAACCGGCTGGGTTTTGGGTTAGCGGATGGCGCCACGACTTAGCGTTGTTAACCTATAACTATTATGCTGGCAG
>CAIKLQ010000933.1 GCA_903828255.1 uncultured Verrucomicrobiota bacterium
GCGCAGCGTTCGGAACTGGAAATCAGTCTCCGGAGCGATTGACGTGGCCGCAGGCGCCGCCGGGCCCGGCGCGCGCGCCGGAGCGGGAACTAAACTGGCGTTCCGCCAGCCCGCCTTTGCCCTCATCAATCTGAGGTCTGACTGGGACAAGCGCATCTGTCCTGGCACCCGGAACGGCCGCAATTGAATCGCGAGGTTCGCACGCCAACCGTCACCCGCACTGCGGGCTAGCCCCAGCAACGGCACTACACGATCGAAGATCGCACCTCGCCTAAAGTAACCGTGGTGCCAACAGCGAAACTCGGGCGCGGGCTACGTTCCGCGGTCGGTGGGCTCAGCACCGCAGCCGCAACGTGACAATTTCGTGAGGCCGGCAAGCGAACTTCACTTGTCCTCGCGAAACCGGCAGTTCCTCCGCCGGCTCCTCCAACAGGCTCGCCCGGCGGACCTGCTTCACCGTTCGGGGCAGCCGCAGGATCACTGGATGCGCTTCCCCCTTGGTTTCGTAGCCGCGCAGAATCAGGCCGCCCCCGTCTTCCGCCTGCTTCAGGGCGGTGAGCACGAAATCCGGCGAACAAGCGAGGAAACTCCGACCCGCCGCGCCGCGCAAGGTCTGGCCCAAGCCGGGCAGACTCAGCAGCGGGGTGTTGTAGCTCCGACCGGACTGCGGCAGTTGCGCGGTTCGCCAGGTGCCTGCGTGGGGCAGCAAGGCGTAATCAAATTCGTGAGTGCCGTGCTCTCGTGCCAGTTCGGTTTGCGTGCTTTTGTCATAGCCGGGCAGGTTTCTCCTTCGTCCGCGCTGTTGATAGCCGGTGTAATTGCCGAAGGAACGAAGCAACACCAACTCCAGCTTGCCGTCACCGATCCAGTAGCCCGGCGTGCCGCGATTCAACAATGCCACTCCCTGCTTGCCGTCCGAACAATCCACCCAAGTCTGCGCGGCGAAGTGCCCCGCGGGGCGCTGCGTGGAGGCAAACGGGGTCTCGTAAACCGGTTGGGCTCGGCTCCAGTCCAGAAGCGGGGCAAAGGATGCCTTGATCAAAACGTCCCCGCCGGAAAAGTTGTGCAAGATTGTCCGGAAGTGGATTCGGTCGAGTCCGTCGAAAAGCACCGTCTCGCGTTCGAGCAGTGCATCGGCAAAGCGATTCACGGTTCGTAGGCGAACCCCCAAGTCATCCGCGGTCGGCGCGATCAAGAGCGCCGTCGAGTCGGAAGATCGCTCGACTTCTCCAGTCAAGTGCAAGTCGCCTTCCAGTTCGGGCTGCTGTTCTTTGGCGGCGATCAGCATGTTGCTGGGCCCTGCCAGGACTTCACACTCCCGGCGCTTGTCATACAGCCGCGTCAAATCTCCGCTCTGCGGATTCCACTCCAAACGGAACCGGTCGTTTTCCAGCGAAGGCGAGTTAATCCGGCGTTGTGGTTTGACGGGCGGGCGCGATTCCGTCGCCAAACGATAGGCGCGGTAGCCGGTCGCGGGAATTTCCTCAGCGACGAACTCGATGACTCTTTCCGGCGCAGACGCGAGATCTTCATCTGAAGCGACCTCGCGGAATGGGACAGGCTGGCCGGCAGCATTTTCCAGCCGCAACGCCGACCGGGAGGGAAACTGCTCGATCGGGATCCTGAGTTGGCACGGCTCGGTGCGCGCGTACGACAAGGTGTTATACACCACCAACCAAGCGCCTCCTTCTGCTTTCGGGAGTTGGTGGCGCAATGAATTCAGCGCCATCTGCTCGGCCTCCTTCTGCACGGAGGCCAACCGCTCCATCGCCGCGCGATAAACCGGATCCGAATGGCTGCCGCCCATCGTGTCATGGAAATGCGTGAACAGCAGCCGTTCCCACAATTGCGCGAACGCCGCGTGGGGATAGCTCAGTCCTCCGAGAGACGCTATCGCCGCGAGACACTCAGCGTTATAGAGCGCGGCTTCGGCGGTTCGGTTGGATTTCTTCAACTCGATGCGGTTGCTGTACGTGCCGCGCAAATCCTCAACTCGTAGCGGAGGATTGAAATCCTGCTTGAGGACCGGCAACTCACCGGCTGCCCCGCGCAGCTTTTCCAGGTAATCGGGAGCGGTGGAGATTTTCAGTTGCGGCTCCTGGACTCCCAACTTGACCAAGCGCTCGGCCATCTCCTCCCGCATCGCGGAACTGTCCTGCGTTGGCCGCGAGACATCCGACCCAAACGGCAACAGCACGGCGCTCCCGTGACTGTGCGCCAGCTTTTCGCGCACTTGCGCATCACTCGTGGAGTACCCGCCCGCCATCCAATGAGTCAGGATTCGCGAGCCGTCCGGTGATTCGCAAAGGAAATCGGCGGGCATCGTATCAATGGGAAAGGTCGGCGGGATGTCGCGCAAGAAGACATAGGAATCGTAGCCAGCCAGTCGCAGAATTTGCGGCAGTTGCGGGATCTGGCCAAAAGTGTCAATGAACCAGCCGCAGCGGGCGCGCACCCCCAGCGTCGCCATCAGCCATTGCTGGCCGACCAGAATCTGGCGCACCAACGATTCGCCGCCGGGCTCGGCCACTTCGGGTTGCACATACATGCCGCCAACCAGAGCCAACCTCCCTTCCGCAGCCATTTGCTTGAAGAACGCGCGATCCTCCGGCCCCAGCCCTTCCCAATAACTTTTCAGTAACACGACTTGGTCCTGCGTGAAGCGGAACTGCGGGTCGCGCCGCAGCAACGCCATCGCCTTGTCCAGAATGTCCTTCGTCCACTCGCGTGCCGTCGCGAAGGTCCAATACCACTCCACGTCAATGTGGGAATGCGGCATCACATGAAAGGTCCGGCCGCGCGACGGGTTTGACGCGGCGGCAGTCGCAGTCGTTTGGGAGTCGGCAGCGACGGCGAGCGGGCTGGTGGCCAAAACGCCCGCAGCCGCGCCCCAGGATTTCAAAAAAGCGCGCCGAGTCACCGACGGAGTCGGAAACGTTGAAAATTCAGGAAGGATCTTGTCTGACATGGCCAAACCCGGCGGGAGTAGTATGGCTTTGGCGGCCGCGCGGCAATCGAGAAAACGCGAGTTGAGGATCCCCGCGTTGTCGTCGGCAGGTATAGTTTGCAGTTGTCGCCGCTTTATGTTGGGCTGGAGGTCGAACGACAATTGAAATGAATTCCGTCACACTGAAAACCACCATCGCCACTTTGAAGCGCAGAATTTTCCGGGGGACATTTCGGTTGGGACGCGCCACATTTTTTGCCATCGTTAGTTTGAATTTCCTCCTCCTCCATCTGGCGGATGCCGCTTCGGTTGAGAACGCGGCACTGAAACTGGAGTATGCGGAGGAGGCGAAACAGCCACTGCGGCTGGTGAATAAGTTCACCGGCCATGCGCTGAGTCTGATCGCGGCAGCGCCGACGCTAGAATTCAAGGAAGGTTCGATCGGTGGGGCTGAACTGCAAGCTGCGCGCCTGCAGCGGAAGGTCGTCACCGGCGGCACGGAAATCCTGCTGGCGTATCCGCCGCAGAAAATCGGGAAGGCCGAAGCCCACATCACCACCCATTTCTTCATCCCGGCGCAAGGCGGCTTCCTTCGCAAATACGTGACGGTTAATTTTTCGGGGGCGGCCGGCGCTGATCTTACGTTGCTGAAAGTGGTCCTGCTCGACGAAGCGCTCCCTGACAAAGTTATTTACTCGCATTCCGGCGGGCAGAGTCATCCGATCTTCACCGATGAGAATTTCTTCGGCGTGGAGTTTCCCGTCGCCAATGCCACCACCTCACAAAACCGGATCGTCCTGTCCCACTTGCCGGGGAAGACGTTGAAAGGTGACGAACGCTACCGCTCGCGCGACGCCGTCATCGGTGTCTGCCGACAAGGCCAGGTCCGGGAAGCCTTTGTGGATTACATCGCCGCGTTCCGGCCCCAGAGCCGGATGCATTTTAACTACAATAGCTGGTGGACCTCCGCCGTGCCGTTCACGGAAGCCGAGATGCTCGGGCTGATTCAACAGTTCGAAACGAACCTCTTTCAGCCGAACGGCGTGTCGTTCGACAGCTTCACTATTGATCTGGGTTGGTCGGCCCGCAACGGCATTTGGCAAATTGATCCCAAGCTGTTTCCGCAAGGGTTCGCGCCGTTGCAGCAGGCGCTTGCGCGCAGTCGTTCCCGACTGGGCATCTGGTGGTCGCCGGGAAA
This sequence comes from uncultured Verrucomicrobiota bacterium, assembly GCA_903828255.1. Classification (GTDB taxonomy): domain Bacteria; phylum Verrucomicrobiota; class Verrucomicrobiia; order Limisphaerales; family JADLHS01; genus CAIKLQ01. Next base: position 4,146 of record CAIKLQ010000933.1, read on the forward strand.
TTTCTATTCGCCCCAGTCCTTCGACAACGAGTGGGCCGCCGCGGCGGGCTATGAAACTTATCAGAATCCCGGTGCCTCGACGCGGTTGGCGTGCCTGGCGGGCCCGCGTTACCAAGCGGACACGAAGAAATCCTTGTTGGCCATGGCGACCGCGAATCATCTGGGCCAGATGAAGTTCGACGGATACGGGCTGCAATGTTCCGCGACCAATCACGGCCATCTGCCCGGCGAACTTTCCGGGGAGCGCGTCGCGGAAGGGATGATTGATATTTTCGCTAGCCTGCGGCAGGCCAAGCCGGACTTGTGGCTGGAGCCGACCTGTTTCGGCACCGATGCCAGTCCGTGGTGGCTGCGTTACACCGATTCCGTCACGGGCCTCTTTGGCGACGATGCGCCCCCGGGGATCATTCCGGCGCCAATCTACCGGGAGAGTTACACCACCTCGCGGGACTTCTTCAATCTGCATTCGGTGCTAAATCCAATGCCCATCGCCGCCCAGGAAATCCTGGGCATCGTGCATCAATCCCCCGATCCGTTTTACAACGATGCCATCGTGACCGTGCTTCGGGGACATCAGTTCATCAGCCTTTATCTTAACCCGAAATTCATGCAGGCGGCGGATTACAAGTTTCTCGCTGAACTCATGACTTGGGCGCGAGCCAATCAGGAGTTGCTCAGCCAGACGCGCATCATTCTGCCGCGCGCCTGGCGGGAAAAGGGAGTGAGCTCGATTGAGACCGACCTTTATCAAATCAACTCCATGCCGCGGCAAACTTATGGGTATGCCCATTGGCACCGCGGCGAAGGGCTTCTCTGCCTGCGCAATCCGTGGATTGTCACCGATGAGGCGAGCATCAAGCTGGACGAAAAAACCATCGGGGCTGTGGAGAAATTTTCGAGTTATGCGGCTTATCAGGTTTATCCCTATCCCGCCTGCCTGGCGAAAGGGTTGAAATCGGGCGACACCCTGAAAGTCGCCCTCGGCCCCTACCAGACGCGGGTGATTCGATTGATCAAAGATTCGGGTTTCACCGTGAAACCTGAGCCCGGTGTGGCCCAGTCCGGGGATTTGAAAGTTCTGGAGGCCAAAGCTAAAACCTTCGAGGTGGTACCCGAACCTGGCGCGACCGACGCGTCCGGCGACCGACAAACCGTGCTTCTGCCATCGAAAGGAGTTTTGTGGCAAACCAAGATCAGCGGTCAAAGCCGGGCGGCCGGCGCGGAACTGTACTACCTCATTGAATCAACCAACGCGCTGACGCAATGTGACGCTGAGATCACGATTGATGGCAAGCCTGTAGCCGCAAAGCGGCTGAGTTCCGAAGCGGGATGGTCCGCGACGCAACCAGTCCTGCATCAAAACCACTGGGTTTGGTTCGTCGTTGCCGTGCCCGCGGGAAAATGGGAAGCCCAGGCGAATCTCCGGTTCACCAACTCACAGGCAAAGGCTGCCGTCTGGCTGGTCAACACCGTTCCCTTCGGGCTCCCCGAAACCAACGCCGCCCGTGGCAACCCGCCGTTCCCGCTCCCACCAACGATCCAAGTCAAAGCCTCGCTGAATGTTCTTCCCATTGCCGAAATCGCCGCTGCGGCCAAAGAAACAATTCACCAGCCAGCCAAAGTCATCAAGATCAACGGAATTTACTTGGATCGGTTGATGCCGGTTTCAGTCGAGCAAGGCTACGGCAAACTGGAGAAGAATCAGAGTGTCTGGGAAAGACCGCTGCGGATCGGGTCGCGGAATTTCCTGCGGGGAATCGGAACACACGCCAACGCCAAAATTGTTTACGATCTGGACGGCAAGTTTAAGACTTTTCACGGCTTCGCCGGATCCGATGCCGCCACGCAAGGCACGATCACTTTGGAAATCTGGGTGGATGGCGCCAAACGCTGGGAGACCGGCGTCATGAAAGGCGGTGAGGAGCCCGCCGAATTTCATGTGCCGGTGGGAAATGCAAAAACTCTCACCCTCATTGTCACGGATGCCGGGAACGGCATCGGAGCGGACCATGCGGATTTCGCGGACGCATGGCTGGAAGAATAGACATTATGCTTAACCTCACAGGACGAAACGTGCTGATAACCGGCGCCGCCGGAGACAGCGGCGTGGGCTCGGGCATCGTGATGGCGGTGATTGAGGCTGGCGGAAGGCCGCTTATCAACGACCGTGACGCCGCCCGACTCGACACCGCCAAAGCCCGCTTTCCCGAGGCCGAGATTTTTCTCGGCGATATTGCCAGCGCCTCGGACGTTGAGGCGATGATGCACAAGATCACCGCGCAAGTGGGAACGGTGCATCACTTGGTCAACAACGCGGGCGTGGGACTCTTCAAAGCGCCGCATCTCTGCGAGGAAGCGGACTTTGACACGCTCATCGGAGTGGATTTCCGGGGTATGTGGCTGATGACGCGGGCTTGGTTGCGCCAGGTCCTGGCGGATTCCGGCCCGTCCGTCGCCAACGCCTCGGCGGTCAACATTTCCTCCGTTCACGCGCAGCAGACCATCCCCGGCTACGGACTGTACGCCGGGGCGAAAGGCGCAGTGGATTCCTTCACGCGCGGCTTGGCGGTGCATTATGGCAAGCAGGGCATCCGGTTCAACAGCGTCGCGCCGGGCTATGTCCATTCGGAGCAAAGCCTGGATTTGCTGCGGCACTGGACCGCCGACCCGGCCGCCTGGGTGGCCGATGTTTTGAAAAACCATCAGGCCACGCCCGCCGCCATCGCGCCGGTGGATGTGGGCCGCGTGGTGGTCTTTCTGCTTTCCGAAGCCAGCCGCGCGATGACCGGTCAAACTGTCACGGTGGACGCGGGCCTGACGTCGCATCTCTTTCCAAACAATTTCACATGAAGATAAGTGACCTCAATCTCCGGCGCTGGCGGTTCACGGAAGTCGTCGTTCCGGCGCGCAAGAATTCCATCAACCACGCCAGCCTGGATCGTCCGCTGCACAAACTTCCCGTCGCGGGCAAGGCGGGTTGGTCGCTCCAGTTTGATGAACTTCCGAAACTCATTTGCGAACTGGAACTCAACAACGGCGTTGTCGCGCTCAGTGAATTCTACCGGGGACATTCGTGGGACACAGTGGAAACCACCGCCCGGCGTTTGCTCGGCTCGAGCGTTTTGGATTTTCCGTTGCAGCATGTTCCGGTCGCGCGCTGCCGCGAACACGACGGGTTCGAGCTGGCGCTGTGGGACGGCTTCGCCAAATCGCATGGCTTGCGGCTCTGTGATCTGCTGGGCGGCCCGGTGCGCGACCAGGTGAAAGTCGGCGCGTGGACCGGCCATCGGCTGGCGGAGGAAATTGCACCGATGGCGGCGGATTTCGCCGAGCGCGGTTTCGATTGCTGGAAATTCAAATGCGACCTCGATGACGATGTCTCGGGTTGGTGTCAGGCGGTCCGCAAAGGTGCGCCGGGATTGTCGGTCATCCTCGATCCCAACGAACGCTGGGACCATCCGCATGAAGCCAAGCGGCGGCTGCGGGCGCTGGCCGAAGTTGGCAATCTGCTTTGCCTCGAAGACCCGCTGCCGCGCTGGATGTTGCCCGAGTATGCCGCGCTCAAGCGACTCGGGCTCGCCGCCATCGTGCTGCATATTTCGTTGCCCTACGTCGAACACGGCCAGCGCGTTCACGACGCGATCCGGGCGATCCAATCCGATGCGGTGGACGGGTTTAATTTCAACGGCGGGCTGGCCGAGTTTCAGCAACTGGATCACATTGCCGCCGCTGCCGGGCTTCCCTGCTGGCATGGCAGCGAGGTGGATCTGGGTATTCTGGAGGCGATGTATGTGCATCAAGCCGCGGCGGCGGCTTCCTGTACCTGGCCGAGCGACATTTTCGGGCGGTTGGTGCGGGAGCACGACCTGCTCGCCGAACCGCTGCGTCTCTCGCCGCCTATGGTTCAACTTCCCACCGGGCCGGGGCTCGGTGTGGAACTGGACGGCGCGGCGCTGGCTCACTACCGTAAAAGGGAGATGATTATCGAATGAACTCCTTCTCCCCATCCGACCCTGACCGCCATGCCATCTGGGAAATGCTGGTTGCACGCGACATCCTGGCTTTCGTTGCCGCCGACTGGAATCTTGTAGCCGAAGATTTTCTGGCCGATGAATTTCTTGGCGTTGATGCGCGACGCAGCGCGAACCCGGACAGTTGGCGGCTCGCCTACCCGACGCTGGCCCTTTATCGCGCGGAGTGGCTGCGGCAGGCAATTGATTTCCAGTCCGCCCATGCCGAGGCCGATCTCACGGCGGCGATCCACGCGCTCACCACGCTGCGCGACATTGAGATTCACGGCGAGCGGGCCGTCGCGCACAAGAAATTCGACGGCCCCTTGAAAATGCGGGACGGCGTGCAGCACCTCGCCTGGCAGACGCTTTACCATTGCCGCAAAGTCCGCGGCGTTTGGAAAATCACCGGCTTCACCGGCTACCTGCCCAACCCGATGGGCGGACGAGCCGAAGACGGTCCAGGCCGGACTGCTCTTCAGCTTGAAAGTTAAAATTGAAATGTGGGCGGTGCTATCATGATCTGGGATCAATCCACCAGCGCGGAAATCGCCGCCGCCGACCGGGCGCGCGTGGTGATCTTGCCGCTCGCCGCCACCGAACAGCACGGGCCGCACCTGCCGCTCGCCACGGACCGGCTCATCGCCGAAGGCATCTGCGCGGCTTTGGACGCCCGGTTCGGTGAGCGCATCCTCGTGCTGCCTTGTCCGCCGGTGGGTTATTCTATGCACCATCGCGGCTTTGCCGGGACGCTCTCGGTGACGCATCAACAGCTCATTGATACGGCGGCTTCCGTCCTGCGGTGTGTGTTGGCGGATGGATTCAAGAACATTCTCATCCTGAACGCGCACGGAGGGAACATCGCCCTGGGCGGCGTGCTCTTGGAATCGCTCGGCGAGAGCTTTCCTGGCGCCCGGCTGGCCTTCACAAGCTGGTGGCAGGCGGCGGCGGCTTCGTTGCGCGAGCTTTCCGAAAGCGGTCCGGGCGGCACCGGTCACGCGTGCGAGTTTGAAACTTCACTGATGTTGCATCTCCATCCGAAGCTGGTGCGCGCCGACAAAATCGCCGCCGGCACCAACCAGCCGACCTTCGACTGGGCGGAGGCTGACATGCTGCGCGGCTCACCCGTGCGATTGCACCGTTCTTTCGCGCAGATGACCACCAACGGCGTCTTCGGCGATCCGCGGCTGGCTTCCGCCGCCAAGGGCAAAGCCATTCTTGAAGCTGTGGTGGAAGCGCTCGCTCCCGTCATCAAGGATCTTTCCCAAGCCGGACCGTGAAAAACCGTTCCCACGCCGACGCCGCACGGTTCGCCGCCGCCAGAAAGGAACTCTACACCGCCGTGGTGGGCGACGTCCTGGATGAACTCGGCCACCAACGGCAGGTTCTCCCGCCGCAAGTCCGACCGCTGCGTCACGGCATAATGGCAGCATGTGATCGGGCGTGGCCATGAACGCATGAACCCCAATGTGAATTTATCCCGAACTCCGAAGCTGGCCACCAGAGCCGAAGCGTTGACAGAAAGTTGGCAGGTAAAATATGGGAGAGTTGCATTTTTTACCCGGCATCTTTCTGCCAACCATGCTCGTGGGAAATTGAAGCCATCTTGCGCATGATGTTACCGGGACGAAGCGAAGCTGGGAGTCTTTCACCTCCTGCCGGCGCACGTCGGACCCGAAACGCTGATTGTCCAGAACCTGTGCGGCTGGGAAGGCCACGACGCCAATCTCTGGCGGAAAATTGACCCGCAGGTGTTCGGCCTCTACGGCTTCGCCAAGGCCGACGCGCAGACGACGTTGCCCACCGCCAAAGTCCCGGCGAATATCAAGAACATCGAACTCCTACGCGAGGCTTACCACAGTCTCCGAGACTGAACCATGCAGTAGAGAAAGCGGCGAAACATGGCAGCGATGATGGTAATGACGCCTCTTTCAGTGTGGTCAGGGCGATGGCCTTGGCGACTCAATAATGTGCTGCTTTTCCCAAGCCTCAAAGCCTTCTGGCGGTTCGCTCTTAAGTTCCGCATGGCCATCAAGAAATCCGTAGGCCTTGACCCATTTTCCATCAAGGAGCGACGCCTCCTTTTCGCGCACAGCAATCAGCGCGGATGGCATGTTCGTAAAGTTGTTCAGTGAGCCGTAGTACACGAGTTCGAAGTTGTTAGTCTGAGTGAGAAACTCGGTTGAATCCGAGACTACGACGTTTGTATTCTTGGCGGTCACCCAAAGGTTGGAAGTCTGGTTTAAGTGGGCCGGAAACTGGCCACTATTGTCATCCGCAAACATAATCAGGGCTAGGACCAACTTCTTGGCGTCGTTCATTTTCGCAGCGGCGAACGGATTCACCTTCGAGTCTCTCTCCGGCTGTTGAGGGGGCGGACTCTCCTTGGCCAGTGATGCATGCAGTTGACGGTTTTCTTCCCGCACGCGCTCCAGTTCTTGCGCCTGTCTGCGAAGCGCCCCAATCTCACCGCGCAACCGCAGCAATTCATTCTGGTTCTTTTGCAGTCGTTCAATCTCATCTTTGTTCGCTGCCACGGCTGACAATGTTGCGTCGCGCCCGTTTGTCAGTTTTACCTTTTCGGCAATCAGATTCTGGTTCTCGTTGCGCAATCGAGTTGCTTCACGTTGTTGCACAAGGTGTGTGCCGGTTGCCGCGACAATGGCTGCGGCGACAATTGCGCTGACGGACTTGATATTGATCCAGTTCATGGCTGATTGAGTTGCGATGTTTGCGGTTGCTCCGGCTAGAGCGGCAGCGGTTGAAATTGTGACGACCAACCCCACGGGCGCGGCTTGGACGGCGTTGGCCGTGAGCACCACGCCGAGGCTGGCGGCGCTCGTCGTGACGCCCCGGCGCTTCAGGAGGACTTCCAATTTCTCCAGGGCACGCGTCACTCGCATGCGCGCGGCGTTTTCGTTGCTGCCCAGCGCCTGACCGACCGCGCGGAAATCCTGCTGCTCGAAAAAGCGGAGCAGGATGGCCGTGCGATCCGCTTCGTCCAGTTCATTGATGGCTTCATCGAGCAGCGGCGCGATCTGCGAGTAGTCCGCCTCGGAGTGGTTTTGCAGCGCATTCATTTCCACGGCCTGCCTTTCGCGGGCTTGGCGACGGCGTTCGCCGCGCATGAGGGTGGTGGCCACGAAACAGGTGTCCCGATGCAACCAACCGCCCAGTTTAACATCCGCAGGAAGCGTCCGCGCGACTCGAGCCAGGTCCACAAAGACGGTCTGCACCACATCTTCCGCCCGGTGCGTGTCGCCCTCGACCAACCGGAGCGCCGTCGAAAAGACCAGGTCAACGTAGCGGGTGACCAGTTCCCGAAAGGCGGCGTCCGAGCCGTTCCGGGTGTATTCGGCGAGCAAGGTTTGGTGGTCCATCCTGTTCAATCACCAGTAAAACGCCGCCGAAGGGCGAAACCGAACAAAAAAGTTTGAGATTAAGCGGGAAATCTTGCAGGACTCAACCTGACGGCGGTGGCGAAAGGCCGTTGGGCGCATCTCACTTTCTTGCAACCGATCAGAGGCTCTCATTAACACCCAACTTCAGTTGGGTAATCAGCGCCGCCCTGTGATTTAACCGCTTTAGCGGTTTTGGCGCTTGAAAACCGCTGAAGCGGTTAAGCTCGGTTTCGCCGGCCTCACACCCAACTAAAGTTGGGTGTTAATGAGAGGCCGGTTGCTGCGTCGCAATACACTGAGATGCGCCTCGATAGTTGACGCGGGCGACCGTTCGCACGCGGGCGAAACATTTCAGTGTGTCGGTTGGCTTGTTTCTGAATTAACGCACTGGCCACCCCCCGACATTCATCGGAGTGCGGACGCCATGCCTGAATCCGTACCGACTCGCTTCAGGGATTCACCCAATGGTTGTGCAAGACCAAGGTGGGGCGAGCGTACTCGCGAGCCGTGGGAGTTTGGTGTCGCGGCTCGCGAGTACGCTCGCCCCACCAAAGTCGCGAACGATTCAGGATCGCCATGCCGCGTTGACAGCCGGAAGCTTGATCTTCACAGTGGGCGCGCAGCTTTCGGCGCGAAAAGGCGCGAGTTGAACAATAAATCTATGACACGTCTCTCCGGCATTTTTACGCCGAACCTCGTTCCGTTTGACGCCAACGGTCGCATTAACGAGGGCGAGTTGCGCCGCATGGTGAACTGGTTGATCGAGAAGGGCGTCAGCGGCCTGTACCCCAACGGCAGCACCGGCGAATTCATCCGCTTGAGCCTGGAAGAACGCAAGCGCGTCATCCAGATCGTCGTCGAGGAAAATCGCGAGCGCGTGCCGATTCTGGCCGGCGCGGCGGAGGCGAACCTGGACTTGATTCTCGACGTGTGCCGGACTTACGCCGATCTCGGCTGTGCCGCTGTGTCCGTGACCGGGCCGTATTATTTCAAGGTCAGTCAGGAGAGCATCGAACACTTCTTCCGCGAACTGGCGAAGCGTTCGCCCATTGACATCGTGCTCTACAACATCCCGCAATTCTCCAACGAGATCAGCGTGCCGGTGGTGACGCGGCTGGCGCAGGATTGCCCGCGCATCGTGGGCATCAAGGACAGCAGCCGGGATTTCCCGCGCTTCTTGAACACGCTGCACGCGATCAAACCGCA
>CAIKLQ010000934.1 GCA_903828255.1 uncultured Verrucomicrobiota bacterium
GCTCAAACCTATTGGTTATTGGTGACCGACACGCTCCAGAGTCAGAGTCTCCTGTCGTCGGAAGGCTACTTTTCAAACCGGCTCTCAGAGTTGAAACCATCCCGTTTATGACCCCTCCACCATTTCGCCTTTCGCGCTCTGCTACCATCCGCCTCCTCCTGCTCCTCATCGCCGGGGGACTGTTCACCGGGTGGATGGTCGTGCGGGCCGACCGCACCTTGCGCGCGGACTTGCTCCAGCACACCCGCGCCGTGGCGCAGGCGGTGAATCTCGACCAAGTCCGGGCGCTCTCCGGCACGGCGGCGGACTTGGATCTGCCGGCTTACCAGAAGCTCAAGGAGCAGCTCCTCACGATCCGCGCGACGTTCCCGGAGTGTCGGTTTCTCTACCTCCTCGGCCAGAAGCCGGATGGCTCCGTCTTTTTCTTCGCGGACAGTGAACCGCCCAGTTCGAAGGACTATTCCCCGCCCGGTCAGGTCTATACGGAAGTCCCGGCGGCTTTCCGCCAGGCCTTCGCGAGCCCGGTGCCAGCGGTCGCAAGGCCGTTCCGCGATCGCTGGGGCGTCTGGGTCATGGGGATCATCCCGCTGCTGGACCCCCAAACCGGGAAAGTGCTCGCTTTGTTAAGCCTGGCGCAGGACGCCGGCCCGTGGCGCTGGCGCGTGGCCGGCCAAGCGGCTTTGCCGGTGGGCTTGCTCTTGGTTCTGGGCACCGGCGCGGCCCTCGTTTGGGGCAATGCCCGGCGCCCGCATACCCGACGCAATCTGGCCACCGCGTTGGGCGTGCTGGCGGTCGGGTTGCTGGTCACTGGGGTGGTCACGTTTTCCGCCAAGGTGGACGTGGAAGGGGACGCGCGACGGGAGTTCAACCTGGCCGGCGATGAGATCCGGCTCAATATCCTGGCCCGGTTGCGCGCTTGCTCCCAAGTGTTGCTCAGTGGCGCGGCCACGTTTGATGCCTCAGACTCGGTCCAGCGCGCGGACTGGCGGGCTTTTACCCAGGGCCTCGAGCTCGACGCCGAACTGCCCGGCATTCAGGGCGTCGGCTACGCACAGTGGTTCCCTCGCGCGCAACTGGCCGCACACGTCGCGGAAATTCGCCAGCAAGGTTTCCCGGACTATCAAGTCAAGCCCGCTGGGGACCGCGAGGCTTACTCCGCGATCATCTATCTCGAACCGTTCGCGGAGCGCAACCTGCGCGCCTTTGGCTACGATATGCTCACCGAACCCGTGCGGCGCGCGGCCATGGAGCGGGCGCGGGATAAGCATGCCCCCGCGCTCTCCGGGAAAGTCACGCTGGTGCAGGAGAACGGCCAGGATCCGCAAGCGGGCACGCTGATGTATGTTCCGGTCTATCGGCATGGGTTGCCAATTGAAACGGTGGATCAGCGCCGCGCTGCGCTCCGGGGCTGGGTTTATAGTCCCTACCGGATGACGGACTTGCTGCGCGGCTCCTTGCGCGGTTGGGACGTTCGGCTGGCCGACCGGCAGATTGACTTGCAGGTTTATGATGGGGACGAGGTTGCCGCCGCCACCTTGCTCTACAGCAGTCAGGGGGCCGGGGATAAAGTGCCGCCGGGCACGGCTCAGGTGACCCGGTTGGTCACGATTGATTTCGCCGGGCA
>CAIKLQ010000935.1 GCA_903828255.1 uncultured Verrucomicrobiota bacterium
AGCCGCCGCAGTCGCAGCGCTTGCGGCCGCCCACCTAGTGTACGTCCAAGCCATTGTTGGCACCTCAGCCGCGCTCGATACATCCATTACGGCTTTCAAACTTGCCGCCAAAGGGGTAGAGCGCACGCAGGAAGATCTGGAGCAGTTGAACGAGTTCGATGCCGCCCTGCGCGAATTGCACGCGACCAGTTTCGCCGTCAATGATGCCATCGAGAAATACGGGACGGACGCGGCGAAGGTCAACCAAGTGCTGAAGCGGGGGGAACGGATTCTGGAGCAGCGGGATCTGGCCCGCCGCCGGCAGGCCGATGTGATTCAGGGGATCAGTTCCCGCAATGCGGCGTTCCGCCTGTTTCGGAACGAGAAACTGGAGCGGTACAAGGTGCTGTTCGACCTCGCGGCGCGCTACGGCTTGCTGGCCGCCAACGCCTATGATTACGAGACCGGGCTGCTCGGCACGGACCAGGGGCGCTCTTTCGTCAGCCGCTTTGTGAACAGCCGGGCCTTGGGCGTGGTGGTCAATGGCCAGCCGCAGTATGCCGGCAGCGACACGGGCGACCCCGGTCTATCCAGCGCGCTGGCCGAGATGAAGGCGGACTTCGACATTGTGAAGGGCCGCCTGAGTCTCAACTCCCCCAACGTGGACACCACCGATGCCTCTTTGCGCAGTGGCAACTTGCGCATCCTGCCCGGTACCAACGGCGTGGCGGTGTGGCAGGATTACCTGCAGCAGCACCGGGTGGACAACATTCTCGACGATATGGACGTGCGGCGGATGTGTCTGCAGGCGGATCCCGGCAATGGCCTGCCCGTGCCCGGCATCGTGATCACGTTCAGCACCTCCATCAATTCGGGCGAGAACTTGTTTGGCAAGCCGCTGGCGGCGGGCGACAACGCCTTTCATCGGAGTTATTTCGCCACCAAGCTGCACAGCGTCGGGGTGGTGCTGGAGGGCTACCGGGGCATGAATTATCCCGGCGCCAACGGCACCGTGGATCCCAACCTCGGCTTCCTCGACCCCAACGCCCTGGCGGCCGATCCCTATGTCTATCTGATCCCCGTGGGGATGGACGTAATGCGCACCCCGCCGCTGGGGGACACCAGCACGCTGCGGCAATGGTCGGTGGAAGATGTGGCCATCCCGCTGCCCTTTAACATCGGCGGGTCGCCCAACTCCGCGCTGAACTTCTATCAATCGGCCGACTCGCTGGCCGAACCGCTGTTCACCGCGCGCAAGCATCCGGCCTTCCGCCCGACGGATTCGGTCGCGCCCTTTGCCAATGAGCCGGTGTTCCCCAACGGCGGCTATGTCGGGCTGTCCCAGCGCACGAGCCGGCGGCTCATCGGGCGCTCGGTGTGGAATACGCAGTGGAAACTTGTCATCCCGGGGGACACGTTGCTGGCGGATCCGAAGGAGGGGCTGGACCGCTTCATCAAATCCGTCACGGACGTGAAGCTGCACTTTTCCACCTACAGTTATTCGGGCAACTAGGCGGCGACTCATAAACTCATGAAAACACTATCACCCACCTTTGGTCGGGCCGCCCGGAGCGGGCTGCTCCTGCTGGGAGCACTCCTCACCGCCCGGCCGGCGGCCGCGTTTCCGCCCAACCCGTACCATTTGCTCTACGGCATGGTCAGCGACGAATATGGCATTCCGCTCCTGACCCCACAGGCCAAGGTCGTGTTTGAGGCCAGCAGCGGGGCGCGGGTCAGTATTTCGATTGACCCCGGCATCGAGGCGGCGGCCAATTATCGGCTGGAAGTGCCGATGGATGCCAACCTGCTGGGCGCGCCCTATCGGGCCTCCGCCATGCGTCCGCTGGCGCCGTTCCGCTTGAAAGTCGAGTTCGGCGGGGTGACCTATCTGCCCTTGCAGATGACAGGGGACGCGGCCCACCTTGGCCAGCCCGGCCAGCGCACCCGGATGGATCTCACCTTGGGGGAAGATGTCAATGGGGACGGCCTGCCCGATGCTTGGCAACGCCGCATCAATGCGGATATCTCGCAGGTCGCGCCCGGCGGCGACGCCGGCAACGGCCTGACCTATCTCCAAGCCTACCAGCTCGGCCTCTACGCCGTCTCCCCGACCAACGGCTTTCGGCTCGAGATTCTGAGCCCGACCAACGGGCTACCCCGGCTCGAATTCATGGGAGTTACCGGCCGGCGCTATGTGATCGAGAGTTCCGCCGATTTGAACCTGTGGACCCCGGTGTCCTTCCGCGTGCCGGCCGAAGGGGCGGGCAGCCACCTCCACGACAGCTTTATGCCCGCCGCGATTGGCCCCGTGCGGGTGGAAGTGAGCGAGAGTTCAGCCCCGTCCGGCTCGCAGTATTTTCGGCTGATCCTCCGCACCTCGAGCCCATGAACCCCCGGCCCGCCCCCCAACCGGTTGGCGCTCGCCACTACGCGTTCTGGTTTGTGTTCGCGGGCGGGGCGCTCGGGCTGCTACTCGCCGGGGGGTGGTGGAAGCAACGCTCGGGCGCGCCGGCCGCCGATCGGCTGCCGGCGGCGGAACGCACCACCGTGTCCCGGGGCCAGCTAGAACTGCGGGCCGAACGGTATTATCAAGCCGGACAGACGCAGCCCTTTTCCGGTGGGATGACCGATGCCTACCCCGGCGGCCAGCCTAAACTCCAGACGCCGCTGGTGGACGGCCAATACCAAGGGGTCTCCGAAGGCTGGACCACCAACGGAGTGTTGGAATTACGGGAGACCTTTGCCCACGGTTTGGCGGAAGGCCCGCGCACCACCTGGCATCCCAATGGCAGCAAGCGCTCCGTAGGCTTCCTCACCGCCGGCAAACAGGTGGGTCGCTACCGGCAGTGGGATGAAACGGGCGTGCTGGTGGCCGAAGCGGAATTTAGCGCCGGCGAGCCGCACGGCCTCGCGCGCGCCTGGTATCCCAGCGGCTGTCTCAAGGCCGAGGCCCGCATGAACCACGGCCAGGTGGCCGAGCGTTTTCTTTATCCTGATGGCGAACGTCGCGCGCCCACTTTGCTGGCCGCCGCCCCTAGTCCAAAATCCTGAACTATGAACCTGACTCAATGCCTCCCTCCCTTCGGCCGCCCATTCCTGGTGGCCTGCGCCCTGATCGCGGCGAGTGTGCCCCGGCTGCACGCGCAGGCGCCCGGGAATGACGCCTTTGCCACGCGGCTCGTCCTCACCGGCAGCACGAATTCCGTCACGGGCAACAACACCAACGCCACCAGTGAGCCGGGGGAGCCGGTGACTCCCGGTGGCGACCGCTCCATCTGGTGGAGTTGGACGGCCGCGGATAGCGGGGCCGTAACCGTGGACACGACCGGGAGCACGTTTGATACGATTCTGGCGGTCTATACCGGGACCGAGATTACCAACCTGACTCTCGTGGCAATGAACGACGACTTCGGCGTTCTCAGCACGAGCGGGTTGGGGTTCGCGGCGGTCGGCGGGGTGACTTACCAGATCGCCGTCCAAGGGTTTTTGGGGGCGCAGGGCAGTGTAGCGTTGAATGTCCGCCTCCCCGTGGCGACCACTCGCCCCAGCTTCACCACCCAGCCCGTGAGTCGCACAGTCCCCGATAACGCGGGAAGCAACGTTTCTTTCTTGGTGGCGCTGACCGGCAGCCTGCCGCGGACCCTGCAATGGCAGAAGGACGGCATCGCCCTGCCCAATGCCACCAATCTGAGCCTGACCCTGGGCAATCCCCGCGTTGTGGACGCGGGAAGCTATCGCGCCGTGGCCGTGAATCCCTATGGTTCGGCCACCAGCAGTGTGGCGGTGTTGACCGTGCAAGTGGCGCTCGCGCAGGATGCTTTTGCCGGGCGACTTGTCCTGAGCGGCCAAACCAACAGTGCCAGTTCGGATAATACCGTCGCCACCCTGGAGGCCGGCGAG
>CAIKLQ010000936.1 GCA_903828255.1 uncultured Verrucomicrobiota bacterium
CGGGCGAAGCTGTTCCAAAAATTCTCGCAGGTGGATGCCTCGACCACGCGGCTCTATGGCGGCACCGGGTTGGGGCTGGCGATTTCCAAGCAACTCGCGGAACTCATGGGCGGCGGGGTGGGAGTGGAGAGCGTGGTGGGGCAGGGGTCGGAATTCTGGTTCACCGTGTGCCTGGGCAAACCGTCGGCGGAAAACCGCCCCGTCGTCCGCGGCCCCGCCGAACTGCGCGACGTGCGCGTGCTGATCGTGGATCCGCACCCCATCAATCAGGAGATTCTGACGGGCTTGCTCAATACCTGGGGACTGCGAGCCGCGCATGTCCCGGATGGCCCCGGCGCGCTGCACGCCCTGACCGCCGCCCACGCCGCGCAGGATCCGTTCGCGATCGCGCTGCTGGATATGCAATTGATCGGCATGGATGGCAACGCTTTGGGCCGCGCCATCAAAGCCCATCCGGATCTGCACGACACGCGATTGGTGCGGTTGACCACCTTGGGCCAAGCAGACCGCGATCCCCAATGGGAAGCCGTCGGTTTTGGCGCCACGCTGACCAAGCCGGTGCGGCGGGGGGAATTGCACGAAGTGCTGGCGGCCGTCATCAGTGGTCGGAAGCTTGCGCCCACCCTGGCCGGCCCTATGTCGGGTTTCGCTGCGGGAAGCGGGTTGCGGCCCGCGCGCATCCTGGTGGTGGAAGACAACACCGTGAACCAGCTCGTGGCGGTGGGCCTCCTGAAGAAACTGGGGATGAGCGCGGACGTGGCCGCCAATGGGCTGGAAGCCATCGAGGCACTTGCGACACTGCCCTACGATCTGGTGTTGATGGACATGCAAATGCCCGTGCTGGATGGGGTGGGGGCGACCCGGCAAATCCGCGATTCGCAATCGCGGGTGCTGGACCACTGCGTGCCCGTGATTGCCATGACCGCCAATGCCATGCGCGGCGACCGGGAGGAATGTCTGGCGGCGGGTATGAATGATTACGTCGCCAAGCCGATTGAAGTCGCGTCGTTAGTCGCGGCATTGAAGAAGTGGTTGTAACCAGCGCCCGCAGTGGCCACCCGCGAGCCGATGGTCGCTGCCACGCCTCCGCCGGAGCCGTCGGCGCCGCCGGAGCGCCGGTCTGTGACCGGCTTTGCCGGGTCCGGAGGCTTGGACCGGTCGGAAAGCTTGGACAGCTCGGAAGGCCCAAAGCCGGTCACCGACCGGCGTTCCCCCGGCGCCACGGAGTCACCCGCGGAAATCCCGATCTTTGACCGCGCGGGCTTGCTGGAGCGAGTGATGAATGACACGGGAATGTTGCGCGTGCTGATCGCGGGGTTTCTAGCGGATCTACCCGGCGACATCCGGCAGTTGCAAGCCTTTGCCGCCGCAGGCGAGGCCCGCAAGTTCGGCGAGCAAGCCCATAAAATCAAAAGCGGTTGCGCCGGCATGGGCGGCGAGGCCTTACGCGCCCTCGCGGAAGTCCTGGAACAAGCTGGCAAAGCCGGAGATCTGGCCACGATTGCAGCCCGGCTGCCGGAAGTGGATGCGCAGGTCGCCGCACTGCAGGAGGCCATGAAGGATGGACTCTAACCTGCAGCGGGAGCACCGGTCAGCGGCTCCCGTCCGCGTTTCGGGCGGGGTGCAGTAGGCAGGTTAGCGGACGTTGCAGCGGCCTCGCGGCCAAGGTTGCCGCCCTGGGGTTAAAGCACGAACAGCCTATCGGCTGGATGACCCAAGCTACCCTGGCGCTATTACCCAGCCACCTCGCGCAAGCCAACACGCCACAGGACGCCCGCGTCTCGCGATTGGTTGACGTCTTTCCCGATAATGCCATCTCAGGCATGCGCGCCGGCATCGCCGGCGAACCCCGGCCCGCCAGGCAACCGGGATCCGCGGTCGGCGAGCAGCCTGAGAGCCGGTTTGAAAACTCCTGGCCGGCTTTGGGTTCGTGAGTTGAAGCGGCGGGAACACCGCGCTCCGCTCGCGCCCATTCCCTGTCACCCTATTTGGCGAGCCGCAATAGCCCACTGGCCGTTGCCCACGCAGGGTCCTGCCCAACGACGGAAACATGCGGCGCGACTGACCCAGCCCGGCACGCCGTTGAGGTGTACCCCGGGCCGGCCAACGCCGGCCCGGTTTTGGCCGAACAACCTGCTCCGATGGTCGGCCTCTCGGTGAAACCGTGCGACGCTACCCGGCTTGGTAAAAAATTTGGAAAAAGGCTTGGCCTGCTCACTCCTAAGCCTAGACTTGTGGGGATGTGACGGTGCTGGAAAAGCGATTCCCCATTAACTGCGGAATGTCAAAAATGAATTTCCACCAATGTTTTGAAGGCTATGCGCCCCGGGAATTATTTCCGGTTGCTGCTCCTGAAGCGAACCGCGATGACTGGCAAACTGACGGCTGGTCGCCCGCTCAACAGCTCCCGGGGGAGTGGTTGCCGGAAGGCCGGGGCCACGGCTTGGGGCTGTTCACGGTTCGGCAAGATTGAAAGCGTCAACTCCTTTACCCGAAATCGCGCCGAGGGTCCGTTGTCGGGAGGGGCTACCTGCCCGCCGATAGCTTCGACTCTACTAACTAACTCGTATTAAGAACCAAAAAGAACCCAAATTCCGGAGTTGGCTACCTACCCCGGAAGACTACAAACCATCTCACCCTCGCGTTGCAATGCTATTATTGAATCAGAGACCTCTCGACCTTAGCGCCGGTTTGAAAACTCCAATCTCGGTCGTAGCCGCCGACGTAGGAAGGCTCAAATATCTTGGATTTTGTGGACCGGCACGCGCAAAAGTCAGAGCCTCCTTACGTCGGCTGCTAATTTTCAAACAGGCGCTTAAACGTCCGCGGACAAATCGGCTGACCAACTGGTTGTTTACTGGGGCGCTCTTTGTCATGCCGCAGCTCGGTGTGGCCCAAAATCCGCCCCCGACTTCGCCGAGCGCGACCTTGGTGGCGACCGTTATTCCCGCCATTGCGCCTACAGTCGCCAACCCACCTCGCAACGGAAAGCTACTCCGGAGTGAGTTGTGGCAACCGTTTGACGCCGCCTCAGCCAAGGGGGATTTCTTTGTCTCGCCAACCGGCAACGATCATTGGTCCGGCACGCTGGCCGAGCCCAATAGCGCAGGCACTGACGGCCCGTTTGCCACCCTCCCCCGGGCCCAGCAGGCCGTCCGGGAATTGAAACGCAAAGTCTATCTGCCCAAGGCAAAAGCGATTGATGCGCGATATGTCGGCACTGCTTATCCGTTTGGGAAAGGCCAGGACATTGTAGTGTTCATCCGGCAGGGATATTATCCTTTGACCGAGCCTCTGCGGTTCACTCCCGAAGATGGCGGCGAGCGTGTCGAGACCACCCTGCCTTCGGGGGCCTTTGAATGGCATCATCTGCGCGATAATTACGTCACCTACGCCGCCTACCCCGGTGAGACGCCGGTAATTTCGGGCGCGCAAGCCGTGACGCACTGGCGTAAGGACAATAACGTGTGGGTGGCGCCCAGCCCATTGACGAACGTGTCCGACCTGATTGCGAATGGCAGAAAGCAGACGCTGGCCCGAACGCCCAACACGGGATATTGCACGCTCCGGGCTACCCCAGCTTCGTCCTCGGAAATTCCCTACCGGCCAGGGGATCTTCAGTCGTGGGAGGGAATGGAGGGCAATCGTATCGTCATCCTGCTGCGCTGGCGCACCGCGTATAACCGCATTGCCCGGATTGACGCGTCGAACCACATCGCTTTTTTGCAACAGCCCGAAGACGGCCCCGGCGGAAATAATGGTCTGCTTGTCGTGCCGCCACGGTACTACGTTGAAAATGTGAAGGCGTTGTTGGATGCGCCGGGCGAGTGGTTCTTCGACCAGCACCGGAAAGAAATCAGTTACATCCCAGCCGCCGGCATTTCGGATCCGAATCAGGCGCACCTGTCAGTCCCCCAACTCCGCCAACTGGTCCAAGTGCGAGGCGACGAGAAGAGTCCGGTTCGCAATCTCAGATTCGCCGGTTTGATCTTTGAGGGCGCCAAGGACGACTTCCGTGATTTCCCGCATCATTACGACCCCACTCCGGGATGTGTCGCCGTCTCTTGGGACTACGCGGCGGATTGTGAGTTTGGTCATTGCACCTTGCGGACCTGTGGCGGCGTCGGAATGTTCGTTGGCTCCGGTTGCGGCAACACGCGGATTTTCAGGAACACTTTCGCGAGTCTGGAACAGGGCGCGCTCGGCGTCAGCGGTGTCAGCGATCTAGCGCAAGGCCGGCTGGTTCAGGTCACGCGCGCCACCACCATTGAACACAACATCTTCACCGAATGTGGCCAGGGCGGCGGCATTACCCTTAGCGTAGGCGGCGCCCTGCAAACAACCATTGCGCATAATTACTTCACCAAATCCGGACGGCCTTACACCATCAATTGCGGCGGTGGCGGCTTGGAAGGAAGTATCAATGGCGATTGCCTCGTGGAGTATAACCACTTTGAGGATGTTCAGCATGACGCCGATGACGCCGGCGTAATCGTAGTCAACGGCATGACGTTCAACTCGCAGGTCCGGAACAACCTCATTCACCAGGTGCATCGCGGTTTTTTCAGCGACAATGTGGCTTTCTGGTTCGATAACATGTCGAGTCACTGGACGGTGACAAACAACCTCTACTACGACCTGCAACAGGGAGAGATGAAGACGTGCGGCACGTATCTGGTAGATAACAATTATGCCGACAACTTTGCCATCGAAGCCCCGCAGCATCCGCCGGAACAGTTTATCGAGGGCGAACCCCGATTCACTTCCTCCAACCTGCGCATCACGCGGGACGGCCAACCCGTCGGGAACGAGGTGCTGGCCGGCACCGTCGTCAAAGTGCGAGCGGACGTCACGAACTTGGGAAGCTCCGGAGCCGCGGCGGTGGCGCTCTATGTTGACCGGCAGGCAGTCGAGACCAGGCCGTTCCCGGTGATCCGAAACAACACCCGCACGATTGAATTTGAATTGCGCCTCAGCCATCCGGGCCACCCCGCCCTCTCCATCGGCCAAACCCCACTTCAGACGATTGTGGTAACGGGCCTAAAACCAAGCCTAGTGTATGACCAGGTTCGCGTGTCCGAACAAAGCCTGCTCGCCGGAGAATCGCTCCGCGTCACGGCCCGGGCCGTCAACTTGGAATCCAACTCGATTCAGGCCACCGTGCCGCTCCTGGCCGCCGGCAAGGAGATCGGCAGCCAACCGATTGAGTTGAAGAGCCTGGAATCCCGGGAGGTTCACTTTGACTTCGCTCCCGCGATCGGGCGGTATCCAATTCGGATTGGCAACAGTGAAGAGGTGATGCTAAAGGTTGCCCGCAGCAGAAAGCTAAAACTGGAGCCGCAGGAACTGCACACCTATATTTCCCCCAAAGCCCACCCCGCCAAGGTCGAGTTTGATTCGGTAAAAAACCACTATGTCATCAAAGCCAGCGGTTGGGATTTCTACCATGCCGAAGACGCCTATGCGACGGTTTATCTGAAACGACTGACCGGCGACTTCGTGTCCACCGCCAAAATTACGGCTTTTGGAACCCGTACCAGTGAATGGTATCGGGCCGGCCTATTTGTTCGCAACGACCTGAGCCAGAGCTTCGATGTGGATCGCGGCAGCAAAGGTTCGGTCCTCATGTTCAGTACCCCGGGACGAGCGGGCATGGAATATGACGAGTTCGGTGATGGCTGCATGCACAAGGCCGCGAGTGAAAACCTGCCGGAATTCACCGCCACTCCGATCTGGGTCCGGTTGGAGCGACATGGCAATCGCTTTACCGGCGCGGTCAGTTTGGACGGCAAGACGTGGATCATCAAACGCCAAACGAACCCAATTCCCGGTCTAGGAGCCTCAGTGGATCTAGGATTGGCCGCTGGCGCCCCCGATCAAAAGCAATACACGGTGGAGTTCGAGGATTGGAACGTAACTGTGGAAGCGGAATAGCCTGGCTCGTCTGAAACGCGAACTTCCAGCAACTGTAACAACCTCGTTGGTTGGCGGCACCGCCTGTCCAACCGAGCCCAACCTTTGAACCTAGAAGGTATTCGTCCGGGTAGCCCGTATAGGCAAGGCTGTGACGAGGTGCCTGGGCTTGCTTCGGAAAAACAGACCTGCACCTTGGAGCCACGCCGCAACAAAGTCCACCGCATTAATTTCTATGCGCACCGTGTTTCTGCTGGTGATGATCTCATTCATAGACTCTTTCTCGCCGCCGAACGCCATTACTCAGCCACGCCGAGCCGAGGATGTGAACCGCGCAAGCGGAACGGAACGCGCCATCCGGCGTTGGCTGTAGTGATCTGGTTAGCACTCCACCCGCTTCCGGGGCGGGGCAATAACCCGATAAGCTGACAAAGGCAGACTCTGCGGCTCAACAGGTTATGCAACAGCTTATCAGGAGGCCACAATCTCCACATACTTGATGTCAAAAATAAGCACTGCATTCTTCGGTATGGCCGCAAGCTCCTCGTCACGGTAACACAAATGCGGACTCGCTCTGAATCGGCGTGAGCCTCCGGCGCGCATCCCATCCAAGCCATAGCGAAATCCCGCGACTGCCTCTCTGTCTCCAAGCGTCCAAATCTCGTCTCGGTCTCTCGCCAGAAAGTCTCCGCGATTGAGTTGAATGTCGTATCGAAGCCGCACCCGGTCGCCCTTCTTCAACTCAGGGCCAGTTCCTGGTGTCTCCGCAACAATCTTGATGCCCGATTTTGGCATAACGCACGATGTGGCACCGGGTAGGCGCGGGCGGTTAGCCCGCCCACGCCCCCCTAAGAACCGTGCGTGAAAGGTTCCCTTTACACGGCTCGGGCCTTTCTGAGGACGCGCCCGTGCGGGGCATCCCGGCAATCGTTGGGCTTAATTTGAGCATCTTGAGTTACCTTATACTCCCGCAGCTAGGACTTGACCAGCCTTTCCGCAGGGCAAAGTCCGCCACGCAAAGCAGCGGCGACGCTCAAAATACTCGGTGTGTTCCGGGTCGTAGGGATTGGCTTCTCCCCGGACTTTGATATGGCGCTCAATCACTGTCTTGGCGATGGAATACAGACGCAGCACCCGGCTTTCGCCGGTGCGAGTCCGGATCCGGGCGGAGAACCCAAACCCTCCTCCGGAGTTGTAGTATTTGCGCTTCAGCCAGCCATAGGATTTGTCGGGATGCGTCCGCCGCGCCCAGCGCAGCACTTGATGATGGACGATTCGATCCAGCGTCCCGAAGGTCTTGCCCGAACAGACGTGGCGGTGATAGTTGGCCCAGCCCCGAAGCATCGGGTTGAGCTTTCGGATCAGCGTCGCGGCGGTTTGTCCGTGCGTGCCTTTGAGGGTTTCGCGGGGTTTCTGCACCAGCGCCTTCCCCCCGTCCTTGGCGGGTTTGATGAGCAGCTTGTTTTTGTATTTGCGCACGTTTTGGCCTAGGAAGCTAAACCCCGCTTCGATGTGGGTGATCGTCGTCTTCTGTTCGGAGAGTGCCAATCCTCTCGCGGCCTGAAAGGCGATCACCGCGGTTTTGACGATCTGTTCCTGGGTTTCTTTCGTGCGGGCTGTCACGATGAAGTCATCCGCGTAACGGATGAAGTTGACCTGATCGCGTCGGATTTTGATCCCGCTGCGGATGGCTTCTTCCAGCCCGTCCAAGGTCAGGTTAGCCAGTAGGGGCGAGATGATCCCGCCCTGTGGGGTTCCTTCGTGGGTCGGGAAGAGGCGGCCTTTTTCCGCGCCTCACCTCGCTGCGACGAAGCTGGCGCTTCGCGCCCGGACCCCTGCCGTGGGCACGTCGCGAAGCCAAATTTCATTGATCTGCCCGGGGTGGCGCCGATCCCGATTCGGTACGAAGACCGCTCGGTGGTGGCGATTGACAAGCCGCGCGGCTGGCTGCTCGTGCCCCATTCGTGACAGAAGCCGAACTGGAACCTGCAAGCGGCCATCGTGTCGTCCATCAGCGCGGGCGGTTTCAATCCCAGTTGCGCCGAATTGTGAGGCGGAGGTGGCGGCGGAACGGATTGCAATCACGCTTGCCAGTGCGGCGCTGCGGAGTGCCTGGGCTTCAGCGGGGACGAGGAATTTTCAGACCTCAGATTGATGAGGGCAAAGGCGGGCTGGCGGAACGCCAGTTTAGTTCCCGCTCCGGCGCGCGCGCCGGGCCCGGCGGCGCCTGCGGCCACGTCAATCGCTCCGGAGACTGATTTCCAGTTCCGAACGCTGCGC
>CAIKLQ010000937.1 GCA_903828255.1 uncultured Verrucomicrobiota bacterium
CGACCGATGCCGCGTTTCCCGGCAAGGCGGCGGGGTTCTTGAAGCGGCTCGCGGTGCGTTTTGCGGGCGGGCGGGTGACGCGCGAGTTGGCGTTGGAGGAGTTTCACCAACAGAGCGGCCTGCAAATCGCGATGCTCGATGGCCACTCCTCGCTGGAACGCGGGCGGATCGTCGAGAAGTTGCAGGCGCGCGTCGTGGGTCAGGATCACGCGCTGCAAGCGTTCGCCGACGTGCTCGTCACGCTCAAGGCGCGGCTCAACGATCCGCGGCGTCCGCTCGCCACGATGCTGTTGCTCGGCCCAACGGGCGTGGGCAAAACCCAGGCCGCCAAAACTCTCGCGGAATTTCTTTTCGGCAGCGGCGAGCGGCTGCTGCGCTACGACATGAACGAATACGTCGATGGCGCGTCCGCCTCGCGGCTCACTGGTTCACCGCGCGATCCGGAAGGGCTGCTGACGAGCGTCGTGCGCCGCCAGCCGTTCAGCGTGGTGTTGTTCGATGAAATCGAGAAAGCCGCGCCGGAAGTTTTTGATCTGCTGCTCGCGGTGCTCGATGAAGGCCGGTTGACCGACGCCTTGGGCCGCGTGACGGATTTCACGCAGGCGGTGATTTTGCTCACGTCGAATCTCGGCGCGCGGGAAGCCCGGGCGCGGCTCGGCTTCGGCGCGGGGGACGCCGGGGCGGAAGCGGAGGACGAGGTCTATGTTGCGGCGGCGGAAAAGTTCTTTCGCCCGGAATTCTTCAACCGGCTGGACCGGATCATTCCGTTCCGCGCGCTGGATCGCACGCATCTGGAAGGCATCGCGCAGCAGTTGATCAGCGGCTTGCTGGCGCGCGACGGGCTGCGGCGGCGCGACAGCTTGCTGAACATCACGCCCGACGCGATGAAGCGCCTGGTGGAACTGGGCCATCATCCGCAACTCGGCGCGCGGGCGTTGAAGCGCGTCGTCGAGCGCGAGGTGGCCCAACCGCTGGCGGAATTGCTCGTGTCGTTGCCGCCGGGAAATCCGATGCTCGCCAATCTGGCGACGAAGGGCGATGGCTTCGCCGTCAGCCTGAAGGATTTGAATCCTGTGCCACGCTCCGTGCTCTGGCCGGAGATTATTGCGCAGCCCCGGACGGTGGCGGCTCACGCGACGTGGGCGGCGAAAGTTCTCGACGGCGTTTATGCCGCGCTGGATCGCATCGAAGCGGATTTGGAAAAGGACGCGCCCGCTGGGACGATTGAATTGGGCAAGTTGCCGCCAGAGCAGGAGCGATATTTTTACTGCCGGGAGCATTTCAAACGAGTGGAGCGTCTGGCGCAAGCCGCCGAGCGCGCGGAAAATCCGCCACGCCAGGCGGCACAACCGCACCGGCTGCCGCGCGCGCGACCAGTGAAGGTCGTGGTCCGGCAATGGGTCTCCGGCAACCCGCGCCTGGCCCGCCAGCGCGCCGCGGTCATGCTTCAGCACGACCTGGCCGACTTGGACGCCGATCCCGTGGACGTTCCGGATTCAGCGCTCACCGCGCTGCT
This sequence comes from uncultured Verrucomicrobiota bacterium, assembly GCA_903828255.1. Taxonomy (GTDB): domain Bacteria; phylum Verrucomicrobiota; class Verrucomicrobiia; order Limisphaerales; family JADLHS01; genus CAIKLQ01. The sequence goes on from CAIKLQ010000937.1 coordinate 1,517, forward strand.
GCGCGAGATCGCGCTGCTCGAAATGCTCGCCACACAACCACCGGAGCCCGGCGGCACCTTGCTGGTTTTCCGCGCGTGTGTCCCCGGCGACAGCGGAGCGATGTTCCAAATCGCCAAGGCTTACGCCGACTGTCTCGGGCAACTCTGGGGCGCTTCCGCCGCAGCTTTGTTTGAGCATGAGTCGAAAGAGGAACTGTTGCTCAAGGCGATCTTCGAGGAGCCTCGCGGGCGAACGCAGGCGATTTTCATCAAGGGAATCAACGTTCGTCCTTTCATTTCCGCGCCGAGGAACGCTGCTGCGAGTCCCATGGGGCGGACGAAAAAACCCAAGGCTGCGGAAAGCAGTCTCCCTCTCCCCCGCGGAGGGGGAGAGGGCCGGGGTGAGGGGGAAACGGTGGAGAGCGCCGAACATCCAACATTCGACATTCAACACCCAACATCCAAAGCTCCCCTCACCCTGGCCCTCTCCCCTTCCGAAGGGGAGAGGGAAGCCGATTCGTGCGCGCTGGATAATTCCCTGAGTATCCTCACACGCCGCGCCGACGGTGGAACGGGCCTCATCCTCATGACGGTTGAATCTGCCACAACCGAGGCTGCGGCCCGCGCGCGGGCGAAGGAACTGGCCGGCTCGATTGACGCGCTCGAAACCGATGCCTTCGGGCCAGTGATTCAGCGGGTAGTCGAAAACAAAACGCTGACGGATTTTCGCACGGGCGTGGTCGTGTCCGCGCAGCCTTCCGCCGAGGAATTTCGCGCGCTGCTGTTGTCGGCGCTGCCGCTTCCGGCTGAGGTGGCGGAGAAACTGGAGAGTTGATTCATGGGCTACGCCAGATTGAAACAACGGTGGAATAACCCACGGATGACTGCGGCAGATTCCCTCTCCCCTTCGGAAGGGGAGAGGGTCAGGGTGAGGGGACTTTCGCCCGCGATTCGCATGGTTATCCTCATTCGTGCCCCCTCACCCCGGCCCTCTCCCCCTCGGCGGGGGAGAGGGAGAGCTGTCCGGTCGCTACAGATTTGACTCATGGCCACCTACCAATATCCAGTCCTGACGTGGCGCGATGCCGCGGGCGCGTTCACCGCTGCGCTGGTCGGCGATCTGGAAACGGCCGGTTCCAATGCACCCACCAAGCCGGAGGCGTTGAGGCAGTTGAAGGAGTTGCTCGACTGGCGCGCGGAGCACGAGCCGTGGGGCGTTGATCCCGATCTCAAGGAAACTTCGCTCATCGAGGTGAGGGTCGAGGTGCGGCCCCAATACAAGTCCGGCAAGCGAATCATTCCCAGCCCTGATGCCGTCTGGCTGCGCGTGCCGTGCGTCACGGGCAAACAGGAAAGCGGCCTGCACCTGTGCGTCGTGCCGCATCTCCAGGTGCAGTTCAATTTTCAGGAGGTCGCCGATCTCAAGGGCCTGGTCGCGCATTACGTGAAGGATGCGGTGCAAGGGTTCACGCCCGCGCAATTGGCCGCGTGCCTGCCGCCGGCGGAATGTTCGTTGGAGGAAGTGACCATTCGCCTCGCCGGTGAGCGCGTGCGGCGGGTCGCGCCGGCGGATCGGCCGGAGTTGAAGATCTTGTTCACAGTCGCCGATCCGCTGTTGCACGATGCAGGACGGAAATCCGCCGCGTCGGCCGCCTATGGTCGGGAAGTGCTGGCGGAAACGCTCGCTCGCAAACTGGCGAGCGAAAAGGTCAACTTGTTGCTCGTGGGCGAATCTGGCGTGGGCAAATCCACGCTACTGGCCGATGCCGCCAAGCGCATTGCCCGCCAGGCGCGCACGCCATCCGGTGAATCCGACGACAACGATGCTGAGAATTCGGAGCGCGAACTGCGCACGTATCGGTTTTGGCGCGGCAGCGCGGCGCGAATGATCGCCGGGATGCGTTACTTGGGCGAGTGGGAGAAACGTTGCGAGAGCTTCATCAATCAACTGCACGCGATTTCCGGCGTCTTCTGCGCGGAGAATCTGCTGGAGTTGTTGCAGGTGGGCGGTCAGGGCGCGGGCGACAGCGTCGGCGCGTTTCTGCTGCCCTATCTCCAGCGCGGTGAATTGCGCCTGGCAGCGGAGGCGACGCCGGAGAAAGTGCAGGCGTGTCGCCGGTTGCTGCCAGGGTTGCTGGATGTTTTCCAGATCGTTGAAGTGCCCGCTTTCGACGACGCCACTGCGCAGCAAGTGCTGCAGCGCATCCTCACGACGCACGCCGCCGCGGCGAGACTGGAAGTGGAGCCGGGCGTGGCGGCTTTGACGCATCGGCTGTTCAAGCGGTTCCAACCGTACACGGCGTTTCCCGGACCGGCGGCGAATTTTATCCGCAAACTCGGAGAGAATTCCCGGAGCCTTTCGAGCGGAGCGCGGGTCTGTGACCCGCAGCGCGCTGAGTTGGCGGCCCCGCTGCGGGGCACAGACCCGCGCTCCGTTACGACGCAGGAAGTGATCGCGCAGTTCGTCAAGCTGACGGGATTGCCGGAAATTTTTCTGCGCGACGAATTACTCCTGCCGATTGCGGAAGTGAAAGACCGTTTCACCGCGCAGATTATCGGACAGGCCGACGCCGTGACGGCGGCGGCGCGATTGATCGCCTCGATCAAGACCGGGCTCACCGATCCGGGCCGCCCGCTGGGGGTGCTGTTGTTCTGCGGCCCGACCGGTGTGGGCAAAACTGCGCTGGCGAAATCGCTCGTGGAATTTTGCTTCGGCGCGGGCGGCGCGAAGGACCGCTTGGTGCGCCTGGACATGAGCGAATACGGCGGCTGGGGCGCGGCGCAACGTTTGTTGCAAAACCCCGAGGGCCGGCCCGCCGCCTGGATCGAGCGCGTGCGCCGGCAACCGTTCTGCGTGGTGTTGTTCGATGAAATTGAGAAGGCCGCGCCGGAGGTTTTCGACGTGTTGCTGGGCTTGCTGGATGAGGGCCGGATCACGGATCGCTTCGGGCGCGTGACGTGGTTTCGCAGCGCCATCATCCTGATGACTTCCAATCTGGGATCGAGCGCGACCAGTTCGGCGGGCTTCGCCGCGCAGGCCGGGCCGAGCTACGAATCAGAGGTCGCGAAGTTCTTCCGCCCGGAGTTTTTCAACCGGCTGGATGGCGTGATTGCCTTCAAGTCACTCGCGCCCGCCGAAGTTGAAAGCATCACCCGCAAGGAACTTTCTGAGCTGGCAGCGCGCGAAGGTTTGGCCGCGGCGAGCCTCACCGTGACCTGGTCCGAGCAACTCGTGACCGCCTTGGCCCGCGCCGGCTACGACCATCGCTTCGGCGCGCGTCCGCTGCAACGAGTGATTGAGAACCGCGTCGCCGTCCCGCTGGCGCGCTGGCGCGTGGCGAATCCGAAAGTGCGGAACGCAACCTTGCACCTGGAATTGAACGCGCAAGGTGCAGTGATCGTTCGGGCGAGGTCCTGAAATCAGTTGCGCCGTCCAGGCTTGGCGGGCAGAAACTCC
>CAIKLQ010000938.1 GCA_903828255.1 uncultured Verrucomicrobiota bacterium
GCGCTGGTCGGCGATCTGGAAACGGCCGGTTCCAATGCACCCACCAAGCCGGAGGCGTTGAGGCAGTTGAAGGAGTTGCTCGACTGGCGCGCGGAGCACGAGCCGTGGGGCGTTGATCCGGACCTCAAGGAAACTTCGCTCATCGAGGTGAAGGTCGAGGTGCGGCCCCAATACAAATCCGGCAAGCGAATCATTCCCAGTCCGGATGCCGTCTGGTTGCGCGTGCCATGCGTCACGGGCAAACAGGAAAGCGGCTTGCGGCTGTGCGTCGTGCCGCATCTCCAGGTGCAGTTCAATTTCCAGGACGCCGCCGATCTCAAGGGCTTGATCGCGCATTACGTGAAGGATGCGGTGCAAGGGTTCACGCCCGCGCAATTGGCCGCGTGCCTGCCGCCGGCGGAATGTTCGTTGGAAGAAGTGACCATTCGCCTCGTCGGTGAGCGCGTGCGGCGGGTCGCGCCGGCGGATCGGCCGGAGTTGAAGATTCTGTTCACGGTCGCCGATCCGCTGTTGCACGATGCGGGACGGAAATCCGCCGCGTCGGCAGCCTACGGACGGGAAGTGCTGGCGGAAACGCTGGCCCGCAAACTAACGAGCGAAAAGGTGAACGTGTTGCTGGTGGGCGAATCCGGCGTGGGCAAATCCACGCTGCTGGCCGATGCCGTCAAGCGCATTGCCCGCCAGGCGCGCACGCAATCCGGTGAATCCGAGGATGCCGATGACGAGCAGTCGGAGCGCGAACTGCGGACGTATCGGTTTTGGCGCGGCAGCGCGGCGCGGTTGATCGCCGGGATGCGTTACTTGGGCGAGTGGGAGAAACGTTGCGAGAGCTTCATCAATCAACTGCACGCGATTTCCGGCGTCTTCTGCGCAGAGAATCTGCTGGAGTTGTTGCAGGTCGGCGGTCAGGGCGCGGGCGACAGCGTGGGGGCGTTTCTGCTGCCGTATCTCCAGCGCGGGGAATTCCGCCTGGCGGCGGAGGCGACGCCGGAGGAAGTGCAGGCGTGTCGCCGGTTGCTGCCAGGGTTGCTGGACGCTTTTCAGATCGTCGAAGTGCCCGCGTTCGACGACGCGACGGCGGAGCAGGTGCTCCAACGCATCATCACGACGCACGCGGCGGCAGCGAAACTGGAAGTGGAGCCCGGCGTGGCGGCGTTGACGCATCGGCTGTTCAAGCGCTTCCAACCTTACACGACGTTTCCCGGACCGGCGGCGAATTTTATCCGCAAGCTCGGGGAGAATTCCCGGAAACTTTCGAGCGGTGCGCGGGGCGGTGACCCGCAGCGCGTTGAGCTGGCGGCCCCGCTGCGGGTCACAGGCCCGCGCTCCGTTACGACGCAGGAGGTAATCGCGCAGTTCGTCAAATTGACGGGATTGCCGGAGATTTTTCTGCGCGACGAATTGCTCCTGCCGATAGCGGAAGTGAAAGACCGTTTCACCGCGCAGATCATCGGACAGCCAGACGCCGTCACGTCGGCGGCGCGATTGATCGCTTCCATCAAGACCGGTCTCACCGATCCCGGTCGGCCACTTGGCGTGCTGTTGTTCTGCGGGCCAACCGGTGTGGGCAAAACTGCGCTGGCGAAATCGCTGGTGGAATTCTGCTTCGGTGCGGGCGGCGCGAAGGATCGCTTGGTGCGCCTGGATATGAGCGAGTACGGCGGCTGGGGCGCGGCGCAACGCTTGTTGCAGAACCCCGAGGGCCGGCCCGCCGCTTGGATCGAGCGCGTGCGCCGGCAACCGTTCGGCGTGGTGCTGTTCGATGAAATCGAGAAGGCCACGCCCGAGGTCTTTGACGTGTTGCTGGGCTTGCTGGATGAGGGCCGGATCACGGATCGCTTCGGTCGGGTGACCTGGTTTCGCAGCGCCATCATCCTGATGACTTCCAATCTGGGATCGAGCGCGACCAGTTCGGCGGGTTTTTCCGCCCAAGCCGGGCCGAGCTACGAATCAGAAGTCGCGAAGTTCTTCCGCCCGGAGTTTTTCAACCGGCTGGATGGCGTGATTGCCTTCAAGTCACTCGCGCCCGCCGAAGTTGAAAGCATCACCCGCAAGGAACTTTCTGAACTGGCGGCGCGTGAAGGCCTGGCCGCGGCGAACCTCAACCTGACTTGGTCCGAACAACTCGTGACCGCCCTCGCTCGCGCCGGCTACGACCATCGCTTCGGCGCGCGGCCGCTGCAACGGGTGATAGAGAACCGCGTCGCCGTTCCGCTGGCGCGCTGGCGCGTGGCGAATCCGAAAGTGCGGAACGCAACCTTGCACCTGGAATTGAACGCGCAAGGTGCAGTGATCGTTCGGGCGAGGTCCTGAAATCAGTTGCGCCGTCCAGGCTTGGCGGGCAGAAACTCC